>CAKPTK010000009.1 GCA_934190685.1 uncultured Prevotella sp.
CAATCTGCGGGATAAACCAACTCAGAATGAGCGTGTTGCACACATTGAAGGTGGTGTGGAAGGCGGCGAGCACCACCGACAGCTTATGGGCGTCGAGTCCGTGCGCCGTATGGGGGTCGTAGTTGGCAAAGCCACACACCATGTCGACGAAAGGATAGAAGATGCAGATGACCCAGCAAACACCGAAAATGTTGAACACCAAATGTGCCATGGCGGCACGCCGTGCCTGCACATTGGCTGTCAGGGCGGCGAGGTTGGAGGTGATGGTGGTGCCGATATTCTCACCCATTACCAATGCGATGCCCAAATAGATGGGCAGTACACCGCTGGAACAGAGCACCATGGTGATGGCCATCAGGGCTGCCGATGACTGCATGCAGAACGTGAGGATGGTGCCGATGAAAAGGAAGAAGAATATGCTGAGGTAGCTGTTCACGTCAAACTGACTGAAGAAATGCAGAACAGCGGCATTGTGGCTGAGGTCTAAGTCTATGCCTGTGGCTCTAAGGGTGGCGAGGGCGAGAAACATAAAGGCAATACCAAACAAAAAGTCGCCCGAATAACGGTATTTCCTTCGATAGATGAGCAGGATGGCGATGATGAATGCCGGGTAGACCACATTCGCCATGTCGAACGAGAATCCGAGACTCATGATCCATGCGGTGAGCGTGGTACCTATGTTGGCACCCATAATTACCGATATGGCTTGTGCCAAGGTGAGGAGTCCGGCGTTGACAAACGACACCGTCATCACGGTCGTAGCGGTCGATGATTGCACGGAGGCGGTTACGAACATGCCCGTAAGCAGACCAGTGAAACGATTCTTGGTCATCGTTCCCAAGACGTGGCGCAACTGCGAACCAGCCATCTTTTGCAGGGCTTCGCTCATAACCTTCATTCCATAGATGAGCAAAGCCAAAGATCCTACGATCTTAAATATAACCCAAATAGACATATAAAATATGAAATAGATAATACAATTCTGTTGCAAAAATAATAAAAATATGTTTAACGTCAAAAGAGAAAAGCCATTTCTCTACAAAAAAATTTGGGCTATACTTTTAGAAATTGTACATTTGCAAGTGTTAACCAAAATTCATGAGTATGACACAGACAGTTAAAATCAGATGCCGAAACACGAATACGGTCCTGGATGTACCGGCCGGATCGACTTTGGAATATATATATAAGGTGAGCGGATTGCAAATCAAATTCGGTCCGGTAAGTGCGAAAGTGAACAACAAGGTGGAGGGTCTCCACTATCGGGTATATCACGACAAGGATGTGGAATATCTCGACCTCTACACTTCCTCCGGCTCCCGCACCTATACCCGCACCCTTTTCTTTGTTCTCTGCAAGGCTGTGGACGATCTCTATCCCGACAGCAGTGTGGTGATAGACATTCCCGTGTCCAATGGATATTATTGTGATTTGCGCATCGGCAGACCTGTGACTGATGACGATGTGGCCAACTTGCGCCGTCGCATGCAGGAGATTGTGGATGCCAAGATGCCCATCCGCCGCCATGAATGCACCAGCGAAGAGGCCATCAAGATGTTCAAGGAGCGCGGCAGCACGTCGAAAGTGAAACTGCTCGAGAGCACAGGCAAGCTCTATACCACCTATTATGATATAGACGGCTATGTGGACTATTATTACGGCACGCTTCTGACCAACACCTCTATGCTCTATCTCTTCGGCTTGGAGAAATACTACGACGGACTGCTTCTCCGCATCCCGTCGGTGACAGACCCGTCCCGGTTGGGTGAATTGGTGCGTCAGGACAAGATGTTTGAGATTTTCCAAGAACACCACCGCTGGCAAGACCTGCTGGGGGTCAACACGGTGGGTGTGCTCAACGAAGCCATCAAAAACGGCTTCTCGGTAGACGCCATCAATCTGTGCGAGGCTTTGCAGGAGAAGAAACTGGGGCAGATAGCCGACGAGATAGCGCGCCGCAAGGGGGTGAAGATGGTGCTCATCGCCGGGCCTTCCTCCAGCGGAAAGACCACCTCGTGCAAGCGGCTGTCCATCCAACTGCTCACCAACGGCATTCGTCCGGTGCCCATCTCGCTCGACGACTATTTCCTTGACCGGAAAAAGACTCCGCGTGACGCCAAGGGCGACTATGATTTCGAGAGCCTTTATGCGCTTGACATTCCTCTGCTCAACGCCCAACTCAACGCCTTGTTCAAGGGCGAGGAGGTGGAACTGCCTAAATACAACTTCAAGACGGGCAAGAGCGAGAAAAGTGGCCACCGCCTGCATTTGGCTGCCAACGAGGTGCTGGTGGTCGAGGGCATCCATGCGCTCAACCCGGAGCTGACCGCCCAGGTGCCGGAAGAGATGAAGTTCAAGGTGTATGCATCCGCACTCACCACCATCCTGCTCGACACCCACAACTACATACCCACTACCGACAACCGCCTGCTGCGCCGCATCATCCGCGACTACAAATATCGTGGCGTGAGCGCCGAAGAGACCATCCGCCGCTGGCCCAGTGTGAGGGCGGGAGAGAACAAGTGGATTTTCCCTTATCAGGAGAATGCCGACGCCATGTTCAACACAGCTATGATTTATGAGCTGGCGGTCATCAAGACCCAGGCGGAACCGCTGCTCGAACTGGTGCCCGAGAACTCAGACCAATATTCCGAGGCCTATCGTCTGTGCAAGTTCCTAAGCTATTTCTCGCCACTGCCGTTCAAGCAGTTGCCTCCCACCTCTCTGTTGCGTGAGTTCCTGGGTGGCAGTTCGTTCAAATACTAAGCAAGCATCCATACAATATTATATAAAAAGAAGCATGAAATATCTACTCTTGTCCGACATCCATGGTTCGCTGCCCAACTTGGAGCGCGTGCTGGAGGTCTATGAAAAAGAAAAGTGCGACCTGTTGCTCCTTTTGGGCGACGTCATCAACTATGGTCCCCGCAACCGTATTCCGGAGGGCATCAACCCCGCCGGCATTGTCGAGCGGCTCAACGCCATGAAGGAAAACATCGTCGCCGTGCGGGGCAATTGTGACTCAGAGGTGGACCAGATGCTGCTCCAGTTCCCCATCATGAGCGACTATGCCTTGGTGGTGGACAACGGCGTGCGTCTCTTCCTCACCCATGGTCATAAATACAACGAGGACAATATGCCTCCCTGCCGTCACGATGTGTTTGTCTACGGCCACACCCACTTGTGGAAACTTGAAAAGACCGCGCAGGGCGTGGTTTGCAACATCGGATCGCCCACCTTCCCCAAGGGTGGCAACGAACCAACGTTTGGCATCTATGACAACAGCGTCATCAGCGTGCGGCGGATGAACGGAGAAGTGCTGAAAGAAATGAATGTGAGATGAAAAAACAAGAAACCGCTTGACAGAAGAACGTCAAGCGGTTTCTTGTTGTCTTAGAGTTTCTTGAACTCAGTATAAATCTTGTCGGCGATTTCCTTGAACTCCTCCTCGCTGAGCTTCAGCTTCGGATTGGAGAAGATCATGTCTTTCTCCGAGTTCATCGGAATCAGATGGATGTGAGCGTGAGGCACTTCCAGTCCGAGCACCGCCATGCCCACCTTCTTGCAGGGGAAAGCGCGCTTGATGGCCACAGCCACCTTCTTGGCGAACACCTGGTAGGCGGCAATCTCGTCGTCGGGCATGTCAAACACATAGTCCACCTCACGGCGGGGAATCACAAGCGTGTGTCCTTTCACCAGAGGATTGATGTCGAGGAAGGCATAGAACTGCTCGTCTTCGGCACACATGTAGCTGGGAATCTCGCCAGCCGCGATTTTAGAGAAAATATCCATAATCCCAAAAGTTTATTCGATAGAAATCTTGTCAATGCGCAGTTTGATGGTTCCGCGCGGAATCTTGATTTCAGCCACGTCACCCACCTTCTTGTTGAGCAATCCCTGAGCGATAGGCGTCTTGATGGAGATTTTCCCCTCGCGGAGGTTGGCCTCGCTCTCGCTCACGATGGTGTAGGTCATCTTTGCGTTGTTGGCCATGTTGGTCATTTCCACCTTGGAGAGAATCTGCACGGCGTCAGTGCTCAGACGTGACGTGTCCACAATCTTTGCCTCTGAGATAGCAACCTTCAGTTTATTTATCTTGTCCTCCAGGTGGGCTTGAGCTTCTTTTGCTGCATCATACTCGGAGTTCTCACTTAAATCACCCTTGTCACGAGCCTCTGCAATAGCGGCTGATGCCTTGGGACGCTCTACTGATTCGAGCCGTTTGAGTTCAGCCACGAGCTTGTCGTAGCCTTCTTGCGACATGTAAGCCATAATGAAATCTTTTAGTTTTTTTGTTTATAAGTTGGTTCCACGGGGTAACAAAAAATATAGAATTCTGACATTCTGATAGTGCCGGAATCCCATATCCTTATCCTTTATCCCCATAAATTCTATGCAAAGATAGACAATTAATCCCAATTAAGCAACTTTTAAGAGTTCAAATGTCGCTTTTTTATGTTTTTCTTTATAATTTTGCACCATTATTCAAATTCATAATATAGTTAAAGGGATGAAATTCAAGTCTACGTTATTGGCTTTCTTGTTGTCAATAACAAGTATGGTGGCACTGGCACAGAATCCGGTGCATTTCACTGTTCAACAGAAACAAACTGCCCCTGACGAGTTGGTGGTGACCTTCAACGGCACCATTCAGGAAGGCTGGCATGTGTATTCAACCGGTCTTCCTGCCGACGGACCTGTGTCTGCCGAGCTGACCACCGAAGTGGCTGAGGGTGTGAAACCCGCAGGCAAACTGACACCGAAGGGAAAAGAAATCAGCAAGTTCGACAACATGTTCGGTATGAACCTGCGCTATTTCGAACACAATGTGACCTTCGTGCAGAAGTATAAGATTGTGGGCAAGACCTACAAGGTGAAGGGTTGGCTCACCTATGGCACTTGCAACGACCAGAACTGTATGCCTCCTACCACGGTGGAGTTCAGCCATAGTGGCAACGGCCCTGCCGATGCTGCCGACGCCAAGGACGAGACCGTGAAGGACGAGGCTGTCAAGGACTCTGTGCCCGCAGCCTCTGCTGGCGACAGCGCCCGTGTGGACTCTGCCCAGGCAGACACCACAACCATGATTGCCCAGGGCGACCTGTGGAAGCCTGTCATCGACCAACTGAAGGCTTATGACGGCGGCAACGATGCCGGCACCCACTCTCTCTGGTACATTCTCGTCATGGGCTTCATCGGCGGTTTGCTCGCTGTGCTCATGCCTTGCATCTGGCCAATCATTCCTATGACCGTGAGCTTCTTCCTGAAGCGCAACAAAGATAAGTCGAAAGGCATTTGCGACGCCCTCATATACGGCCTCTCCATCATCGTGATCTATGTGCTTTTGGGCTTGATTGTGACCGCCGTGTCGGGTGGAAACGGATTGAACAGCCTTTCTACCAACGCTGTGTTCAACATCTTCTTGTTCCTCCTCTTGGTCGTATTCGCTGTTTCCTTCTTCGGCTGGTTCGAGTTGGAATTGCCTTCCAAGTGGACCAACTCTGTCGACAACAAGGCTTCTGCCACAAGCGGACTCCTCTCCATTTTCCTCATGGCATTCACCTTGGTGCTCGTAAGTTTCTCTTGCACCGCACCAATCATCGGTCTTCTGCTTGCCGAGGTTTCCACCACCGGCAGCTATGCCGCTCCTGCCGTGGGTATGTTTGGCTTCGCCATCGCCTTGGCTTTGCCGTTCTCCGTCTTCGCCATGTTCCCCACATGGTTGAAGCAGGCTCCTAAGTCTGGTTCTTGGATGAACACCCTCAAGGTGACCCTTGGTTTCGTCGAGCTTGCTTTCGCGCTGAAGTTCCTCTCCGTGGCAGACTTGGCATACGGCTGGCATATCCTTGACCGTGAGACCTTCCTCTCTCTCTGGATTGCCATCTTCTTCTTCCTCGGACTCTACCTCATCGGCAAACTCAAGTTCCAGAGCGACGCCATGACCGGCGACAACAAACCTATGCCGGTGCCTTGCGTGATGTTGGGTCTTGTGTCTTTCGCTTTCGCCATCTATATGGTGCCCGGTCTTTGGGGCGCACCTTGCAAGGCTGTGAGCGCATTTGCTCCTCCTGTGAACACCCAGGACTTCAACCTTAATAATAAAGAGGTGCATCCTGCCTATACCAACTATGAGGAAGGTATGGCCGCTGCCGCTGCTCAGGGCAAGCCGGTATTGCTCGACTTCACAGGCTATGGCTGTGTGAACTGCCGCAAGATGGAGGCTTCTGTATGGACAGATCCTACTGTGGCAGACATGCTGACCAAGGACTATGTGCTCATCTCGCTCTATGTCGACGACAAGAAGCCGCTCGCCAAGCCTATCGAGGTGACCATCAATGGTGAGAAGCGCACCCTCCGTACTGTGGGCGACAAGTGGAGCTACTTGCAGCAGAGCAAGTTCGGCACCCAGGCACAACCTTTCTATGTGGCTGTGGACAACCAAGGCAACCCGCTGACAGGTTCTCAGGCTTACAAGGAAGACGTGCCCAACTATGTGAAGTTCCTCCAGGCAGGTCTTGACAAGTACAAGAAATAAGCAGGCCTATCGCTTGACTGCAATATACAGAAAAGGAGTTTGAGCAATCAAACTCCTTTTTTCATGCCCGAAAGAGGGGACTTTTCTTCTTTGTGTGCGCACACTATTCCCCGTTTACTTCCCCTTACTTTCAGTCTCTCATTCCCTAAAAATGGACGAAAATAGACGTGTGTGCGCACACAATACTTGATTTATGTCAAGAATACGGGTGATTTTCGTGTTTTTGGTGATAATTTTGTTGCGGCGTGCTTAGAATCTTCATACCTTTGCATCGTCAATAAGACAAACGTTTAGGTTTTAGTTTAGGTAATAAAGATTGATTAGGTTATTGGTTTAATTATTAAGATTGATTGTTTTAGGTTATTGGTTTTAGGTAAAAGATTTGTTTTTTGATAGGATTAGTTAAAGGTAACAAAGAAAGATTGTAACGAAGTAAGGATAACAAATCGTTGGATAACGACAATAGGTAGTTCGTTAAGGTAAGAAGAAGATTGAAAAAGGATAACATGTAGATTGACACAAGGACAAAGCCGTGAGGCTTTGACCTAAGTCGATTGAAAGGAGAAAGAATTTAGACAGAAATGTCAGAAAATTTGAGAGTGCATTTAATGCAGCAAGAATCGCATCGCTTTCCATACGGAAAAACGGTGCGATTCTTGTTTTAAAAAAGTTTTTCAGCCAAATATCCTACATTCCTACACAAACCGCTCAACCGCCCTGTGTTTATGCGGAGTTTGGCGATGTATGATGTCTCAAATATCCTACACGAATCATACATTATCCTACACAAAACCGCCATTTTTAGCCTATTCCTCCTGTTTTACCAGCCACGACAGGACTATTTTCGTCCATCATTCTCTTCCGCGGATCCAGTTGTCGGGAGCTACTGCCCCTGTCCAAGGTTTTCTCAGACGGTGTTCGATAGATGCCCGGGCGGTGGGCAATGGGTTCTCTGGCGGTGGGCAACGGGTGAACACACGGTGTTCATCGATTGCCCAAACTGCCGGACCAATTTTGGGCACGTGAGAGACCGAGGGCGTAAGTGTATCCGCAATGCAAGAGAAAATGTAGGATAATGTATGATTTGTGTAGGATATTCAGCCCATCATACATCGCCAAACTCCGCATAAACACAGGGTAGTTGAGCGGTTTGTGTAGGAATGTAGGATATTTGGCCGAAATTTTATTTATATTCCACTCGTTTACACTATCTTTTTTTACTATCTTTGCAAGCGAATCTATTTTATCTTGCCTATGAAACATATTGGAGGCTTCTTGATTTTTTTATGTGTTTGTCTGATTTGACATTGTTCTGTTTCGGCACAAAGTCAAAGAGAAAGGAGTGGCAATGTTCCGATTGCTGGTGACGAATTATGTAAAAATGCCATATCTCCGTGGGTTGACGGTCAGGTAATAGACCTACGAAAGTGCAAGGTGGATGCGGTCAAGAAAACAGAGAAATTTATAGCATTGCCTGACAGCCTGTCTGGCACTTTATGCTTGGTAGACAATGGAACGCTGTCTTATTTTTCGATAGTGCAAGACACGTTATGTTCTTTAGGTTTTGAAAATAGTCAAATGAACATAAAATATATAAAGAATGTACCTGTATTGATTTATCCATTGACGACCTCTTCAACTTTGGAAAGTCCAATTATGGGCGAAGGTTATTGTGGCGAAATCCCCGTTAAATGTTCGGGGCAATCTATTTCTCATGTTGAATCTCTTCAAAAGTTGGTCTCAACACAAGGCGATGTCTACCCTCATCCTTTGTTGGTGTCTCGAAAGGATACTCTTTCTTTCTCTTTTGGGAGACGAGGGCAGGTCGTGAGAAAGGTTTGTCGTCAGTTTAGGGATGTCTATGTCTCGGGCTTTCGTTATCCTGTAGTTAGAGAATACGAGTATCGAGAAGAAGGTGGTGATACTTTGTCGCAGTGTTTTTATTATCCGATAGCCGAACAGACAATAGCGCACCAATTGGTAAAGAGTGAGACAGTAGCTGAAGTTCCGGTTTCGGATGATGTTACAAAATCATTCAGCAATCATTTGATAACCTACCAGTTTACTAATAATGAAAGTAGGAAAACCGTTTCCATTTGTTATTCCTCTGAATCCGCCTACAAGTTGTCATTTGTATTGTCAAGTGTATCGGGGATAGTCTATCGTTTTATGTATAAAGATTGTAAGGCTGGAGAACAGAATACAATCGAACTGAGTTATGACGGACTGCGTTCAGGTCAATATGCAGTAAGTATTATTGCTGGCGAAGAACGGCATTCTGAAACTTTTCATGTAAAGTAATTAATATATGGCATCCCATCATTTTCTCCGAACGCTTTTCTTCGCCATAGTGTTGTCAGTCGGTAGCCTGTGTGCCCGTGCCACCGTGACAGCTGAGTACACCGGCACCGGTCCCTTCCGTGGCTACGAAGTCACCGGCGCGTCTCTGTCCTCTCCCAGTCTGCTGAAAGTGAACTATTACGACACCTACGCCGTCCTTTCCGACAACCCGTCCGACTTCGGCGGTCTGTCGTACACCGGTCTGAACACATATTATTCAGACTACAACCGCTCCACCTGCAAGGGCCGTCTGACCGCCTCGGTGTGCGCCGTGGACGGGCGTATGGACTCCGCTCGGGTCTGCCGCACCTACTACTATGATGTCCGGGGCGACCTTGTGCAGCAGCGCACGGGCAACCACCTGGGCGGCACCGACACGGAAAGCCGGGCTTATGATTTCCGAGGAAACTGCACCTCCCTTTTCCAGACCCACATCACGCCGGACGGCGACCGCAAGCAGGCGGAATACGTCTATAGCCACGACTCTCAGGGCCGTCTTCTGAAGACGACCGTCACCTACGGGGACGACATGGCCCATGTGCTGTCCGACCTCTCCTATGACAGCCTGGGCCGTCTCCAGTCGGAGAGCCGTTGCGGCGTGGACGAGTTGAGGACGGAATACACCTACAATGTCCGCGACTGGCTGACGGGCATCAAGGGAACCGAATACACCGAGACGCTCCACTACACCGAATCCCACAACGGGAGCCAGCCCCAGTATGGCGGAAACATCAGCGCGTTGGAATGGTCGGAGGCAGGCAAAAGTCAGGGGTATGCCTACACCTACGACGGCCTGTCACGTCTGACAGGGGCTGTCCACCACGATGCCAGCGGTCGTACAGGCGACTATGACACCTCCTACAGTTATGACCTTCAGGGCAATGTGGAGCGGCTGACCCGCCACGGCCTTCTGGACGACAGGAGCCACGGTGTGGTCGACGACCTGACCTACGAGTACGACGGCAACCAGGTGTTGAAGGTGACCGACCGTGCTAAGGGCCCCTACGGCAGAAAGCGGATGCACTTCACCGACGGTGCGGACGCGGAGAGGGAATACACCTACGACGGAGACGGCAACATGGTCTCGGATCTGAACAAGGGCATCGTGAGCATCAGTTACAACTCGCTCAACCAACCCATGGATATAGTATTCTCCGACGGCAGCCGCATCCGCTACAGCTATGCCTCCGACGGCACGAAGCTGTCCGCCCTCTACCACCTCCGCCTGTCCACCTCTGTGAACGGCCCGTCGTCCACTCCGGACAGCGCCAGCCGCTATGTGGACACGCGCCGCGACTATTGCGGCGATATGGAATACGAGGACGGGGAGTACCGCCGTCTGAACTATCCCAGCGGTCACATCGAGGAGGACGACGAGGGAACAGCCTTGTATTTCTTCGACCTCACGGACCACCAGGGTAATGTGCGGGCGAGCGACATGGCGGACTTGGCGTCGGACAGTCACAATGCCTATTATCCCTTCGGCATGTTCCTTGGCGAGGAAAACAGTCATGGCGAGCGCCGCTGGTACAACGGCAAGGAGCTGGACCGCACCCACGGTCTGGACTGGTATGACTATGTAGCCCGCCGTTATGACGGCATGCGTTTCACGACGATGGACCCGCTTGCGGAGAAATACTATGAAGTGAGCCCCTATGCCTACTGCGGTGACAACCCAGTGAATGCTATTGATGAAAATGGAGATAGTATAGCTATTCTTAATTTAGGAAGTTCTTGCTTGGAAGAGCATTCAGCCCTTTTAGTCCAGAAAAAAGGTTCTTGGTATTATTATTCAATGAATGGTGATAGAATCTTTAATTCAACTAAAGGCCTATTGGGTGGGAAGCCGTATCCAGACTTGGGAGAAAAGAAATTTGTTTCTCCATCAAACTTTTTAAATAGTATATACAATAGTGAGGGGAAAAAGGAACAAATACTCAATAATCAAAGGAATAATTATGGGTATAAAGAGGCCTATATATTGCCAACAACAGAGAAAATGGATGAACAAATAATTAGAACATTTAAAAAACGTGCGGCAATGGGATATCATATTATGAATAACCAATGTGTACAGGTTGTACGAAAATCATTGGAAAGTGCAGGAATGAATACGCCTGATACATATTGGCCGAATATCTTTTTTAGGGAAATTCAAAAATTATATCCAAAGGGAATTTTTATTAAAAAGAATAAACGATGAAACTAAAGAAAAACATTTGTTTACGATTATGGTTGGCCATCCAAGTTATATATAATTTAGGATGGACTATATATATAGCGGGAATACTTTGGACTCCATCCTTTGAAAGTTCTTGCATACCGGAATACATTCTGTTATGTATAGTATTGGGGACAGCGATGTTGTTAAACATACGTATGATTGCAAGTATCATAAAGAATAAAAAATTACCAATTATTTCAGCGATTTATTGTAGTTTCTATTTCTATCCACAATATTTTACGGCATTGATAGAATCAGAATACAGTTATTGTTGGTATATATTTGCGGTATTATCTATCGTTAATCTTTTAATTGCCATTTTTTCATACATGTCTGCTCGGCAGGAATCCTTGACATTGGAGGAAATGGGGGAAACAATACATTGTAATTCCGTATCACTTTTTGTTAAAAGAACACTATGGACGTTGTTTGTTTTCTCGACAATATTTGTATTCTTTCTGTTTTTCGGTCTTTCTTGGTGGAAATGGAAATCGTTGCTTTTCTTGCTGCCTATTGTCTGCATTGAAATATTCATTTTGTCGTGTATTTTTATGCGTAGAAGATTTATAAACATGTCAGATTATAGGTATCTGTATGGAATTTTGTCATTTTATCCGTTAGGGTTCATACCGTTACTTGCGCAGATGAGGTCAAGATGTGGACTTGTTTGGGCCGTTATATGCGTATTGGAACTTTTGTATTTTATGTATCGAATGAAAAGCATAGTTTCAAAGTGGAAAAAATAAGCATGCGACTTAGATGGACTCGAGAAGAACAAATGAATTCATTGAATCGGGAATAGAAATGTTTAAATGATGCAGATCTTATGAGAGCAATAATTTTTTTAATAGAGATTTTGTTGAGTGGAGATATGTCGATAAATCCCATAATAATGTTTATGGTTGGTACAATATTTGTCGGCATATCTGTGACTACAACATTTTATTTGTTTAGTAGAGATTACGAAAATACAAAAGCCGTTTATGCGATTATGCTTCTTGTCTCCTTTTTATCTGACAATCTTTTCGTTATTGAAGACTATTCATCAATAGGCGGTTTTGATTTGGCGGCTTTTGCTGTAGGAATCTTTCCTACTGGAATCTATGCCGTTTTGAATACTGCATTGATACTTTTTCTATATTATTATTGTAAATGCTCTTGGATTATAAGAAATAAGATTCTATTAGTGCTTTCTTGTATATTCCTTTCTTCAATAGACTTGTTGAAAGGGTCAATGACTCTTCATGTCATGCCCATAAAAATATTTATGCTAAAAATTCTATTCAGCGGTTTGTATAGCTTTTTATTATTTATATTTGTCCGCTTGTGTAGTAAAAATTTTCCAATAATGATTCGGGCATACCTTTACTCTTTGGGAATTACGCTTCTCGTTTATGGAATATCGCCTATTTGTTGTATGCCGTCTCCTAACGATGGAAGTATTTATTTAACCCTTTGGATTACCAATAGGATTATTTTACTTTATCCGTTAGTAAATGTTATGTTTATATTGATTGTAGTCTATCTATGTAAAAGCCTGTATATTGTAAAGAATAGAATAGTTTTGTTCATTGAATGCTTGATATTTAATGGTATTACAATACTATTACCTATGCTGATATTCTGATTATGACAGGAACCAAGGGATATATTAACGTTAACAAAACTTATTGATTATGGATTTATTGTGGCAAATGTTTTATACAATATATTGTTTAAGGGCTAAGAAATATACCGCCTATGATGCTATTAGCGCAGTTTGGGCATTTCAAATATTGTGTTTTACAGGAGATATAGCATTGCTTTTGTGGCTGGTTGGTGTGAAAATACCGATACCGCAGAAATTGACCGTTTGTTAAAATACAACGACATATTTCTGGTGTCTATGGTATATTCAGTAGTAGTCCTTTATGAAATATTGTTCTATGTATTATTCGGTCGGGACCGAAGGCTTGCAAGGATTCTGTTGTATACCCGTCATAAGTATGGCAGAAAGTGCAAAAAGAGTTTGCTTTGGCTTGTCGTTTCTCCATTATTATTGTTTATTCTGCTTGGTTTTATCCAATGTATGATAGTTAGTGGATATTTCTAATTATTTGCATGAATGGTTTTCTATATAGGAGATAAGGCTGCGGAATATGGGGTCGGCTGAGAGGACGGAGCGGTTGCCGGTGATAATCATCTGCTTGCGGGCACGGGTAATCGCCACGTTCAGTTTGCGGTCGATCACATGACCGTCTTCCTCAAAGCGGTTGCTGGCAAGAAAACCTAATTGGTAGTGGCTCTGCACGGTGAACGAATAGATGATGACATCGCGTTGTGAACCTTGATAACGCTCCACGGTGTCTATGGTGATGGCACAGATGGCTGGGATGCCGAGCTGCTCAAGCCGTTTGCGTATCATGGCAATCTGGTTGCGGTAGGGCACGATGACTCCCACCGTTTTGTCGGCATCGAATTGTTCGCCGTAGAAACGGTGGATGCGCCTGACGAGGTCGGCAACGATGTCCGCTTCTGCCGGATTGACTTTCTCCGACAGGTTGGGGCGCTTGCAGAAGGGACTCTCTATGTAGATCATCCGTTGGCTCTTCAGCAGGTCGTCTGTGCTGTCGAGCGAAGTGGCTTCATAATGAAGGGTGGTCTCTTCTTGATGAGGGCAGGGCACAGGCTGCAGTTGTTCCCGACGATAGAACATGCGGTTGGGAAACTCGGCTATGTCGGGGTGCATGCGCCCCTGTTTGCGGAGGGTGCCGATGAAGTCGGTGCGTCCTGCAGCGCGCTCTGTCTTGATGAGACGCTCAAAGAGCGAATTGCGGCAGTCATCGAGATGGATGGCTTGGAGCAAGGGATCTTCGACGGTTGACGATGCCACACTCTGCTGCACCACGGCGGGCAACTGCTTGTGGTCGCCGATGAGCACGAAGCGACGGATTGCCAAATCGTTGCTGTCTCTGTCGTTGTGGGCTGCCAACAGTCCGATAAGGTCGGGTTCCAAAATCTGGCTCGACTCGTCAATAATGGCAAGCGAGAAATGCTTGTGGCGGAAAAGATATTGGCGGGACATCATGGTGGCGGTGGTGCCAACAAGAACTCTCGCTTCGGAAATCATCTGTTTGATGTCTGCGAGTTTCGCCATGTCTGCCGTGATGTTGGACAGCAGCCGGGAGCGGAAGTGGGGGGCGCAACTGTATTCGTTGCCGATTCGGATGTATTCGATGCCTGCATCTGAGAGCATCTCGCAGATTTCATCCACCGCACGGTTGGTGTAAGACATGAGCAATAATGAACTCTCTGCCTCGGACAGTTCTTCCTCGACCATGAACCGAAGGGCCATGGAGGTTTTTCCCGTGCCGGGAGGGCCTACCAGCAGATAATAGTCTCTGGCTTGCTTGGCTTGCAGGAGGATGGGGTCGTAGTCGGGATTATAGCTGCGTGACAGGGTGAGGCTGTTGTCCCGCTTTGGAGCGCGTTGTCCCAAGAGCAGTTGCTTGCGGGAAGGGGCGGAGGTGACAAACTGATAGAGCGAACCGACTGCCGATGAGCCGATGCCCCCCTTGCAGGCCTCGATGGCATAGGGCAAGGTGTCTTCCAGAATGGCGGGGTTCTGCAGTCCGTCGCAGAGGTGGACGATGAGCTTGTCGTGGTGTATCTCGGTGAGATAGCCCTTGAAGAGAATGGCGTGGCGCATGTCGGGAGTTTCCTTTTTCTGGTAGCTGTAGAGATACACCATGTCTCCCTGCCGGAAATTGGGAAGGAAATCTTCCCCTTGGTCGGGCACAGACAACCTAATGGTGTCGTAGCCGTTGTATTCGTTGCTGCGGTATTTTGCGGTGATGGTCAACCCGATGTAGATGTTGCCACTTTCCCGTTTCTCGTCGAGCGGCACGTTCCAAGCGTCGGCTCCATTATAGGAATGGCCGTCGCAGTTGCCCACTCGACTGATGATTTGCTCCATGTTGACAAAGTCATACATGCGGCAGAAATAATTCCGTTCCAAAGGAGACAGAGTCTGAAGGGGGTGCAGGATGCGTTCTTGTTCGGGCAAGATATACTGATGATAGAAGGAGGATTCCACATGATTCACGTTCAGTGTATCCGCTGTGATGATTGGAAGGATGGGTCGCAATCCGTTCTTCGCTACCCAGTAGTTGAACGCTACCACTTGATTGCGGAAACGGAGAGCCTCTAGAAAGAGTTTCTGATAGAAAGACACGACCATCAGTCCCTGTTCGGGCGGATATTTGGAATAGAGCAGCCGGATGTCCACTTTATTGTTGCCCAATCGGAAATTGTATTTAAGCACACCATAGTAGAGCAGTAGTTGGACATAGTGGTTTTCCAACTGTTTGCTGCCGTAGGTGTTTTGTTGTTGTCTCTCGATGTTCCAGTTCTTGCCCGATTTCTGCTCCACAAGCAGTTCCATGTCTGTGGTCATCAGGTCGACACGTCCCTGTATGCCAAGGCTTTCGCAGACGAAAGACGGTTCCAAAATGGCTTTCTCCCGCTTGTATTTACGAAACAGTTCATGGACGGTCAGCTTGAGGTTGGCTACTTGTTTGGCGGCGTCTTCCTTGAAACGCCGGCTGTCGAATGGGGAACAGGTGGAGAATTCCAGGGCTTTTTCATGGAAATTGTTGCGAAGGGTGTCGGAGAAATTATAGTTGCCGATATCGTGACTGTTGATGATGTCGTCGAGCGCACTGCCGGCGAAATTACCGAGCAGGATAGGCTGTGTGTTGGCTTTTGGTTTCAGTTGGTTGAACAAATAGAGCAACGGATGATGGCCGAAATCGGTGAAGCAAGCGGCGATGCTGCTGATGTCCAACAGGAAATCAGGCTCCACCACAATGAAAGTGGGGATGAGCAAGGGGTGGTTGGCATCCGCCTTGTCCATATGACAGTCGAGCAAGTTGAGTTGCATGCCCGGCTTCAGGATGTTGCCCAGATAGGCAAAGTGATGGGCGGTGCAGTCCACTTTCAGGTTCTCTCCTCCGTCGTGGTCGATTTCCACCATGAAGTAGGGCATCTCTACAGTCTTGACGATGCAGCGAAGACGGCGGATGTCGATGGCTCCCAATCCGGCATAGGGGCGTGGCTCGACAGGAATCTTTCCGACAAGACGGGATGGGATGGCGGTGGAGAAGACAGCGGAGATGAAGATGCACAATGCCCTTGCGTCGTACATCAAATCCTCGTGGGTCAATGGCAACGAGTGGTTTGAGTTACGGCGCATCTGTTGGATGGCCACAATGTCACGAACGTGGATATGGTGGACTTTGCAGAGAAAGTCCACTTGTGAGAATAGATTGCCGAACGCTTGTCTCGTGTCCTTGATAGCCTCGTGACAGGCGAGCACAAGTGTCTCGTGCATCATCCTGTTCACATCGGCGCCTTTTTCTTTTTGAATGATTTCAAGAACCCGGTCGAAGAGCTCGTCTGCCGAGATGTCCATGCGGATTACAGTTTTTCGCCGTAGCAGAGATCGCCGGCATCGCCAAATCCGGGCACGATATATTTATGCTCGTTCATGCCGGGGTCGATGGCTCCGCACCAGATGGTGGTCGTCTCGTCGGGGAAAGTGCGTTTCACATGTTCGATGCCCTCGGGGGTGGCGATGACACAGGCCACATGCACATGCTTTGGGGTTCCCTTGGTGAGGAAAGCCTTGTAGCCCAGTTCCATGGAGCCACCGGTGGCGAGCATCGGGTCGACGATGATGAGCGTCTTTCCGTCGAGATTGGGGGTGGCCAGATATTCGACATGGATGCTCACCTCGGTATGCGCCTCGTCTGTGTAAGCACGATAGGCACTCACGAAAGCGTTGCCCGCATGGTCGAACACATTGAGAAATCCTGTGTGGAAGGGAAGACCCGCACGGAAGATGGTGGCGATGACCACATCGTCCTTAGGCACATGTACCTCGCTTGTGCCGAGTGGAGTCTGCACTTGTTTTTTAACAAAAGAGAACGTCTTGCTGATTTCAAAGGCCTCCATTTCGCCGATGCGCATGATGTTGTTGCGAAAGAGAAGTCTGTTTTGCTGATAGTCCTTGTCACGGATTTCCGACATATAAAGCCCCATGATGGAGTCGGTGTCGCTAAAGTTGATGATGTCCATAGTGATTTTTATGCAAAGTTACACTAAAAGGAAGACACGGCAAAATAAACAGCCATTCTTTTTCTGCTCTTGCCCTTGTGGAGGTGGCGAGGCTCGGCTTATAGGTTGAAGATGAGGCTTGCCAGAATTTCCCGTGGACGGAAGTAGGTGATGGAATAGGTGCTGCCGGTGGCGGAGACGGCACGATATTCCCGCTTGTTGGTGCCCCACAGATTGTTGCAGTTGATGCCCAGCTCATAGGCTTGTGTCTTGTAGGACAGCGAGGCGGTGGAGTAGAGGCTGAATTTCTCCGAGCCGTCGGCAGAGTGGCGGCATTCGTTCTTCATGGCGAATTGCCATTGTCCTGGTTGGAAATAGAGGTCGAGCGAGTGTTGGAAACTGCGGTAAAGGTTATGGCTCGTTCCAGAGTTCTGCTTGCTCAGATAGAATGAGCTGCGCTCTTCAAAGTTGAATATCTTCCATGGACGCATCTTGATGCTGAGATAGGCGTTGAACCCTTTCATGTGGGTCGGAGTCTTCACTTGGTTCAATAATATATAATAGGTGTCCCATTTGTAGTTGCAGTCTAATGAGATGTTTGTGCGCATGGCTCGGAGATTCTTGCCGATGCGCCAACCCAGGCTTTGGGCCACACTCTTGTTCTCGTCGCTGACGTTGTTGCGCACATACACTCCATGATTGAGCACACTCTCGTAGAGCGTTCTGTAGGTGTTGGCGGAGTAGGAGTAGTCAAAGCGGGTAGACCATCCGTAGCCGGGACTTTGATAAGACAGCGTGGCAGAGGCATAGTCGCCGGAAGAATAGTTGTTCTGTCCTGTGCCGCTTGTGGCATAGTTGTAGGAGGTGTAGACCCTGACAGGATTGGCTTCATAGAAACCACTGGGGGTGAATGTGTGGTTGTAGTTGGTCGTCGTGCTCCAGCAGTTGTCTATCTCCCATTTGAAGAATACATTGGGCGCAGCGTACCAACGGCGGTCTTTGTCGTTCAGAATGGAACGTGAAATCCATCCGAACGGCATGTTCAGACTGAAATCCACGTTTCCTTGCTCGCCTGTGGTGCGGTGAAAACTAAGATTGGGTTCAATTTCTATCAGGTCTTTCTTGTAGTGCAGGGACTGCATGGTGTCGTTGTAGGCTACAAACTCGCTCTTGCTTTCCATGTCGTATCGTACTGCCAGATGAAGCTGTAACAGCTTGAATAGCGTCGCAGTTTGTTCATACTCCGTCTTCCAAGACAGGGCTTTCATGTCCAGTTGTTCGTCAGAACCATTATACAGCCGCACATGTCCGGGCAGAAACGTATAGTTGAAATAGGACGACAGGGCTTGTCGGTAGTCTTTCCCTTTTGCCAGATTGATGTTTAGTTCGTCCGACACATTGCGCTTGTGCGGTTTCACATGCTCGTATTTCTCTGTTTCGTTCAAGCGGGTTGATGCGTTGGAGTGGCTGAAGTCCAAAGCTCCGCTTGTACGGTTGTCCACATACATCTTCTCACCGTTATAGGTATAGTTCATTTCCGCTTTCCACCGACTGGTGTATGAGTTGGCGGTTCGCTGCTCGGTCATGAAAGTCGTATTGCCCACATCGAGATAGGTTCGTTCGGAATAGCCGTTTGAGGTAGACTTGTCGAACAACCCCGACATTTGCAGCCGGATGTTGGCGTCTTTGCCAGTCTTGATAAACCAGTTGGTGGCGGCAAGATGGCTGTTGTTGAAGCCGTAGCGTCCCCTGCCGATGCTTCCGATATTGTGCAGAATGCCTTGCTCGCTTTGGTCGAACGTCAGGTCGTGCACTTCTTGGCTCACGTCCTCACCGATATTGTTGTGCTTGTAGAGACTGATAGTTTGCAGGTGGTTGCCGAAATACATTTCGACGAAACGCAACTTGCGGTTCCATCCCCAGGGCTTTTGCAGGGATAGTCCTGTGCCCACTTCGCCTGTGCCCGTCCAATGGAGTTTCACTCCTTCTTTCAGCACAAGGTTCAGGGCGGCGGCGCTGCTGAATTCCTTGCCACGTAGGGCATTGACGGGTTGATGGTGTTGCAACACTTCCACACTGTCCACCTTGTCTGCTGACAGGTTCTTGCTCACCATGGCGTAGCTCTCACCAGCCATGTCCTTGCCGTCTACATAAAACTTGTTGATGGGGGCATCTCGGTATGATATCTGTCCTGTCACATCCACTTTGATGCCGGGAATGCGACTGATGACATCCTCAATGGTCCGGTCTTGCTTTTCACGCAGTCCTGCCACCGAATAGGCAATGGTGTCGCCCTTGATGCGAAACACCTCTGGCTTCACTTCCACTTCCCTGATTTGTTGCACCTTCTCGGCAAGGGTCACATGCTTGTCGCTCTTTTGAAACGTCCCCACAGCGATTTCCTGTCTTGCATAGCCCAAGCACAGAAAAGCCAATTTGGTAGCCACTTTTCCTTCGGGCTGCGCAATGTTGAAATTTCCTTGTTTGTCGGTCTTGGCAAACTTGATGTTGCTTCCCTTCTCGTTAATCAGTATTACGGAAGCCGATGCCACAGGGCTGCCATGGGCATCTGTTACCCGCCCCGAGAATGTGGCTGCTTTCTGTGCGAAAGCAGTCACATCCAGAAGAGACAACAGAATTATTGCGATGAGTTGTTTCATAATCTTTATTTCTCGTTGAAGTATTCCATAAGGCATGCCGTTTCTGATGGTGACTTATATCGTTTTCCATCCATGATGACAACAGGTTGACGTTTTCCTGTAACGGATTCCTCCCATCCTTCTCTGTCCTTTCTATAAGCGACAACGTCTTTTGCATATTGTTGAGGTGTCGTTTTTTTATAGTTCTTGAGAGAGAACTTCACATTTTTGTCGGAGGGTTGATGAGTTATCTTATAGGCAGAGAAAGAGAAATCGCCCTTGCTGTCAATCGCTTTCAGAATGAGTCCGGGTAATCCACAGAGTTTCCATGGCCCATCACTAATAGGAATTTCTTCCGTGTACCACACAATCCAAGTCCTTCCACGGAATGTTGTCTTCGCTTTTTTGCAAGGGTATTCACATATCAGCGAATCTTCTTCCAACAAATCCCAATCAAAGTTCGGAATCGGTTCTGTATAATAAAATGGAATACGACTCAATTCATCTTTAAAAGTTAATACTCCATCTTGTGGAAAGTTCTTCTTGATCATCTGAGGGTGAACTCTTATGATAGGAGGATGTCCTTTGAACATAGATTCTAACGTATCATTCTTTTGATAGAAAAGAGACTGGTTTCCATCTATTTGCAATGTTAGTTGCGCTTGGTATGGAGTAGGACTTTCTTGGACAATTCTCATTAAAGAATTATATTCAATCCTTAAGCTATGGTCTTGTGCATAGCTTAAAGATTGAAATAATAATGAGAGTATCAGACAAAAGAAATATTTCTGTGTCATAATTAGTAACGATAAGTTATTTCTATGAATGTAGCGCCAGTCATGGCTCGAATCATTTTGGAAAATTTAGTCTGTGGTGAGTCATCTCCACTGCCCTTTTCTGTTTCAAATTCTCCAATAGTTGGCATACCTTTAAAGATCTTATTATCACAAAAATTGAGAGCGTATGCCAATCGTATAGGAGTATTTCCATCAAAGCGAACCGTAACTTTGTATACTCCAAGAGCTCTCGTTCCGTCAGGCATTTCTATTACGACACTTGTATTAAAATACTCTTCGTCGTGTATAATACTACCTGTTGACGATGTTACTACATCTTTAGCTGTTTTCGATTCTTGTGCAGATGCATTTACAGGATACACGAACAATGCCATAAGGAAGGCAATCAAACTTAGAAACTTTTTCATAATTGATTGATTTTAAAATTAAACAATATATGGAGTAACATCTCGCTGACTATTTCAGCAAGGTGTTGATGAGCGTCTTGGCTGCGTCCTCGGATGGACGGGGAGCATAGGCGTCGACAATATTGAAGTCTTTGTCGATAAGAACGAAACGGGGAATGTAGAAGATAGCCCACTCCGAGCGGAGTTTATCGTCCACGCAGTTGTATTGCTTCAATTCTTTCTTGTGCGCTTTCAGAAAACTGAGCCAGGCTTTATGAGCGGTGTCGGTAGAGATGGGGATGAAGACGATGTTTTTGCCCGCATACTCTTTGCTCAAGGCTTCAAAGTAGGGCGACTCGTGGATGCAAGGACCACACCATGTTGCCCAGAAGTCGAGATAGATGGCTTTGCCTTTGAAATCTGACAAATGGTGGGTGTTCCCTTCCACATCGGTAAAGGTGATGTCGATGGCAGGGCTGCCTTTCATTAGCTTCCTTGCTTGTTGAATCTTCCCTTGCAATTCATCGGCAAAGTCCTTGTTATTCAGATTCTTGATGAATGCTACAATGCTGTCCAGAGTAGCCGGGTCCACTTTCTCACGGAGTATTCTAACCTTGTTGGCAGCCTCATACATTTCCTTGATGCGTGGCGAGAGGGTGATGCCTTCTGCCCATGCCTTGCAAGCGTCCATGTCGGGGGCTACGATATAGCTCATCACATCTCTGACCACAGCCACATCCATCAATTCGTCTTTGGCAAGTTCTCGATAGATGGGCTTGGCTTCGGCAGTCAAGGTCTGATAGAAGCCATTGAGCTTTTGTTTCATCTCGTCCTCTGATTTCACTCCTGCAAGCATTCGGGAATAAGAACCGTAGCAAATATAGCTATTGAGCACGTCTGCTGTGATGCGGGCATTCTCCAGTTCCTTGAATTCCTCGCTCACTCCCTTGAGATTGTTGAGCTGCTGGCGGCGAACGGCTGCCAGACTGTCAACCAAAGCCTTGGTCTTGGGGAAATCAGCCCGTAAGTTGGAACCTCCTTCAAGATAAGAACCTCCTTTTGGGAAAAGACGATGTTTCATATATACATTGGCGATGGCACCCTTACCGGTGAATGATGCCTCTTTGTTGTTGGTGGTGATGTGTACGGTCATGTCATCACCGGGGGAGAGATAGAGCGTGTTGCGACTGATGCGGTAGAAAGCGGGAGCTTTCAGCACAAAGGTAGTGTCGAAGTTTCCTGCCTTGTCGGTATGCAGCATGATGGTGCGACTGTCGCCCACCAATGAGGCTGCACCGTCATAAGTCATTTCCACATGGTTGGATCCCATGTCGATGAGCTGTCCTTTCAAATGCACTGTGTTGTGGTCGGCTGCCGTTATTCCGAGCGGTGAGGATAATAAAAAGGTGAGAATGCCGAGAATTGTATGGTTCTTCATAAAAATAAAATTAGAAAATTAAAAAAGAAGGACATAAAGAGTGTGTCGTTACCCTCTTTATGTCCTTGGAGAGAATGTGTTAAATGAATGCGATATCTTTGATTTTGCCGAAACCACGGTGAATCTGTGTGGACGGGAATTTGTGGTTGTCGTCCACCTTGCCCGCTGTGTTCAGCTGCAGCACCACAAGCTCGCCAGTGCCGTCACTCTTGTTGACAGCCACACCGAGCAGTCGGCTATAGGGATGACCGTATGTGTCGCTGCCCAAGTCATCGGAAGAATCACTCCATCCGTAACCATTCATCGCCATCTTCAAGCAGGAGATGGTGGCTTGGGTGTCGTCATTCTGATAGATGACGGAGGCGCTTCCTGTGGTGACATCCAACTTATACACCTTGTTGCCTGCGGCATAGAAGATGATGTTGTTGTAGGTGGCGCCAGAGGTCATCGGTGTGTTCTCGTTGAGACCTTCCGGAGTTGGGAACTCATAGACATACGGCATAATCGCCACATCGTTGTGGGTCAAGGCATAGTAGCGGAACACATAAACGTGCGACATGTTGCCGGGAGCCAAGGCGTAAGCATAGCAACTGTAGCGTTGCCAAATGGCAACTCCGTTTTTCTCGTAGTGATAGCCATTGACAAATTTGATGACATTCTCATCTTCCGATATATGGTTCGGATCACGGGCGTCAAGTCCGTTCTTGTAGGGAATGCGCTCGATGGGAGCGGCGTTGTGGATGCCAGATGGTGTGTAGCCCATCCAATCATTGCTTGCAGACTGCAATGCCAAATGTACAAAACGATGACCTGCCTTGTCGAAAGCGACAGCTGTGTGCGGACCGGCGGCAAATTTGCTGATATTATATTCACCTGTCAAGTTATTCGTGGGGAACATTTGGTAGAAGAAAGGTGAATAAGAACATTGCTGGAACATGTGCCCCTTGCTGCAAAGAAGTAAACCGGAGTTGGAGCATTCATCCGTCTGGAAGTTGTTCAAGTCTACTTGGTCTATCTGCTGTGGTGAGAACAAACTTTTCCAAGTAGCCATCAGTTTGAACTTGTTGCCTTGATCCATCAATCCCGACTCGTCAGGGTTGGTCGTTGTGAGTAGAAATTGGCTGTCGGCATTGTAGGCAAAATAGCTGTTTGTCACCTCGTGTTGCACGAACGACAGACAGACAGGCTTGCCAGACAACTCTTTACCGGATTCTCTATTGTATGCATCCAAAGTCACGTCCATGTCGCTACCCACATATTCCACGGCACCAAGTGCTGCGTGGTCGTCTTTCTCATAGAGCACCATCCAAGCCTTGGAGTAGGGCTTGGTCACTTCAAGTGTGGTCGGCATCACTGTTTCCGCATTGGTACGTGTGTCGGTGACATAGAGTTTTAGATAATATTTATAGGAGAACTTGGAACTGGTAGGATCCATGTCCAACGTTACCGACTCGTCATGGCTGATTGTGTCTCTGTAGGTTGAGTTGGGACCAGTTGTGTTCATCACCCAAGTGTATTTCAGATAAGATTTGTCTCCGTCATTGGTCTTGATTTCGGGAGTGATGGTATAGTGCATCTCTGTGTCTGCCTTGCGAACGCCATAGGTGTTGTTCAGCTTGACGGAGATGTCGGAGATGCTTTCGTCATAAGTGTAGTTGCCCTTGTCCTCGTAGCAAGCCACGAAGAGAGAGGAGAGCAGTGCCGCACAGATTATATTTTTATTGAATATTCTCATAATCGTAGATGTTTTGTTGATTAGTTGAATGTGACGGGAGTTCCGTCTGCCTCAGACAGTGGCTTTTCGTGAGTGTTGTTGTATTCTGTCAGTGCATCGTTGAGTATTTCCATCAGATTAGCATTGAATCCATAGGCTGGATAATACGACTGATAATAATACTTATAGGAGATGCTTTGTGCTGAATAGCCTGCAGCCCCAAGGGCTGCTTGTATGAAACGCACCTTGACATCGCCATAGTTGCCTAAGGCAGAGGAGTAATTGGCGTTCCATTCTTCGGCATTGTCTACCCACATGCTCTCCCAGTCGGTTTGGTCTTTCACCGTAATCTCATACTGCTGACGCTCCATGGTGCCTGCCACGAAGTCGCTGTGGTCATAATCCACCTTGATAATGACTTTGTATACTTTATCGTCGGTAGGGCGCTTGCAGCGGATGTTGAACAAACGCTGATATTTCCCGGGTTCCATGACGGAGTCTGACGGCATGATGAGTTCGGGCATCTCATAGCCCTCTGCGGATTCTGCCTTGAGACGGATGGTCAGGGGCTTGTCGCTCAACCTACCTTCCAATTGCAGACAGACAGGTACATCGACATATTCCAAATCTATTGTCTTCTTGGTGGCGTAATAGCCGAAGAAGTCTACGGTGGTGAATAGGTTCTCATAGCTGGTCGCGCCATCGCTCCATTTCCCGGAGTCATAAGTGATGAAGTTTAAGCCGGGTGCGGCAGAGAATGGCTCTACCTCATCTTCTTTACAACTGGTGAAGGCGAGCAACACGCCACAAATTAAAAATGCTATTTTGTAAAGTTTCATAGTTGTTGTCTTTTTAGTTTACATTACCCAAAACAGTCTCATCGTCTGGAATCGGGAAGCGGTAGCGACTTTCCGTCATGTTGTCGATAGGACAGAACTGGAAGGTCTTGTAGCCTTGGCGCTTGTAGAAGAACCAAAGTTGTCCTTCGCCATAGAATTCCTTGCGGTATTCTTTCTCAATGTTGTAGATTTTCTCTTTCTCATCGGCAAACGGCTGGAGGTCTTCCAGACCGCGTGCACTGCGCACGATAGAGAGCGTCTTGGCGGATTCAGCCAAGTCATCGGTGCATTCAGCGAGAATGTAATACATTTCCGGCAGACGGATGAGCGGCATATTGTTCTCCAATACGGAAGAGAACAGATTGTTTTGACTGAACTTAAGGGTATAGGCTCCGTTGGTGCTGATGGCAAAACCTGTACCGTCTTTCAGTCGCATATCGTTCTGACCGTCAACGGTCGTGTCAAAGATCTTGTAGAGTCGGTTCACATCACCCAAGAAGATGTAGTAGTTCCACATCGTTACCTGGAACTCGCTCTTCACTCGGTCGGGGAATGTTTCCGAGTCCATGCTCATCGAGAAGATAAGTTCGGTGGAACCGATTTTATCCTGAGTGTTGTCCGTGATGAGCGAGAAACGCTTGCTGCCGTCAGCCTTCTTGGCATCGATAACTTCCTGCGCATATTTGGCGGCATTCTCTTTGTCGCCCATCCAAAGATAGACACGTGCCAACTCTGCCTTGACAGCATACTTGTTCATGCGGTTGAAGCGGTAGTTGAGAAATGGGTCTATCGAAGAGTCACCCTCATAGACAGGAAAGGAGATGTTCATTGGATCGTTCTCCAACAACACTTCTGCCTCTTTCAGACTCTTTACGATGCTGTCTGCCACTTGGTTGGCTGGCATCAGTTTTGCCACGTCACGGTTGAACTGTGTGCGGTAGGGAATGGATGGTGAGGATGCATTGTCTTTGTAGATAGGGCCGAACATACGCAACAAGTCGAAATAGAGGAAAGAGCGCAGACCCAAAGCCTCTCCTTTGATGATGTCTTTGTATCCGGCGGTGTGGATGACATTGCCACGGGTCTCAATGTTGGACAACAAGTTGTTGATATTGGCAATCAGGTTGTAATCGCCTGTCCAGAAGTTCTCATAGTAGGACTGAGTTCTGGTAGATGGATAAGTATACCAAGTGACTTTGTCATAGTCTGCACCATTGTTCTCATCGTTGTAATAGCGCTGTGCCAATTGGTCAATGAAACCATAGGTCATCTCTCGTCCATAGAGCGATGTGGTGCTCATCTTGATATACACACCGGTCAGTGCTTCCTTGAAACCCTGCTCGTTTTTGAATAACTGTTCCTCGTCGACATTGGTCTTCGGATTTACATCCAGCCAGTCGTTGCAGGAGCAGAAGAGTGTGGCGAGTCCCAATATGATATATTGATATGCTTTCATATAATATCTCTTTTATGTTCTTAGAATGTTAAGTTGAGCGACATGGAAATCTGTCGTGACATAGGATACTGGATGCCTCGTTCCTGCTTGATGGTTGACCAGTGGAACAGGTCTTCCATGTAGAGGCCGACAGAGGCACTGCTCAAGCCGAGCTTGCTGATCCACTGCTCATATCTCTTCTCGAAGCGATATTGGACGTTGATGGTGTTGAGCACCAACTCGTTTTGATCCATCAGGAAACGGGTGGTCGCCTTGGTCTGTGAACCGTTGGTAGCTGTAGTCACGGCTTTGTATCTTGCCAAGTCGCCGGGCTTCTGCCAACGGTCTGTATAAGCTCTGCGGTCGACATTGTAGCGGAGGTTGGCATTCTCAACCTTGTCTACCAAGGTTTTGTTGTAGTACTGTCCACCGAATTTATATTGTGAGGCAATGCTTACGCTCAGACCACGCCAGTTGAAGTTCAAACTCATGGTTCCTTGCAGATCTGGCTCGGTGTCGCCTACAGGTACTTGGTCGGCGGCATTGTATTCGCTGGTGCGCTGACCGTCACGGGTTAAATAGACTTCCCGGCCGGTAATAGGATCGATGCCCAATGAGCGCACAGCCCAAATCATGGACTGGGAGTAGCCTTCCTCATAACGGGGCAACGGACGGGACAACTTGTTGGGGTTGCTGGAGTCCTCTTTCATCTGCTGTTCGTTGCGGGTACGCATAGCGTTGGAGATCTTCTTGATGGTGTTCTTGTTGTGGCTACCGTTCACGACAAGGCTGAGGTTCATCTGCTTGGAGGCGATATAGAGCGGCATATAGCGGACGTTGAACTCGTATCCATTGTTGGAGATGTTGCCAATGTTGTCCTTGATGCTGCTGAAACCGATGGATGGAGCCAGAGAATAGTCAAGCACGGTGTTCTTGGTCATCTTGCGATAGTATTCAAAGCGACCGCTGAAGCGGTTGTGGAACATAGTGAAGTCGAGACCGAAGTTCCAGGAATTGGTGGTCTGCCATTTCAAGTCAGGGTTACCCATACCATAGAGCAACGCTCCCACCACGTCAGAACTCTGATAGATGCGCATGGTGTTGGCGTATGAATACATTTGGAGTGCTTGATAGGCGGCAAAACCTTGTGTACCGGTCACACCGTATGTGGCACGGAGCACAAGCTCGTCAAACACCTTGAGCTTTTTGATCCAGTTTTCCTTGTCCATGTTCCATCGCAAACCGGCTGACCAGAAAGGAGCATAGCGGTTGTTCCGACCGAATTCGGAAGAGGCGTCGATACGACCGTTGAGGTCGGCGGCATATTTCTGATTATAGGTGTAGCTGACTGTAGCCACACCGCCGAAGGCACGGGTTGTGCTCTCGTCACCGTCGGTAGACTGTACCTTGGCACCCAGATACACTTCGTCCATGTTGTCGTTGGGAAAACCAGTAGAGGTGACACCGGCACTGTGGGTCTTGGTCTGTGTGATGTTCCAACGGAAATAGGAAGCCAATACGTGCTTGCCGTTCCACACCTTATTATAATTGGCAGTGAAGGCGGCATCCCATCCCAATTTCGTGTCGTTGCTCCAATTATACATACCTTTTTGATCAATGTTGGTGACACTGAGGTAGTCGGTATGGTTGGCAGACTTAAACACGTCGTTGTCTGATGTAGTCTTGGTCACGGTGAGGTCTACCGCCAAACGGAGACTGGGGATAGGGGTGTACTCGGCACGGAAAGCGTCACGCACTTCAAAAGCGGTGTTCTTGTCCAAGGTCTTATATAAAGTGTTGTACATTGGGTTGCCGACATCGGTTCCAGATGTGCGGTAAGAATCGTCGTTGGTGGTCACACTACGTTCCAAATATTGTGCTATCTGTCCATCGGCATCATAGATGCGGTAATAAGGATTCAGTTGTGCATATTGGTTGAAAGAACCATAGGGAGAAGTTCGGTCAGAGGTGGTATAGTCTACGTATGCCACATTGCTGATGAGCAAGCCTTTGTAACGATAACGGATGTCAAGACTGATGCTTGTTCCGTTCACACCGGTGCCTTTCATCACACCTGGGGCGCTGTTCACACCGGCATACAATTTATAGCGGAGTTCGTTGGAACCACCCTCAAGGTTGAGACCGTGACGTTGTGCGAAGACAGTGCGCAGAGGCTGGGAGAGCCAATAGGTGTTGACGCCTCGTTCCACCTCGAGCAATTTGCGGCGGTAGATATCTGATTTGTTTTGTTCATCTTGTGCTGTGGAATACTCATCATAGAAGCCAGCGCGTTTTTCCAATTCCAGCTTTTCCGCGGCATTGAGCAGGTTGTAGTCTGTCAGGTCAGGATATTCCAGTTTGTAGTTGCCGTTATAGGTGATGCGGAGCTTGCCGGCGGCAGGAGCCTTGGTTTCCACCACAATCACACCATTGGAGGCTTGTGAACCGTAGATGGCCATGGCGGCGGCATCTTTCAACAAAGTCACACTTTCAATCTGTGCAGGGTCCAAGTCCATAATCTTGGTCACGCTGACACCGATAATACCGTCGAGCACAAACAACGGCTGATTAGGGCGGGTGTCAATATCACCACGCATAATCACGGTCTCGTCGGTGGAATAGTCTCCCATGCTGGACTGGCCACGCATGCTGAAGTCTGGTACCGAACTCGGGTTGGAACCCGAGAGCATGTTGTCGCCCTTACGGAAACTCGGGTCGAGTAAAGTAATGGCGTTCAAAATATTGCCGGAAGACATCTTGCGGAGCTCGTCGCCCGACACTTTGTTGGCAGAACCGGTGAAACCCTCCTTTTTACGTTCAAAGATACCTGTGACGACCACGCCGTCGAGGGACTTTGAATTTTCTTTCATGACAATGGTCAGTGGCTTGCCTGCCCATTTCACTTTCTGTTCTTCATAGCCAACATAACTGATTGTTAAGGTCGACAGTTGTGCGACTCCCTTTTTCAAGGTGAATTTACCGTCGATGTCTGTCACGGCTCCAATTCCCGTACCTTTGATACGGACGGAAGCTCCCACAATGGGTTCGCCATTGTCATCGATGACCACACCGGTGCATTGAGTGCGCACGTCTTGCTGTTGTTGCTGTACGCTGACATTCTCATTGTTGCTTGTTGTTGGACTGGCAAAAATCACCCCCCCCCGATAAGCCAAGCAACATGCCGATAGATAGCAATGTCCTTTGCATAAGATTTAATTTGATTAGACATGAAAGACGCAACTTCAACGTTGTGTCTTGTTGATTCTCTCTTCTATGAATATTTGTTGTTTTCTCTCTACATTAATCCAGAGTCCTCAGAATTAATCCGTTGAATCTGTGCTAAGTTATATTCTTTTGCAAAAGTATAAACTATTTTGTAAAAATACTTATTAAGGATGTTATATTTGGTTAAAATATTCTTTAGAAGTAATTGTTTGTAATTTCAATGTTGTAAAACTATGAAATTGTTTAAGGATAGAGTGTGAAAATGATGGAATTTGCGAGATGTTTACTATCGCTAATCCTTTTTAATGTTTAAAGGAAAAACGTCTTAAACGCATCATTCCAGTTCTGACGCCTCCTCTCTGAATGAAACAGAAAGGTCGTGTGCGGAACTGGAATGAAATGGAAAGATCTGTTAGGATTTTTGTATTTGCCTTATTCTAAGTCGATGTGTTGCACGTTGACATCTTCGTGGAGGAAGATGCGGGCACTGTCCTTGAACTTGTCGGGATTTTCGGTTGTGAAATAGCGGACGGTGGCCCCTTTGGTGCAAGAACGGTTCATTTCGGGATGACGCTGCAAGTAGGACTGAAGACTTTCCGCCACATATTCCCCTTGGGGCACAATGCGTACACCGGGTTGGATGTATTTTAGAATCTTTGGGGTGAGTAGTGGGTAGTGGGTGCAGCCGAGGATGATGGCATCGATTTGGGGGTCAAGCCGCATCAGGGCATCCAAACGCTTTTTCACGAAATAGTCGGCTCCAGGACCGTCGGCCTCGTTGTTCTCGATGATGGGCACCCACAGTGGGCAAGCCACACCGGAGACTTTGATGTCGGGATGGAGCTTTTGGATTTCAAGGCGATAGCTGTCGCTCTTGATGGTTCCTTCGGTGGCCAGCACGCCCACATGTCGGGTCTTGGTCAGCGAACCGATGATTTCCGCGGTGGGACGGATTACGCCCAACACACGTCGCTGAGGGTCGAGTTGTGGCAGGTCGCGTTGCTGAATGCTACGCAAAGCCTTGGCTGAGGCTGTGTTGCACCCGAGGATGACCAGGTGGCAACCCATGGAGAACAGCTTGAGCACAGCCTGCCGTGTGAACTGGTAGACCACGTCGAAAGAACGGGAGCCGTAGGGAGCACGGGCATTGTCGCCCAAATAGATGTAATCGTATTCGGGCAGCAGTTGGCGGATGCCGTGCAGGATGGTCAGGCCGCCATAGCCGGAATCAAAAACGCCAATGGGGCCGGGTTCTGTTGGAAAATAGTTCATTTGAGGGCGTCTTTGACAAGAAGGTTGATGTCTTCTCCCATGCCGGGGTCGGTATACGGACAGGCATCATGGTCGGTGTTGATGACAAAGGCGAGCTGGCGCTCTTTGCCGATACGCTGCACTGCGGCAAGAATCTTGGTCCGTAATGGTGCATAAGCGTCCTTTTCCGCCTGTTTGAGCAGTCGCTGGGCTTCAGCCTTGAAGGCGATGTTCTTCTTCATCAATTCTTGAAGTTCAGCCTGCCGCTTTTGAAGAATGGTGGGGGCGAAATCACGTTGTCCTTCCAAAAACTGCTCATATTTGGCGTTGAACTCATTCTCCACACGCTTGGTCTCCGCATCATATTTGGCGCGCAGGTCGGCAAGATTCTTCTCGACAATGGCCTTGTCGGGCATGGAGTTGAGAATCTCGGTGTAGCTGAAATAGCCAAACTTGACATTTTGGGCACTTGCCAACAGGGGCAGCAATGCCAAGACAAACAACAGATAAAGTTTTGT
>CAKPTK010000010.1 GCA_934190685.1 uncultured Prevotella sp.
GCATACATCCACCACTTCCACTTGATTTTCTTGGAGATATAAGCGTCATAGATGAAGGGAAGCACAATCAGTCCAAGCCAACTCTGCACCCAAATGAGGAAGGCGAGGTAGAGCACGGTCACCACAGCGAACTTGATCCACTGCACCTTCATATTCAGTCTTTCCTTTTCCTTGTCAATCATCGCACTGAGGGTTAGAACTTAAACATATCGCTGATGGTCAGCAGTCCGCTGTGATTCTGGGTGTATTCCGCTGCAAGCACAGCGCCCATGGCAAAACCCTGACGGGAATGGGCATCATGTGTGATGGTTATCTTGTCGGCTTCGCTGTCATAAGTGATGGTATGGATGCCAGGAACCTCATCGCGGCGGATGCTCTCGATGGGCAGTTCGTCGGCAGACACGTCGTTTGTTCCCGTCACCGTTCCGTCGGCATTACGCTGCACACCCTTGACCCATTTGTCCTTGCGGTCGAGATCGGAGATGATTTCCTCAGCCAAGGTGATGGCGGTGCCGCTCGGAGCATCGAGTTTATGAATGTGGTGGGTCTCCTCCATCTTCACGTCATACTGCGGGAATTGGTTCATGATCTTGGCGAGGTAACGGTTTACGGCAGAGAATATCGCCACACCGACCGAGAAGTTGCTGGCCCAGAAAAGTGTCTGTCCGCCTTCGGAACACATGCGCTTCACATCGTCGCCATGCTCTTTCATCCATCCTGTGGAACCTGACACCACCTTCACATTGTGCTTGAAGGCACGCAGGTAGTTGCCGTAGGCAGCCGTAGGGTTGGTGAACTCGATAGCCACGTCAGCCGAAGCAAACTGAGGGCTGTCGAAGTCCTCCTGGTTATCAATGTCTATCACACATACAATCTCGTGGCCACGATTCTTGGCAATCTGCTCAATCATCTTGCCCATCTTGCCGTAGCCAATCAATGCTATCTTCATAAAATTGTTATTATTAATAATAATGCTTGCAAATATACACCAAAATCACAAATAGAGCAAAATAATCCCCTACTTTTTACTTTTCCCGTAAAAATATGCCGTTTTATAGTTAGAGGTGAAAGAAAACGGAAAAATATTTGGCCATGCAAAGTTTTTGGCGTAATTTTGCACGCAGTTACTTATATAATAGCTATTTATGAGATATCTTGGATTCGCGGCAACGCTTCTTTGTGGCCTTACGCTGACGTCATGCTTCAAGGAAGAACCGCTCAATGCCGAATGTGACATCACAGAGGCTTACATTCATTCGGATAACCCGACAGAGATGTTTTTCAATGTCACCGACACCTTGGTCAGAGTGTTTTCCACGGAGGACAACGTGAAATTCGCCGTCAGAAGAAGTGCAGATCTCACGGCTCTTTCGCCCTGTTTCCGCATCACCGAGGGAGCTACCATCCAGCCCGAGAGCGGATCTGTTCACGATTTTTCCGACGGAAAGACCGTCACCTACACTGTCACCTCGCAAGACAAGGCATGGCAGCGCCAATATGTCGTGTCGGTAACGCCACGTATTGGCTTTTCTCTTGACTATAATTTCGAGCATTTCCACTTAAACACCAACAAGCCTGCCAACACTTATTATGTTTGGAGCGACTTGGACAGTAATGGTAACGAACTAAGCAACTGGGATACCGGCAATGCGGGATTCTTTAAGACAGGAATCAATGCCAAGCCCGAAGATTACCCAACGACACCCGAAGAAAATGGTAAAGAAGGGTCTTGCGTGAAATTAACAACCCGTGAAACAGGTGTCTTTGGCAAAATTGCCCATATGGCAATTGCCGCAGGCAATCTCTTTCTCGGAACCTTCGATGCTGATAATGCGATGTTGAACCCAATGGGTGCTACCAGATTCGGCAAGCCTACAAATGTCAAGCCCATAAGATTCAATGGATATTATAAATACAAACGTGGCGACAACTTTGTCAACAAAGACAAGGTAACACTTAGTGGACGTAAGGATTATGGAACCATCTATGCCGTACTCTATGACAATCACGATGCCAATGGTAACGAAGTGGTTCTCAATGGAAATGACGTTCAGACCAACGAAAACATAGTAGCTATTGCGAAACTTCCAGACATAGACGACACACCCGATTGGACATTCTTCAGTATTGACTTCGTTTACAACAAGGATATTGACCTCAACAAACTTGAGAACTATGGTTACAGCCTTGCAGTCGTATGTTCTTCAAGCGTAAATGGAGCTATATTTGAAGGAGCCATCGGTAGTACACTATGGGTTGACGAACTGAGTATTGACCGCGAAGACGTAGAATAAAAGAATAACAAGAATGAAAAAAACGATATTATCCTTCCTGCTGCTCGCAGCCTGTTCAGCTCAAGCATGGAGTGACAGTTTTCTCGACCACTTGCAGTATTATGCCCGTGCGGGCTATAGCTTGGGCGGAACGGCTCCTATCGGCATGCCCGCCACCATCCGCAGCCTCGAAAAATACACTTTGAAAGGCAATGTCACCATCGGCCTGGACGCCTATTGGGCATTGCCCAAACGTTGGGGTATGATGGGTGGACTGCACTTCGAGAACAAGGGAATGAAGATAGATGCTCGCGTGAAAAACTATCACATGGAAATCCGCAAAGGCAGCGAGAGCCTTGCTGGAATGTTTACGGGTTATGTGCAGACAGACGTGGAGCAGTGGATGGTTACACTTCCCTTGCAAGCCACCTATGACATCAGTTCCAAGGTTCGTTTGAAAATGGGGCCCTATTTCTCATACGTGGCATCCAAAAACTTCAGTGGCGCTGCCTATAATGGTTATCTGCGTCAAGAAGACCCAACTGGTCCCAAAGTAAATTTGGGAGATGGAGATGGTGAAAAAGGCACATACGACTTCTCTGACGACATGCGCAAATGGCAGTTCGGCATAGATGCCGGTTGCGATTGGTATTTCTCCCATCGTTGGGGTGCATATGCCGGGCTTACTTGGGGGCTCACTGAAGTCTTCAAAAAAGATTTTCACACCATAGAGCAGGAGTTGTACCCTATCTATGGCACTATAGGTATCATATATCAATTTAAATAATAGACTTTTAAAAAAGAAAAAAAGATGAAGAAGTTTTTTACTTTAATAGTACTGGCAATGTCTTCCTTGTCCATGATGGCAAAGGATTATACTGGCCACCTGTACATCTCCGTTGATGGCACTCCCATCGAAAAGGATGCAAACATCAGTATCGACAAGACTGATGATGGTTATACACTTATGCTCAAGAACTTCGACATAACACTCGAAGGTACGAATATGCCTGTAGGAACTATAAAGTTAGAAGGAGTTTCTTACACAACAACTGGAGATATTACAACTCTTTCATACAATGCCGCCACAACAATTCTTGATGGTGATGACGAAAGAACTTACATGATGGTTGGCCAAACCGTGCCCATCGAAATGACTGGCCGTCTCACAGACAATGTCTTTGCGACAACCATTGACATCAACCTCGGCATTATGAAAGTGGGTGTTGACTTCACGACAGAAGGATTCCAAATTCCGAACTCAGGCTTTGAAGACTTTCACACAGATTATTATAATAAAGGAGAAAAAGGTGAAAAGACAAGCGAAGTACCTAATTCTTGGCGCTCGTTCATGAGTTGCACTGGCACTATGTCCGAAGGTTTCTTTGGATCCTTCACTAAAGGCTCTATTCATACATACAAGAGCGATGATGTACGCCCTGGTTCTACTGGCAAGAGTAGCGTAAAAGTTGTATCTCTCAATGCATTGATTACTTCTGCAAATGGAACTATTACCACCGGTCGCCTCAATGCAGGTTCACCAACTCCTGCCGACAAAACGAACAACTCGTTTATTGATATGTCTAAAACAGATGTAGACCAAAACGGAGATCCTTTCTATGTGACAATGGCAGGAAAACCAGACTCTTTGAAGGTTTGGGTTAAGTACACTGTTGGCGATAGAAAAACCGGCACAGAAAACAATGTCTATGCCACAGCAAGTGCCATCATTACTGACGGAACATATTATCAAGACCCTGAAGAGGATGGTGCAAATTACACCAATATTGTAGCCAAGGCCAAGAATGACAAAATTGCAAGCAACAACAGCGAATGGCAAGAACTGTCAATTCCTTTCACTTATACAGAAAACAAGGTAGACCCCAAAGCCATCCTCATCACCCTTTCCACATGTTCTGTACCTGGTGGAGGTAGTATGAGTGATACCAATCCTGACATTCTTCTTGTTGACGATATCAGCCTCGTCTACAACGCTGGTGTGAAGTCTATGAGCGTGAAAGGCAGCGATATCAACATCATTGACAATCAGACAGAATACAACACGACGGCAACAGGAGACATCAATGCAGACGACATCAAGGTGGTTTCCGATGGTCAAGGTGCCTATATCACCAAACAACTTGAAAGCGTAGACGGTGGCGTAAAGGCTACCGTAACCGTCGTTTCCAACGACCTCAAAGTTGCCAACACCTATGTCATCAATATTGCCGGTGCTACAACAGGCATCAAAAAGACCGAGACTGTAAGAAACAACACCGTAAGCGCCATCTACAATGCCAACGGACAGCAGGTGAGCAACATGAACCAGCCTGGTCTCTACATCATCAAGAACGCAGACGGCAAGACCATCAAGTTCATGAAGAAATAAAAAGACTGAAACAGCATAACCACTCCAAGCGACAGGACGCCAAACTTGCGTCCTGTCGTTTTTTTTTGTTCCAATCGAGAAATATATCACCACAAAAGTCCGCTTATCCGATAATTTGTCGTACCTTTGGACATATCAAACCGAATGATGCGTATGGAACAGTTGCTCCACTATATATGGAAACACAAGATGTTTCCGCTCCATGAGTTGCAGACCACGGATGGTGAGACGGTAGAGGTGATAGACCCCGGACTGCACAACACCAACGCCGGCCCTGACTTTTTCAATGCCAAGGTGAAGATTGGAAGCACACTGTGGGTAGGCAATGTCGAAATCCACGACCGCGCCACCGACTGGTTTCTCCATAAACACGACCATGACCCGAGATATAACAATGTCATTCTTCACGTGTGTGGCGAGGTGGATGGAGAAGCGGTGACCGCCAACGGAAAGCGACCTCCACAGATGCGCTTGGAAGTGCCGGAACACGTCGCAAGCCAATACCGGGAACTATGCTCCACAGACTCCTACCCTCCTTGCTACAAAATCATCCCGGAACTGTCAACCCTCACCATCCATAGTTGGATGTCCGCCCTCCAAACCGAACGGTTGGAGCAAAAGACACGTGCCATCGAGGAACGGGTCAGAAGATGTGACGGCTCTTGGGAGTCTGCCTATTTCGTCACCATGGCACGCAACTTCGGCTTCGACATCAATGGTGAAGCCTTCGAGCAATGGGCCTATTCCATTCCGCTCCACAGCGTGGACCACCATCGTGATGATTTATTCCAAATAGAAGCCTTTTTCATGGGACAGGCAGGACTCCTTGAAGAGACCGCCATCCCCAGCCACTATCGGGAAGAGGCACTCAAAGAGGGCTATTTCACCAAACTGAGAAACGAATATCTCTATCTACAGCACAAGTTTGGACTCACACCCGTCAACGCCAACATCTGGCGATTTCTGCGGTTGCGTCCCCAAAACTTCCCCCACATACGCATCTCGCAGATGGCCACCATCTACCACCAGCGCAAGGCAAGCCTCAGTGCCCTGACCGACTGCAAGACCATCGACGAGGCACGCCAACTGTTCGACACGCAGGTGACACCCTATTGGGCTACACACTACACTTTCGGCTCAACCAGCACCAAGAGCAACAAACACATCTCACCAGCCTCCGTCAACCTACTGATGATCAACACACTTGTGCCCATGCTCTTCGCCTACGGCAAGCACAAGATGAGCGAGGAACTGTGTGACAGAGCTTTCAGTTTTCTCGAGCAACTGAAAGCGGAGAACAATGCCATCGTCCGCATGTGGCAGGAATGTGGACTCACCGTAGGCAATGCGGGCGACAGTCAAGCGCTCATCCAACTGAAAAAGGAATACTGCGACCGGAAGGACTGCCTGCGCTGCCGGTTCGGATATGAATATCTCAAACGAGGAAACAAATAAAAAACTCATCAATAAACATGAACTATATCTTTGAAACAGAAATGGAAGTGCGCGACTATGAATGCGATATCGAGGGCATTGTCAACAATGCCAACTATCTGCATTATACCGAGCACACCCGCCATCTCTTTCTCCGCTCACTGGGCGTGAGCTTCGCCAAGATGCATGAACAGGGAGTGGACGCTGTCGTGGCGCGCATGGCCCTGCAATACAAGACCCCCCTACGGTGTGACGACCACTTCATCTCGCGTCTCGCCCTGGAAAAGAAAGGACTGCGCTACATCTTCCATCACGACATCTACCGCAAGGCCGACGAGAAACTCTGCCTCAAGAGCGATGTGGAAATCGTGTGCCTCATCAACGGCAGATTGGGCAACAGCGAGGACTACGACCGTGCCTTCGCCAAATATCTGGAATAGTTATGAACCGCAACGAGACCATCAACACCATGGCACTCGCCCGCATCAGCTTCTTCGGTCTGGCGGGCATGCTGCAGCTCTACCGCCGTTTAGGCTCCGCCTCCGCCATCGTCGACCACCGGAAGCACATCCATGAGGTGATGCCCGATGCCTCGCCACGGTTGCAGGAAGCTCTGCTCACCCTCGACGCGCCTTTGGAACGCGCCCGGGAAGAGTATGACTACAACTTGGAGCATGGCATACAGATGCTCTGTCTGAACGATGAGAACTATCCCCAACGGCTCAAAGAATGTGACGACGCTCCCCTGATACTCTACTATAAGGGCACCGCCGACCTGAACCAGCGTCGCGTCGTCAACCTCGTGGGCACACGACAGTGCACACCCTACGGCGAGGATTTCATCCATCGGTTTATGGCTGAACTGAAACAACTGTCGCCCAGGGTGCTCATCGTGAGCGGACTTGCCTACGGTGTGGATGTCATCGCCCACCACGAAGCGCTCGCCAACAGTTACGAGACTGTCGGCGTGCTGGCACACGGACTCGACACGCTCTATCCCTCACGCCACAAGCAAATAGCCAACGAGATGGTGCATCAAGGCGGACTGCTCACCGAGCACATGACACGCACCAAGGCAGACAAAATCAATTTCGTGCGGCGCAACCGCATCGTGGCTGGCATGAGCGACTGCTGCATCCTTGTGGAGTCTGCCGCCAAGGGGGGCGGCCTCATCACTGTGGACATTTCACAGAGTTATGGACGGGACGTGTTCGCCGTGCCCGGACGCACCACAGACCCTTATTCCGCAGGGTGCAACAATGCCATCCACAACAATGTGGCGATGCTCCTCACCTCGGCTGAAGACTTGGTCAAGGCCATGGGATGGGAAGAGGATGCCCAATTGAGACAAGCACAGACGCAAGGCATCGAACGGGATTTGTTCCCCACACTGTCTCCCGAAGAGCAAAAAGTAGTGGACGTACTGCGCCAATGCAACGACCTGCAGGTCAACATCCTCTCCGTCAAGACGGGCATCGACATCGGAAAACTCACCGCCACACTCTTTGAAATGGAGATGAAAGGCGTGGTCAAGGCCTTCGCCGGAGGTATGTATCATCTGTATTTATAACAAAGGATAACTGAAAGACAACAATGAAAATACGCAACATAGAATTAGGCGAGCACCCCGTGGTGCTCGCACCAATGGAAGACGTGACCGACATCGGCTTCCGCATGCTCTGCAAACGGTTTGGTGCCTCGATGGTCTACACCGAGTTTGTCAGTGCCGAGGCATTGGTGCGCTCCATCAAAAGCACAGTCAGCAAACTGACCATCAGCGATGAGGAACGCCCCGTAGGCATACAAATCTACGGCCGCGACGTGGAGTCGATGGTCGAGGCTGCCAAGATTGTGGAGCAAGCCCACCCTGACGTGATCGACATCAACTTCGGGTGCCCAGTCAAAAAAGTGGCGGGCAAAGGGGCTGGTGCGGGCATGTTGAAGAATATACCGCTCATGCTGGACATCACACGCGAGGTAGTCAAGGCGGTCGACACGCCTGTCACCGTGAAGACCCGCCTGGGATGGGACCACAACAACTTGGTCATCACCGACCTGGCGGAACAACTGCAAGACTGTGGCATCGAGGCACTCACCATCCACGGACGCACCCGCTCACAGATGTATACAGGAGAAGCCGACTGGACATTGATTGGTGAAATAAAGAAGAACCCACGCATCCATATTCCCATCATCGGCAATGGAGACATCACCTCACCCGAAGAGGCCAAACAAGCGTTCGAACGCTATGGTGTGGACGCCGTGATGGTGGGACGCGCCACGTTCGGAAGACCTTGGATATTCAAGGAAATACGCGATTATCTTGACGGCAAGGAGCCTGACCCGGCTATGGACTTCAACTGGAAACTCGATGTGCTTGAGGAACAACTCCGCATCAATGTGGAGCGCATCGACGAGTATCGGGGCATTCTGCACACACGCCGCCATCTCGCCGCCAGCCCTATCTTCAAGGGAATTCCCGACTTCCGACAGACACGCATCGCCATACTGCGCGCCTCCACCATGAACGAGTTGCTCGCCATCCTCGAGGAAACGCGCAAGCGATTAGGATAAATAAAAAACATAAACAGTCACACTATGAACACAAGAATGCTCGCCCTTGCCGCCTTGGCGACCATGATGCCATCCTGGGCATCGGCTCAACAAGCCACACATGCGCCTCGCTATACCAACATCGGTGTGGGGATAGGACACCATTCGCCTGACTCCATGCGCATCGGCAACCTGAATATCGGACTGTTCAGCGCCACAGACACCTTGCGTGGATTCCAGGCTGGACTGCTCACCGCAGCCGCCCGAGGCGACATCAGCGGTTTCAACTTAGGCGGCTTTGCCACCTCGGCAGGAGGAAATGTGTACGGCTTGCAGATAGCCGGACTGCACAACGCTGTGGCGCGCACCATGAACGGTGTACAATTGTCGGGCGTATCAAACATCGCCCACAGGCTGAATGGCGTGCAGATAGCGCCCTTCAGCAACGTCAGCACAGAGGAAACGCGCGGTGTGCAGATAAGCGCCGTCTCCAACATCGCCATGGGACTGCGACAAGGCATGCAAGTGTCCGTCGGTGCGAATATCAGTACGGACAATATGCGCGGTGTGCAGCTGGGCATCTACAACTATGCCGACACGCTCAGTGGTGTACAACTGGGCATTATCAACGCCGCCGTCAGTCATTCTAAAGGTGTGCAAGTGGGACTGGTCAACTACTCTCGTGACACCGTAGGACGCAAAATCGGCCTCATCAACATCAACCCCACCACGCAGATTGATGCCATGTTCTTCGCAGGCAACACCTCGAAGATCAATGCCGCCCTGCGGTTCCGCAACCGATCGACCTATAGCATCATCGGCTTCGGCACACACTATATGGGTCTGGACAAGAAATTCTCCGGGGCGCTCTACTACCGACTGGGACAGTATGTCAACCTCTCCGACCGCTGGTCAATCAGTGCAGACTTTGGCTTCAGCCACATCGAGACATTCAAGGAGAACTCCACCGACAAGCCTGAGCGCATATTCTCTCTCCAAGCGCACGCCAACGTGGACTATCGCATCAACCGCACCTTGGGCGCCTTCGCGTCTATCGGCTATGGCGACACACGGCTCTACAGCAATGGGCACCGCTATGAGAACAAGTTAATCGGACAGTTAGGCCTCACCGTGGCTTATCATCGCAAGGCGGTGAACAACTATGTGCCCGCCGTCGGCGACAGTTATGTGGAGAATCCAGACGACGACCGCTTTGCCCTGCCAGGCAAGAAACGACCTTGGATAGCGGCTGCCGAGGCGACAGGGGTCAATGTGCTCGTATTCTCGTTCAATCGTTTTGTGATGAACGAAGACTTCGCCCACATCAACTTCCACACCATCCGCAACAATTTCCGCCGTTTCGTCTGGGACAACGACTGCTTCACCACCAATCTTTTCGCCCATCCCTATCATGGCAATCTGTACTTCAACAGTGCCCGCAGCAACGGACTCAACTTCTGGGAGTCTATCCCCTACGCTGCTGGAGGCAGTTTGATGTGGGAGCTTTTCGGCGAGCGGGAACCACCAGCCATCAACGACCTGATGGCGACGTCGATGGGGGGAACTTGTATCGGCGAGATTACCAACCGCCTTTCCCGCACAATCCTCAACGACCGCACACGGGGCTTCGGACGCTTTCTCCGTGAGGCTGCCGCCCTCATCATCAACCCTATGCAGGGTTTCAACCGCTTGGTACGTGGCGAGGCCTGGGAGGTGAAACAGAAGCACTATCTCTATCACGACTTCAACCGCATACCTGTGCATCTCGATTTCTCCGTGGGCACACGATACCTCGCCGACGACGGCGGACTGTTCCGTGGCGAATACAACCCCTATATCAGCATCGGACTGCAATATGGCGACCCGCTCAACGACCGGGAGAACAAGCCCTACGACTATTTCACGGCAGAGATTGCCATCGGCATGAGCGCCAACCAGCCTCTCTTCAGCAAAGCCATACTTACAGGAAGGCTGTGGGGAGCGCCCGTCTATACGGGTAAGAATGTGGAGGCACAGTTCGGTATCTTCCAGCATTTCAACTTCTACAACTCCGAGCCTGTCAAGGATGGCACCTCACTCACCCCCTACCGCATCTCTGAAGCGATGGCATTCGGTCCGGGTTTCATCTACCGTTTCAACAACGTGGGACATCTTGGCAGCATCGAGCAACGCATCTTCGTCGACGGCATCGTGCTGGGCGGCAGCAAGAGCGACTATTACAAGGTGATTGACCGCGACTACAACATGGGCAGCGGATTCAGTTTCAAGACCAACACCACCATGCTTTTCCCGAGAGTAGGTGCTTTCATGCTCAACGCTTCTTACTACCGCATCTTCACGTGGAAAGGCTATGAGACCAAGAATCTGACGGACAAGAATCCGCTCTACTACAATGTGCAAGGTGACACCAGCAACGCCGAGCTCATCGTCCTCAATCCGTCCTTCCGCTTCAACATCAAAGGCAGCATTGCCGCAGAATTTTCTGGTTCCTATTTTCTGCGCACCACACGTTACAAATACTACGACGACGTGCATGCCAACACCTTTGAATTCCGCCTTGGGCTGTCCTATAGAATGTAGAGATCCAGGCATAACGAAAATCGTCCCCTCTGCAAACAAGTTGCAGAGGGGACGATAGTTTTATAAGGTTATATGTTCCTATACTCGTTGAGGAATGTCGTTTATTGTTTCTTCTTCAATGTGAAGTTAACAAACACACCATCCATTGTTGCTGTAGGCTTGGTTGAGTTGTACATTCCATAAGTTTCGAACAAAGGATAAGCGAATGACTTGGAATTGTAGTCAAGAATGTAGACATCAAGCAAAGTCTCGCCTGTAGTCTCATCTTTGATATTCTTGACCGCCAAATAAGCTTCTTTGTCTTCGCTCTGCTGAGTTGCAGAGAAGTAGCGGTTTACATTGTTAAGTTTCAACAACTGAAGTGCGACCTTTGTGCCCATACCTACTCTAATTGTGTACTCCTTGTCAATAGCGAAATCTGAAGTCTCATTAAAATAATTCTTCAGTTCAGATTTGAGTGAAGTGGTGAGTTTATAACCCTCTGTAGAACCATCACCAGAGAAGGTGAAGGTATCATCCGCATTGAACACCGGCCATCCTGCGAATGTCTTTTCTGTCTCAGCATAGGCATTGATCATATTCTCCTTAGTCGTTACCATCTTGTTCATCACCCATGTGCCAAGCAAGTCGGAAGCATAGCTACCAATCATGGTCACTGTGGCTGTTGGGAAAGCACCGGCAACGAAACCTTCTGCCTCGGTCACCTGAGGAGTCACCACAATCACGTTCTTGGCTGCATCAAGAGTCAGCGCCTTGAGTTTGAAAGTACACTTGTTGGAACCTTTTTTGATAACAGCAGTTTTGTTCTCGAATTCATAGTTAGTCCCCTCAACTGCAGTTGAAAGCAATGGGTCAGCATATACGCTTACTTCAATGTCATTCTCTGCGACCATTGCCGAGCCGTCCTTGATATTGAGCAAGTCAAACTCCACCTCTGTCTCACCACCGAGCACGTAAGCTTTCTGGGCGAAAGAATAGAGACGTTTGTCCTGCACACCGAGGTTGATGGTTGTGGTGGGGTTGGCACCTGTCTCAGCACCGCTCAAACTCATGGTGATTGTCTTGGCCTCTGTAAAATTGTTCTTGGCTGTTACCGTAATAGAGGTCACAGCAGAGTTGCCACCTACGGTGTATTTCTCAGCCGATACTGTGTAATCCTCACCCTTCACGGCAGTACCTCCGAAGGTCACAGGAATATCTGTGGCGGTAGCAGGAGCGTTGGCTGCTGTGATGTTGATGTTCAAACTACCCTTGGTGAGGGTGTAGTTGGCACTCTCGAACGACACCTTGAAGGTGTTGTCATCATCGCTGCTACATGCGGTGAACACAGTTGCCACCAGCATCAGCAGAATTGGAAAAAGTTTCTTCATCTTTTCTACTTGTTTTTAAAGTTAATACTTATTTTGCGTTCTCGTTATACTCTTGTTCCTGCGCACTGATTACCGCACGGTCTTCCTGCGACAAGGTTGTCGGGTCAGGAAGTTTATACTCCTTTCCCTTCCTTATCTGTGTCGGTGGCACTTCATCGTATTTCTCACACGAGGTGAACAGGGGGGCTATCAAAGCCACGATGCTGAATATCAATAAACCTCTTTTCATAGTCTTCCTTTTTAGTATTCTATCTCCGTATAACCCGGATTCTGCTGCAAAGCCGGATTCAATTGGATGTCGCCTGCCGGCAGAGCAAAAGTGTACATGAACTTATAGGTGGTATATTTCAGTCCTTTGTTCATGACCCAGAACTCCGGTCTGCCATTGCGTTTCAATTCTGTAAAACGATCACCCTCCAAGAAGAGTTCCTTGCGACGCTCGCAGAGAATGGCATAGATGAGCGGTGTAAGCGCCTTACCTTCCGCATCCTCCTTGATGATATCGTTGGTATCTACAGCCGGCAATGTCTCCATAGTGTAAGGCACATAGTCCTTGATACGATGCTTGCGGAAGTCGTTGAGCAGGTCAAGTGCCTCCTGGTTCTCACCGAGATGATAGGCACTTTCCATGGCAATCAATTCCAGTTCCGCTGAGCGCAAGCCTGAGAAGAAGATTTTCTTGTTCTTGCGCTTGCTGCCGACAAACAGATTGTATCGAATGTCACGGTCGCCCTCTTTGAAGAGCTTGAGGAAACGGGCACTGATAGGCCGGGCGGCAAGATAGGTGTTTTGGGTAGTATAACTCTTGTCGAGCTTAGCCACACGAAAAAGCATGTTACCCGCCATGCCGTCATAGGCTTTCATCATGGTTTCATATTCCTCCCCCTCAAGCAAGGGATGTCGTTTCAGCACATCGAGCGCCATCTCTTTCGCCTCCTTGTAGCGCTGACTCCAGAAGTAGAGACGGGCGAGATAACCTTTCACCACGTCACTGTTGAAGAAATAAAGCTCGTTCTGCACATTATAGTCGATGGCTTTTTTCATGTCGCTCTCGGCTTGGGCGATGGTCTGTTCGATGGTACTGCGGAGCGGTTTCGCCTCCATATCAAACTCGGTAACGAGAGGCACACCCAACTGAGTGTCTGTAGAACCCACTGGCGGACAGCAGAAACGGAGCAACTGATAGTAGCAGATGCCACGTAAAGCATACGATGCGCCCAAAATGTCTTTGGCATCCTGCGTGTCCAAATCACTTTTCATGTTGCCGATAACAATGTTGCAACGGGCAATGGTGAAATAGCACCGTTGGTAGAAGTTTCCATTGGAACAATTGGGACCGATGTAAGTGGGCAACAGGTTGCCCGTAGGATAGGATGTCAGGTTGGTCTCAAAGTTGTCACACCAACACGCCATCGCATAAGGGCCAGCCGCCTCGACAGCGATTCTGGCACCGACAGCACTGGAAGAACCTTCCTCTATCTCGTCGCACATTTCATGGATGATGGCGGAGAAATCCTCCGGTGTTTCCGGGATGGTCTTGTCATCTGGCTTGATATCAAGAAACTTGTTACACGAGGTTAAGCTCATGGCGAGCAACGCTATATATAATATTTTCTTTTTCATATCTGTTCGTTTTATTAGAAGCCCACATTCACACCCAAGGAGAAACTACGGCTGATGGGATATACCGCACCCGGAGATTCAGGGTTCAAGCCTTTGAAATTGGTGATGGTGGCGAGGTTGTTGGCGGTGAAGGAAAAGCCCACATTGGTCAGACCTATCTTACTGATGACACGCTGAGGCATGCTGTACATCAACGACACACTGCCAATCTTCCAATAGGAAGCATTGCAATAGTCGGCCCCATCGCAGATGTAGGAAAAACTCACATTGTCCAAATCCACAGTAATCGCCTTTCCGTAAGCATCGACCAATCGTGGATAACCATCGGTGATGGGATTGGCATTAGTCCACCTGTGGGCTGCTTCTTTCGGTTTGTTTACATGGGCGGTATAAAGGTCATTAACCTGATTCTGCACTATGTTATTGGATGTTCCGCTTGCGCCCAAGGTAACATAATTGGCAAAGGTATTATCCACCGTAAACTTCTTCTTCGCCCCCAAAGAGAACGAAGTGTTCATGCTCAGCGTGAAGTTCTTATAGCTGACATTGGTAGAGAAGCCACCTGTCCATGGTGCGTTTTCTGTTCCGATGTAGTAAACATAATTGTAGAAATCGCGCTTGTCGGCAGAACTGGAGATTGTAGTACCAGGGCGGAGGGCGAAGTTCAGCAGACCTGTGGATGCATCAACCCCTGTATACTTACCCATAAAAATGGATGACAACGGATAGTTAAGACGCGTAGAGGAAAATATATAATTGTTGGGGGCATCATACTTCGTGAGTTTATTTTGATTGTATGCCACATTGCCAGTCACGCTCCAAGAAAAGTCTTTGAATTTCACAGGAGTAGCATTGATAGTCAACTCCCAACCCTGATTGATTTGCTCAGAGGTGTTATAACTCTGAGTGGAGAAACCGGTAGTGGAAACTACACTCACATTGGTCACCAAATCATAGCCTCTGCGACGATAAGCAGAGAAGAGCAAGTTCAAGCGGTTGTTGAGCAAGCCCAAGTCGAGCGAGGCATTGTAGTCGCGGGTGTGCTCCCAACGCAAGTTGGGATTAGGCGCATTACTGATGAGTCCCATGCGGTAAGTATCGTTCGCAGAGGAGCGATATCCCGAATAGCTCATGATAATCTGTGGATAAACGCTCTTGTTCACGCCTCCTGTCAAGCCTGTGGACAGGCGCACCGTGGCACGGCTGATGATGGATTTGAGACTCTTCATGAAATTTTCCTCGTCGATATTCCAAGCGAGACCTGCCGACCAAGTGTAATTGAACTGTTGCTTGCTACCGAAGTTGTTGGATCCGTCGGAACGAATAGTTGCATTGGCTATATACTTGCCTTGGTAAGAATAGTCAAGCGCACCATAAAAAGAGGCGAAAGCGGTTTTGCTACGCTGCTGCCCTGACAAGTAGTCAAGAGTACTGCGATAGTTCATCAGTTCGCTCTCAGTCAATGACCCATCGGATTTTGTCCCCAAATAAAGGGGGGTCACATGTTGTCCGGTCACTGGGTCGTAGCCATAGAACTTATGATAGATTGATTTGGACTCGTTGTGGCGCACCTCGGAACCTGCCACGGCACTGATGCGATGGTCACGGGCAATGAGGGTGGTATAGTTGGCTTGGATACGTGCCAACCAACTCATGTTGCGGTTGGCGGTCTGCGTGAGCGATCCGTAAATACGATTGGATGTGTTTGACGCCATGCCCTCAAAGGGTCTGTCTATCCAGGCAGAATAGGTATTCTTGCCTATTTCGCAGTCGCTGTTGTCGTTGCTGAAGGTAAAGGCTGCCAAGCCATAGAGTTTGAAACCCTTGAACGCTGTCCAGGAGATGTCACCGCGAATCTGCGTCGACGTACTATTGGTGTTCATGGTTGTCTCGTTAATCTCTCTCATCACGTTGACACCATTGGCAGGAAGGCGTTGGGCGGCATCGTCATTGGCTGATGCCAAAGCGTAAATAGTTTCATCGGCAGCATAGGAACCGTCTGCATTGTAGAGTTTCTCGTAGGGGTTGGCAAAGTAGGCATATTGGAAGATATCAAAGCTCTGGCTGGGCGAAAGACTGGTCAGATAGGAGAAGTCTACACTTGTGCTATATTGCAAATTGCTCAGCGGAGTGCCGTTCACCTTGGCAGAGAAGTTATAACTGTTGGAGTTGGTGCGTTTCACAATACCATTGTTCTGGTTCATGCCGACAGACACATAGAAAGTGTTCTTGTCTGAACCACCAGACACGGAAACGTTGTGTGAGGTAGAGACACTGTTGCGGAACAAAGTTTTGAACCAGTCGGTGGTGCTGCTGCCCAACTCGTTGATATAGTCATCCTGTTGTTGCTTGGTCCAGCCAGCAAAGCGGCCATAGCCCGAGCGGATTTGTCCGACGATGCCAATGCGGGGATAATAGGTGCCATTGGCATATCCTTCGGCGGAGAATTCGTCCCAAATACTCTGCTCGTATGCTAATTTTTCATGGGAGTTCATCAACGAAGCATCACGTGTAGGCGATGTGGTGATGCTCACCGTGCCGTCGTAGCTCACGTGCGTGCGGCCCGCCTTTCCCTTTTTCGTAGTAATGACGATGACACCTGCCTGCGCCTGAGAACCATAGATGGCAGCAGCCGAGGCATCCTTAAGCACTGTCACGCTCTCAATGTTCTGCGGACTGATGCCGGCGATTCCGTTGGCATAGATGGTGCTGAAGTCTCCCGACCGTATGAGAGAACTGCCGATGTCGGGCATGGACTTTTGGATGGGCACACCGTCCACGACCCATAAAGGCTCGTTGTTGCCGGTGATAGAACTGATACCACGCACACGCACCTGTGCAGACTCACCCGGACGGCCTGACGTTGCGGTGACACTCACACCAGCCATCTTACCTTGCAACAGCATGTCTACATTCTTGAGCGGAGAGTCGTTCAGTTCCTTGGCGGTGACAATGCTCACCGAACCGGTGCTCTTACGGATGTCTGTTTGGGTATAGCCCGTGACAACCACTTGGTCAAGTGCCACCTCTGAACTGGTGAGCTGCACGTTCATCGTCGACGACTTCACCCGCAGTTCCTTGGTGTCTTGTCCGATATAAGAGAAGGTGAGCAAGGCGCCACGCTTCACGGTGATGGAATACTTGCCGTTGATGTCGGTCGACGCACCATGGGCACTGCCTTTTACCTTGACCGTAGCACCGATGAGTGGCTCGCCGGAATCGTCGGTGACCACGCCTGTGACGGTGACAGTCTGGGCATCCGCCTTGGTTTGAGCCTGCAATCGGCAAGGAACCAACAAGAGTAGCAGGGTTCCAAGGAAAAATAATAAAAATCTTCTTTTCATTCCACTTGGTTTCTTATTTATGATTTACTATGTCTATATCTCGTTTGGAGGGATTGACAAGGTTCTCGAGGAAATAGTAGCGTATGAGGTTCTGATAGTAAGGACCATCCACGCCGTGGTCTTTTCCGGGAAGCACCATCATGTCAAAGCGTTTGTTGTTCTTGATGAGCGCATCTGCCATGCGCAAGGTGTTGGCAAAGGGAACGTTGTCGTCCACATCGCCCGAGATGAGCAAGAGTTTTCCTTTCAGATTGGCTGCCAACTCCATATTGGTCGGGATGTGCTTCAGTCCATGCCAAGTCTCGCCCCACCACTGGATGTAGATGTTGTTGTCGTGGTTGCCCGAAGCGGCAACCCCCACCTTATAGAAGTCGGGATAAGTGAGCATCGACGCCACCGTCTCAAAGCCTCCGCCAGAATGGCCATAGATGCCCACGCGGGTGGTGTCTATATAGGCATAGCGCTGGGCCAGTTCCAAGATAGCGTTGCGGTTGTCTGCCAGCGGATAATCCCGCAAGTTGCCATAGCCGAAAGCCAGAAAGTCTCTGCCACGATAAGGAGAACTGCCACGAGGCGCCACATTGATGACAATGAAACCCAACTCTGCGAGAGACTGGTTGCCAGAGTCGTCGATGGTGAACTGAAGAGGTATTTGGTCGTCCTGTGGACCGGGATAGACATTGGAGATAATGGGGTATTTCTTCGTCGAATCCAAATCAGACGGAGTGTACATCAGACCATAAAGGTCGGTCTTGCCGTCAGCAGCCTTGACCGTGATGAGCTTTGGTGCGTGCCAACCGGCTGCCAAAAGGGTGTCGGTGGTGTTGCGGACTATCTCCCGGTAGCGTTGGGGCGACTTCAAGTCGACCAGGTTATAGACCGAAGGCATGTCCATACGGGAATAGCGGTCAATGGCATAGCGACGGTCTGAGGAGAACTGCATCTCGTGGTAGCCATTGCCATGAGAAAGCAACTGCTGATGTTTTCCGTCAAGCCCCACCCGATAGTAGAAGCGGTAGTAAGGATTGACGCCCCGTTCTGCTCCGTAGCCTGCAAAGGTAAGCGTATGGTTGATCGTGTCGACATATTCTATACTGCCCGCCACGAGTTCATTCCCTTGGGTGATGCGATTGAGGAGTTTTCCGTTGGTGTCATAGAGATAATAGTTGCCCTTGCCTGTGCGCTCCGACCACCAGACGATACGCTTTCCGTGGTCGACAAAGCGATAGTTGAACAGGTTGACACTCAGATGCGGTTTACACACTTCCTGGATAACCACCTTCACCTTGCCCGTAGGCACATCAATGCGACACAGTTGGATGGTGTCGACCGAACGGCTACGACGGGTAAACCACAAAGCCTTTTCGGTGCGGTTGTAGTCGAGTGCCACATTCTGGTCTTTGAAGCGGTCAATGTCAAGAAAACGTCCCTCATCCTTGTCTGCATCATACCACCAAAGTTTAAAATGGCGCACCCCCTTCTCGTTGGGCAAGGGCATTTTCTTGGTGATGAGTTTCGGACGGGGCTGTGCCAATGAGTTGATGATATAGAGTTCACCCACCTCGCTGTCGTCCGTGATAAAGTCGAGATAGATGTGACCGAGCCAAAAGCCAGCGGCATTGCCCTCTTTGACTTCGTCTTTCTTGGACCGGTAGCAATAGGAATCGTAGTCCTTGCCGTCATCCGTGAGTTTCTTGAGTTTGCCGGTCTTGTTGTTGCGCACATAGAGGTTGTAGCGGTCGCCGAGCATGGTGTAGAGCGAGTCGTTGGTGGAAGAAGAGCGGCCATAGCCTGGGAAGGAACGACGAGACTCGGTTTTCTCAGTCGTGGTATCCACGGCAAGGGTGCCCGACTGGCGGTCGTAGACCATTCGCTTGCCGTGCGAACGCCAATAGAAACGAGAGGTGTTGCCCTGTCGGAAGTCGATGCCATAGAGTTTCAACTGCTTCTCCGTAAGTGACGAGTCACCAGTGAGGGCGGTATATTGACGAATAAACGATGGTATGTCCTTGATGAGCGGTTGGGGTTGTCCATCTTTCGGATCCAACAGAAAAATCTCTTTCTTGCCGTTTTGGGTGCGGTCGAAAGAAATGAGCGAGGTCTGCCCTATCCACGAAGGATTGACCGTCGAGGCATAATAGCGTGACGAGACATTCTTTTCCGATGCTTGTTCCGCCTGCTGCCAATGGATGCCGTCACCCTGCCAAGCACAGACGGGCAGAGCCATTACCGTTGCTGCCAACAATAAGAATCTTCCGTTTTTCATTTCACAAGTTCTTTCACTGCGTTCAACATGTCAATACATCCTCCGCTGGCGCACTTCCCTTGCTCACCGTTCTTGCGGACTGTGCGCATGAGCAACTGCTTGACATCCGCAGCTTTGAGCTTAGGAAAATAGGCGCGCAACAAGGTTGCCACACCGCTCACGACAGGGGCGGCGACACTGGTGCCTTGAGAGAGTTCATATTTGTCACCGGGGAAGGCGGAGGCAATGTCTTCACCGGGGGCAAGCACATCCACGTTCGTCGCTCCATAGTTGGAGAACTTACAGGTGAGTCCTTTCTCGTTGGAAGCGCCTACACGGATGAAGTTGGGATAGGCATTGCCCTGGGCGTCCTTGCCTGTGGGATAGTAGGCCACAGAGTCAATGTTCAGCCCATTGTTGCCCGAGGCATTGACCACCAGCACATCGTGCTTGGCGGCATAGGCAATGGCGTCATTGACCATCTGGGGTGTGGGCGACTGGAATTTGCCGAGACTGATGTTGATGACCTTGGCGCCGTTGTTCACCGCATAGCGGATGGCTGTCGCCACGTCTTTGTCGTATTCGTCACCGTCAGGACTGGCGCGGAGTATCATCAGCTTCGCCACACCATCAGCCACTCCTGCATAGCGCTTGTCCTTACCGCCATTGCCACCGATGATACCTGCCACGAAGGTACCGTGGTCACAACCGTCAACGGTGAGAGTGTTGTTTCCGTAATAGATGTCGTTGGCATCCTCCAAATTGTCGCCCATGAGCAGGCGCTTGTCCTGTGCATGCTCAATGCCGTCGATACGGGTCTTCATCAGTTTCAGGTTGGCATGCTGGTCTTTGCGATAGTCTGCCCAAAGGGTAGACTTCTTCGTGCGGAGCAAGTCGGTGTATATCATCTGGCAAAGTCCATTCCATAGAGAATCCTGCACATCTGTATGAATCAGTCCCGCCATGGTGAGTGTATCGGTGTGGATGTTGTCGCGGCGCATCAAGGAGTCCATCATCTCGATGGCTGCCACTTTCTGGGCATTGAACTTGTAGAACATGAGATAGCCGTTGATGCCGGCTTTCTTGCGCATCTGCATATAGTAGTCATATTCCGCCTTGTCTGCAGCATCCTCACGTTTCACATTTTTGTATTTGGGATAAAGTCGCTTGAACTGGCGGTATTCCTCAGTGCCGGCACTGGTCATGTTGAACTTTCCGTCCTTGGTTCCGAGAAAGTTCCATCCATGGATGTCGTCGACATAGCCATTTTTATCGTTGTCCACGCCGTCGGGTCTTTCCTTCCGGTTGGTCCAAAAAGCCTTGTTGATGTTGGTGGCAGTGGTGTCGGCTCCCGAATCAATAATGCCGACAATGACAGGACGCTTCACTTTCTTGCCTTTTATCTTGAGAAAATCCAAGGCACCTTTTATGTTGGCACCCTGCAAAGAGTCGTTGCAGAGCAGGTGCCAACCTGCCAAATGTTGCGATGAAGGCTGTACTTGCGCACTTGCCGTGAATGAAAAAAGAGCAATAAAAAATCCTGCGAACTTAATTTTTCCGTTGCTTGACATACGTTGGGTCTATAATAACACTGCCGCCTTGTCCCCACCAGGCAAGCCTTCTAAAAAGAGTAAAGCGTGGGAACTATTGAATATTGTCTCTTCGAGGTTGTGGAAGAACCTTAGCCAAACAATAGACAATAGCCCACGCTTTAAGATATATTGACCTTGTAAAAAGGGTACAATATGTCCAAGCGTGAGCGATATTGCTATCACCCTTGGCTGTTGAAACTTCCACATTTCGAAGAAGGGTAATATCTTTAACGCTCAATTAACATGTCTGTGAGTGGGAACCGACCATAAAGGGAAACCCTACTCGCGTGCAAAAATAAAGAAATCTCTGCATACTTGCAAAAGATGACACAAAAATTTCTTCCGATTTACTTTTTCTCCACCACTTGCACCTCCGTGCAGTGCTGAAAGGAGACTGGGTACACGCTTGCCATTCAAGCTTTCAGCATGGCGAGAGCCTTGTTCTCGGCAGCTTCCATGATTTCGCGCTCGCCGGGACCTTTGTCGTTGATGCCGCAGAGATGGAGGATGCCGTGGATGATGACACGGTGAAGCTCGTCGTCATAGGACTTGCCAAACTGTTCGGCATTGGTGCGCACGGTGTCGAGCGATATGACAATGTCGCCACTCACCACGTCGTCCTCGTCATAGTCGAAGGTGATGACATCGGTATAGTAGTCGTGACCGAGATACTCACGGTTCACCTCCAATATCTTCTCGTCGTTGACAAACATATATCCTATCTCTCCCACCTTGCGTCCATAGGTGGCCGCCACCGCCTTGATCCAAGCCGAGGTGTCACGTTTTCTGATTTTCGGCATCTTCACGCCGTCAACATTGTATGTAATCATAATCTTGTTATTTAGTCCTTGGTAAAAATCCGCTCACGTCTTGCCCGAAATGCAACAGTTCGCGCACCATACTTGAACTGACACTCGCATAACGGGCGTCGGCGTAGAGCAAGAGGGTCTCAATGCCGCCTATCTGGCGGTTGATGTCGGCCTGCTCGCGCTCGTATTCAAAGTCCTTGATGCTCCGCACTCCTTTTATAATATAGGCGGCACCTTCCCGACGGGCGAAATCAATGGTCAGGTCGTTGTAGACCCTCACCTCCACTTTCGGCTCGTCGGCATAGAGCCGGGCGATGGCGTCCACCCGCTCGTCCTGTGTGTACATATACTGCTTGCGCTCATTATACCCCACACCGATGACAATGCGGTCGAAGAGCGGAAGCGCGCGGCGCACGATGTCATCGTGCCCCACGGTGAAGGGGTCGAAACTGCCCACGAAGATTCCTGTTTTCATCTTGTCCTTGGTTTAGAAGAGCGACGGTTCCATCGGATTTCCATACCCCATGGAGCGGCCGAAATGGTTGTAGGCGAGTTCTGTGGCGACACGTCCACGGGGAGTGCGCTTGAGGAAACCTTCCATGATGAGATAGGGCTCATACACTTCCTCGACGGTTCCGCCGTCCTCGCCGATGGCGGTGGCAATCGTCGAGATGCCCACGGGGCCACCCTTGAACTTGTCGATGATGGTGAGCAATATCTTATTGTCAATCTCGTCGAGTCCATATTGGTCGATATTGAGGGCGGTGAGCGACATCTTGGCTATCTCGGTGTCGATGCGGCCCGTGCCTTTCACCTGTGCGAAATCGCGCACACGGCGCAACAGGGCATTGGCGATACGTGGCGTTCCGCGTGAGCGTCGGGAGATTTCATCTGCAGCCTCATCGTCGATAGGCACCTTGAGAATGTGTGCCGAACGCTTGATGATGCGCGCCAACGTGTCGGGATCATAGTATTCCAAATGGAGATTGATGCCGAAGCGGGCACGCAACGGAGCTGTGAGCGAACCGCTGCGGGTGGTGGCACCCACCAGCGTGAACGGATTGAGGTCTATCTGGATGGAGCGGGCGGAAGGGCCCTTGTCTATCATGATGTCGATGCGGTAGTCTTCCATGGCGGAATAAAGGTATTCCTCCACCACGGGTGACAGGCGGTGAATCTCGTCGATGAAGAGCACGTCATTGGGTTCGAGCGAGGTGAGTATACCCGCCAAATCGCCAGGTTTGTCAAGCACAGGACCACTGGTAATCTTGAAACCTACCCCCAACTCGTTAGCTATGATGTTGCTCAGTGTGGTTTTCCCCAGACCTGGAGGTCCGTGAAGCAAGGTGTGGTCAAGAGGTTCGCCACGATATTTGGCTGCCTCGACAAAAACCTCGAGGTTGTCCACCACCTTCTTCTGCCCACTGAAATCGCTGAATTTCAGCGGACGAAGCGCATTCTCAAATTCCTTTTCTGCAGAACTGAGTTGGTGTTCCTCCCGTATATCGAAATTGTCGTCTATCATTTGTTTCTGTTGCTTATGTTTGCAAAGGTATAGTTTTTTCGCATTCTTGCCAAAAAAAGGTTAGTTTTAGTTGCCGTGGCGTGTCATTCCTTGGACGCGCCACGGTTTTTCATGTATTCTGTAGGTGAACAGCCCACCACTTTCTTGAAGCATCGGCTGAAATAGTGAGGGTCTGAGAAGCCACAGGCATAGGCGGCGGACGACACGTTGAAGTCGGGCTTGCTGAGCAGTTGCTGGGCACGCTTGATGCGCAAGTCGTTGATGAAGTTGAGCGGCGTGCAGCCCAAGGTCTCCTTCATCTTGCTGTAGAAGAGGGTCTTGCTCATGCCCATGTAGCTGGCCATGTCGGAGACTTGCAGTTCGGAGTTGTCGATGTTCTCGTTCATATATGCCATCAAGCGGTCGGTAAACTGCTTTTGCCCGGAGATAATCTCGTCAGGCTCATCGGTGTGCAAATCCTCCAACTTGGGCTTGCTGCCCAGCAATTCCTGGATGCGGACGGAGAAACGCTCCAACTTCTCGTTGGTGGCCAACTGGATTTCCTCTATCTGGGCACGCAGACTGTAGATGTAACGGACAATGCCGATGACCGCCACACCCAGCAAAATCATCAGCAGGGAATAGAGCACTTTCGCCCAGACGGTCTCGCCAAACTTGGGTTTCACCACAATGGACAGGGTACAGGCTCTGCTGTTCCATATGCCGTCTCCGTTGGTCGACATGATTTTGAGGGCGTAGCGTCCGGGGGGCAGGTTCATCAGGCTCAACGACGGGTTGTCGCTCACCTGCCAATGGCGGTCGACACCCTCCACCATGTAGCGATAAAGTATCGGAGCGGTGCGGTTATAGTCAAGCGTGGAGAAGTCAATCACCACATTGCGCTCGTCTTTATCCAGCGTGAGGGTGTCGCCGGGACGATAGTATTCAGGACGGTCCTTGCCCTCCACCGAGATTCTGACCAAGGCTATTTCGGGCAGATAAGAACTTTTGTGGAGACGCTTGGGGTCAATAGTCAGTGTGCCCTGCGTGGTGCCGACAACCATCCGCCCGTCCGCAAGAACGGGAGACACCTCCGAGAAAATGAAGTGGTCGCCGAAATCCTTGATGGAGAAATTGACCGCCTTGCGCAGTCTGGGGTTATATTTAGTGAGGGCCATTTCGCTGACCACCCACAGGTTACCCTGCCTGTCAGCAGAAAGAGCGAGGCAGACGTCTGACGCCAAGCCGTCGAGGGCAGACACCGGACTGAAGCGAAGATTGGGCGAGAGAAAATCCTTGCCCTCTATCCGACAGATACCTCCACCCTGCGTGGCAAGCCACACTGAGCCTTGCCGGTCTTTGAGAATGCCCATCACATCGTTGTTGGGCAGGGAAGAAAGTTGCTCGTTGTGGGTGTTGAGATAGAAATGGGGTTGTCGCTCATGGGCTGAGAAAGAGACCAAGCCGCCCATGGTGCCTGCCAACATCTGCCCGCCACCGACATGATAAAGACAACGCACCTTGTCGCAGCCTTGCGGATAGTGGCGGAAATAGTTGCGGGTGGTGACGAAACGCTCTTTCCCATGCTGGCTGACCAAGCGTCCGATGCCGCCGCCATAGAGGGCTACCCACAAGTTGTGGCGGTCGTCCTCGGTCACAGCATAGACCGAGGAGCCAGTCAGTCCGCTTGCCTTGCCGACAAATTGGCGGACACTGTAGCCGCCATGGGGAACTGCCGTCAGGCGGAAAATTCCCGCTCCCTTGGTTCCCAACCAATAGTTGCCTTTGTAGTCCTGGAAGACACAATAGACATGCTGACCAAAGGCGCAGGGTGCTTGCTGCAATTGTCCCGAGGCGGAAAGGTAGCGCGGGGTGCCGCCCCCGACAATACGCACCACGCCATTCTTGTCCGCAATCCATGTCTTGCCCTGTTTGTCTGTGTAGAGAGCCCGTATAAACTCCTCTTTGGAGGCAGAGAGTTTCACGGGATGGCCGATATCGTGTTGTGGTTGGAGCAGGGTTATCCCGGGGTAGGTCGACAACCAGATGTTTTTCTGGCGGTCTACACACAGTTCCTTCACCGTCTGCGTCTCCCAACCGGGAACGGGATAGAACGATGAAGGGGAAGAATAGAAGTAGACACCCTGGTCAGTGCCCAACACCACTCGGTTTGCATCGTATCGCGCGATGCTGTAGACGTAGGAGACACCCATGGGCAGCGTTCCCTTCACACGAGCTCCCGACTGCAGGTCGTGGCAGGTGAAGGTCTTGTTCACATACGTGTATTCATAGCGGTCGCTGCAGGCTTGATGGCGGACGCACCAAGCCGACCCCACCTTCAAACGGCTCTTGGAGAGCAAGGGATAGGGTGCCCGATCCTTGACCATGAACACCACACCTCCGTCGGAAACGAAATGTATGACGCCCTTCTGCCGTTTCAGCACATAAGCTATCGGCTGCGACACTCTGTCTTTGAGCACGTCGACAAACCGCTGCTCTTTCTTCAAGAACAGATAAGGATGGTTTTCCGACAAGCACCAGATATTGTCCTCGTCGCTCTCTCCAATCCACGTGATACGGTTGTTTCTCAAGGGGCACGCCTGTCCGGGTTCCGCCTTGAAACAGCGGAAGTTTCTTCCGTCATAGCGGTTGAGTCCGTTCCAAGTGGCAAACCACATGAACCCCATCCGGTCTTGGATAATCCTGCTGACCGTATTCTCCGACAGTCCATCGGTTTGATTGAAGATTGTTTCCGTATATCTCACGTTCTGCTGTGCTTGCAGGGTGAAGCCAAAAGCGAGAAGAAGAAGTGTGTACAGCGTTTTTCGCATCGTGTTTTGTGGATGATTTATGGTATGCAAAGGTAGTGCAAACGAGTGGAATACAAAAAGGATATTATTCATTTTTTATTCCCAAGTGCAGCCTTACCTTATTCTCTTTGCGTCATAAACTGAGGACGAGTTGAAATTTCACAACGAATCATTACTTCTTTACCCATATTTGTTATAACTTTGCACCCGAAAAGAGAAACAACTGATAGATTATGATTAGATTACTTCAAAGCGCCAGCAGATGGTTGGCCAACTACACATCATGGTTCATTATCGCCGTAGCGATATTCACGTTTTTTGTCCCCACATCGTTTAAATGGGTTTCAGGATTAACACAAACCATCATTCTCGGCCTTATCATGCTCACCATGGGCATGACCCTGACCACAGACGACTTCAAGATTCTGGCACAACGCCCTTTCGACATCTGCATCGGCGCCCTCGCCCAGTTCATCATCATGCCTGGCGTGGCCTATCTCCTGGTACACGTGTTCCGGCTCGAGCCGGCGCTCGCCATCGGCATTCTTCTGGTGGGTTGTTGCCCCGGAGGTGTTTCGAGCAACATCATGAGTTATCTCTGCCATGGCGACGTGGCTTTCTCTGTGGGCATGTCATGCGCCTCCACAATTCTCGCCCCGGTAATGACTCCTTTCCTGATGAAGCTCACCGCCGGACAAATCATCGCCATCGACGCGGTGGGCATGTTCACCAACATCCTCATCGTGACCATCATTCCTGTGGCTATCGGCGCCGCCATCAACTATAAATGCAGCCACCGTCCGTTCTTCCCCACCATGCAGTCGCTGATGCCGGGCATCAGTGTCATCTGCCTCGCCTTGATCATCGGCGGCGTAATCAGCACCGTCCACGACGATTTGGTAGCACGGGGATTCATGCTCTTCATCTGGACTTTCTCCGTGGTGCTCTGCCACAACACGCTGGGCTACCTCTTGGGGTGGACCGCCGGCCGCCTCTGCCACTTCAACGTGGCGAAGAAGCGCACCATCAGCATCGAGGTGGGCATGCAGAACGCCGGTCTCGCCACCAACCTCGCCACCAACTTCTTCGCCGCCCAACCCCTCTCGGTGCTGCCCTGCGCCATCTCCTGTGTGTGGCACAGCATCTCGGGCACCATTCTCGCCGGCATCTATGTCACATGGGACAAAATGCACGGCGTGAAGTATTAAAAAACAGCACGTTCCGTAATTCTTATACATCGTGTTCCACCAATAATGCTTATCTTTGCATCCGAATGTAAAGACAAGCATTATTTTTTATTATGAAAAAGATTATCAAGATTGACAATGTAGACACTTACAACAAGCTCTACGGCTTCGAAACCTTCCACCCACTCGTGGCTGTGGTCGACATGTCCAAGGCCCAGCATATCATTTCCGGCGAGGCGACATTCAGCTATGGCGTCTACTCTCTTTTCTTGAAACAGACCTATTGCGGCGACATCACCTACGGACGGCAGCCTTACGACTACCAAGAAGGCACCGTGACGAGTTTCGCCCCCGGACAGACCATCCACGTGAAGCACCGCCCCGACTACAAGCCCAACGCCCTCGGCCTGCTTTTCCATCCCGATCTCATCAGCGGAACCACTCTGGGAAGGGAAATCAAGAGCTACCGCTTCTTCTCCTATAACGCCAAGGAGGCGCTCCACCTCTCTGAACGGGAGAAGGAAATCTACCGCGACTGTCTGGAAAAAATCCGCATCGAGATAGAGCGCCCCATCGACCGCCACACCAAGACTTTGGTTTGCCGCAACATCGAGTTGCTGCTCGACTACTGCATGCGCTTCTACGATCGCCAGTTCATCACCCGTGAGCAAGTGAACCAAGACGTGCTTTCAAAGTTCGAGACCTTGCTCGACGACTACTTCACTGGCGACCGGGCGGAGCGTGAAGGACTGCCTTCCGTGAAATATTTCGCCGAGAATTGTTTCCTTTCCCCCAACTATTTTGGCGACCTTATCAAGAAAGAAACCGGTCGCACACCACAGGAACTGATACAGAACAAGATTATGGATTTGGCGAAGAATGAACTGTTGAGTACCGAGAAGACCGTCAACGAGATAGCCTATATGCTCGGATTCCAATATTCCCAACACTTCAACCGCTATTTCAAGAAAAATACCGGCATGACTCCCAGTGAATTCCGCAAGGGATAACTGAAGTTTCTGGCAATGAATGTCCACGGCACAGGCATTCATTGCCCCACGCCTGGGGTTTCCAAAAATGCGCCATTAACAACATGAGTATACCGCTAATGCCCTCAAAATTACCCCCTATCTTCCATTTCGCCACATCATTTTCCGCCATAAACACTATCCTATTTGATGACTTCAGACGCATTCCCGACAAATGTAAGATTGTTAATAAAATGAAATTAACATCAAATAAGGGTGCCCGATTTCGTCGGTTTACGACATCTTAATAGAAACAAGATAAAACTAAACTGAAAAGACCGACCATTAACAAGCAAATAGAAAAGAGAAAAACGTTGACTCCATTAATAATGGTTTTCCTTTAGCTTACAGACATAAAGATTACGCAATAACGTGTATTCTAACTTAACAATTTAAATTATGAGAAAAAAGAGATTATTGGCAAGTCTCATGTTTGTAACGAGCATGCTTGCAGTATTCACAAGTTGCCAACAAGAAGACGTTGGTAGGAACCCAATTTCATAGGAAATTATTATTTTTACAACTACTAAATTTATTGGTTATGAAGGCAAACAAAGTTATAACTACCCTTGCCATACTTTTGGCAGCAACGAGCACTTGGGCACAGGAATCATTCAAGACTACAGAGCAGTTTGGAGCCTACGCTCATTTTCTAAAAGACGGCGTGGGCATAGAAATGAGAGTGCCAGCAGGTTTTCATGTCATGCCGACCATAGACAGCAAGGAGTATTTCTTGAACTTCGAAGGGAAAGATTGGTTTTGGGATGCAAGATATGGAGCAGCGGGCATCGCACTGTCATCCAATAAAGACTGCATGTTGGTTTATCCCTTCGAGGAAATGCTCTCATGGTCCTACAATCATCATATGCCATACCTGTTGAATATGATGACGTTAACAAAGATATATGCACAAAGAGCAGGAGCAAAAGAACAAACCCGCATCATTACAGACGGAAAGCTTTGCGGTAGAGCAGATTCTGTTATCATATCCGAGTTCAAACACCCGACCAAGAACTACTACCATCAAGATTATCAAGTGACACTCCTGATGACTAAGAAAGGGTATCTGCCTATGTACTTCCGACTGTTCTTTACAGAAGAGGGACTGAAGCACAAGGATACGACCATAGATGCCGTGCTGCAGGCCATGAATTATACAGAATATTCGGGGTTCGTGGAAAAAGCCCAAAAGGCTAAAGATATTTATTGGCCCATTGACGACTTCTACGAGAAACATGATTATAAAAAGTATTTCGCCCAAGTTTCCGAGCTTTATCACAAGCACAAGAATTAAATATTTCGAAAGACTTGCAAACCGACAGGGAAATGACACTATGCGGACATTTTCCGTCGGTTTGTGTTTTATCCATCAAAAATACATATTTATGTCGTGATTTTATTTTACAAAACTTTTCGACATTTTTCTACTGCTCTGTTCGCTATAAACAAAAAGGGATGCCGCATG
>CAKPTK010000011.1 GCA_934190685.1 uncultured Prevotella sp.
TCACATAGTTGCCCTGCTTGATGAAGATGCGGAAACGTTTGCTCGTGTCCGGCCGCTTGTCAGCGGCGGCAAGAGCAGCCTTGAAGTCACCATTGTCCGGCACCACGAAATCATAGAGCGCCTTGTATACGGGTTGTGTCTGTGCCATGCCTTGTGTGGCGGGAGCCAACAGCAAAGCACATAAGCAAAGATGCTTTAATAATTTGTTGTTCATAGAATAAAAGTTTTTACGAAGAAAAAGAGAAGTCGCCGAACGCATCGGCAACTTCTCTCTTTATAAAACGATTGGATGATTACTTGTTGTGAATCTTCTCGGTGGTAGTAGCGCCGTTGTCGAAGGTGGTGACTTTCATCACAACGCCCTTATAGTCGGCAGCCACCTGAACACCCTTCATGTCGAAGTAGCGAACAGACTTCACTTGGTTGTCTGTGCCAACAGCGTCAATGCCTGAGGTGTTGGAAGCGGATGTAGCCTCGCTCAGACCGCCCATCTCATTGGCAGCACGAACGCTCCACTTAGCTGTGGCATCGTCGACCGTGTAGGAAGGTTCTGTGGTGAAGGCGGTCACCTTGCCGTCCTTGCAAACAGCCCAAAGGAGTACATAGTTGCTATTGTCCCAAGTCAGTGTGGAACCTATGAGTTTCACGTTGGCAGGAGCATTAGCCTGCTCAGTGTATGCTGTAGGATCCCAATCATCGTCCTGTCCCATCACATTGTGGAGCGTCATGGTCTTCACCTCATCGAGGGTGAGTACAGGATCGTTAGGATGTGTGGCAGGATATTCCACACCATTCGTCTTGTGGGCACCGAAGAGTTTCTTTCTGCCACTGAGGTCAAGTTGCGTGCCGGATGTCAGATAAGAGTTGTATTCGGCGAAACGTGCCGGCCAACCGCCGCTCATCTCTGCCCAACCATCACCATTAGGAGCAGCGTCCATCTTGGTGTTGATATAGCAAGCGATAGGAGTGCCACTACCCCAAGGACGACCAAGGGTAAACTTCACATCCTTGTTTTCTCTCTTGACATAGCAGTTGTTGAACACATAACCATACTTCTTCGGTTTGGATGGAACAGCGATATAACCACCCACAGTCTGCAGTGTCACCTCGTTGTAGAACACATCACCTTTACCACAAAGGAAGTCGGTGCAGCCACGAAGCACGCCACCCTCAAAGTAGAATTTACCGCGGTCGCTATTGGAAACATACGTGTCCTGATAACCCCAAAGACGGGCATCCTTAAAGATGGTGCGGTTAGACTGGTCGTTGAGGGCAATGTCGCGTCCATGCTTGTCACCCATAGATGTCTGGATGGTAAGATTCTGGAAGTAGGCGTCGTGACCACCACTCTTGATGATGAGCACATCACCCTGACCGATGCCTTCGAGCGGACAAGCCTGTCCATAGCCATTGTCCCAAGTAGCGGCAGGAGTCGCATTGGTAAGTGTAACACCTGTCATTGACTCGCCGATGAAGGAGACGTAAGGAGCGGTGAGGTAAGAACGCGGGTCGTCATATTCCTTACCATCGCCACCTGTTGTCTTGCCATTGCAGTCGAATACATATTTACCGTTCTTGATGAAGATGCGGAAGCGACTGGTGGCAGAAGCGCCACGCTTGTTGGCGGCAGCCAACGCCTCGGTAATGGTGCCATCATCAGGAACCACGAAGTCGTAGAGGGCCTTGGTCACTGCTGGTTTCACCTTGGTCTGGAAGTTGATTGTGATGTCCTTGGCGACCGTATTGTCTGTCAAGTCACTGACGGAACCGGCAGAGAGTGTGAACTTATAGTCAGAAGAATAGTCAAGACCCTTGTATTCGCAAATGACAGTCTTGCCGCTTGCCACCGGTGTCAATTCCATATCGCCCAAGGTAGCCTTGGCATTGGCGGTGAGTTTCACTTTCTCATCGAAGGTGAGCACAATCTTGCCATTGGCGGAAACGCCTGTCGCCTTGTCGGCAGGAAGCGCACTTACGAGTACAGGAGCTGTGCCGTCGTCGATGAGTTTCTGAGTACCGGTGATATAGGTGGCGCCCAAAGCGATACCGTCGTTCTTAGAGGCTGTACCATCTACCTTGGAAGTTTTGTCGCTCTTCCAACGGAGATAGACCTTGGCCTGATTGTTTGCCTCTGCAGGAAGTGTGAAAGTGGCGTCTGTCCAATTCTTAACGCCATCAATAAAGATAGAGCCTAATGATTTCCAATTCTCGCCGTCGAGAGAATACTCTACGAGTTGACGCTGGTAAGCATTGTAGTTGTATGCCATCGCTGTGGCAACCTTGATATTTGTAAACGCAGAAGCGTTGAAAGCGGTCTGCCAGTAGTAATCGCCGACGTCGCCATTCTTGGATCCAGAACGCCAGTTGACCGCAGCAGGACGGCCTTCATAGCCACCATTGTTCTGACTCTTGTCAAGCCAACCCTGCTCGTCGCCAGCCTCATTGCGCATCACAAGACTTACAGCATCGTTGTCGGCAGCGGCAAAGTCAGCGGAACGGCTAACACTGCCAGCCTTCACAAAGTCCCAAGCGACGATGTAGTCGGCTGCTGAATAAGAGGCAGTGAATGCCTTGTTCTCATTCATAATGACAGGCATCTCGGATGCGGTCTCGCCATTATCCCAGTTGGTAAAGGTCATAATGGGGTTGGAAGAAGCGGTGATGGTCACCTTGGTGCCTTCCTCATACATGTTCTTGCCATTCACAATGGTAGCGGCAGGAGAAAGGGACACCATATAGTCGTTGGCTCCACCCTCTACCTTAATGTCAAGCGCATAAGTGTTCAACTTCTCGAAGTTGGCGGTCAGCGTCTGGTCTTCTGTTACCGTGTACTTGAATTTAGCCTCGGTGGAAACCACACTGCCACTCTTGTCTGTCCAGTTGACAAACTTATAACCGAAGTTCTTGGCAGCGGTCAGAGTCACCTCGTCGTTCTCAATATATTCCTCAGAGTTAGGATAGATGGAAACCTTGCCACCCTCAGCAGGAGCGGAAGCCAAAGCCACCTTATAAGTATTAACAGCCTCAACTGTGCCGTTAACCGTTCCATCGATTGTCACCTCACCGAAAGCGGCATCCTTACCAGAAGCCACACCTACAGATGTGGTGAGGTAGAAGCCATCTTCTCCAGCAAGTTTTGCCTGCTGATCAGCAGTAAGTGTGATCTCATACATATAGACAGCCTTGGAGTCATAAGCCTTGTTTGAAGAACCCTTTCCTTGACGCCAAGCGGTGTAAGTGCCAAGGGCAACAGTTTCACCATTCTGTTTGTGAGCAGAAACTGTCACACCATTCTCCACATCAGTACCACAACGGTTGATGTAACCCTGCACCTTGGTCGGGGTGAAAGTCAAACCCTTGGCAGGACGAACGAACCAGTTAAGGTCTTTGGTTGTACCTGCAGGTTTAAACTTGAGAGCCTTGACACCTGTAGAAGAACCATCAGTCTTGGTAATATCCGCTGTACCTGTAATTGTACAGTCTCCATAATCAAAGGCGATGGTGCTGAAAGCATCCGCAGGTTCTTTCGTGGAAGCACCCACATTGCTTTGGTCGTTCATGGCGAACACTACTTGAGTAGCCTCATTGGTGTAGGTCTTGCCTCCTTCGTTCTTCACAACAGGAAGTTCAGCCTTGACATAGCGATAGTATGAACCGTCACCAATCACAATGTCGATAGTCTCAGCCTTGCTGCCTACAGTATAACTGATTGTATTACCATTGGCGGTATAGTCGGTCTGACCGTCTATAGTCGTAGTGGTCGGTGCGGAAAAAGCCTCAAGCGAAACGACAGCGCCCTTGCAAGAAGGTATGGTGAGTTTTGTGCCGGAATTCATCTGTGCCCAGTCTGTCCAATTGCCATTGGCAATCTTGCCGCCATTGTTGGTATCGAAGTCGAGCTTCACATCGATGGTTGCATCATCTACAGTGGCTTGAGTAACGTAGATGCCCGTCTTGTTTTGGCAAGCGAGAAGAGGAGCACCGTTCTTACGCTGGAAATCAAAGAGAAGGGTCACTGGCGCCGTGCGGTCTGCGAGATTCTTGGCATTGTCTGTAAAGACAGGAGTGAAAGTCACGTTGGTTGATGGAACTGTGATTTTTTCTCCTGGTTTATAAGTATGTGTACCATCTGTCCATGCGGTGAGCGTCTTGCCTGCCACATAAAGTGTGCGGTTGAGGGGCATTGTATAAGCAGCGCCTACTTCTACCTTCTCGGCAGCAGGCACCACACCTTCAGCCGAAACATCACCCAAACTGAAAGTGAGGTTCACCTCTTCTTTCAAGTCGGCAGGGTTGGCAGCCTCAACAGCGAAATAAGGGACATAGCTGCCACCAGAAATGGTCAGCGTAGTAGCCTCTGTGCCTTTGTAGAAGCAAGACACTACATTGTTTTTCTTGTCACCGTGATAGCACTTGTCAATGTTTGTGTTCATGGTTGCCACTTCTGTACCGGCAGCATTCTTGACAGAAACATTGCCACCCCATGCACAAGAACCGAAAGTGATTTTCACGGGACCTGTCACAGGAACTGTTGCAGAGAAATTCTGCATACCGTGATCGGCAGAGTGGAACTTACACGTGATGACAGCATTGGCATCCGCTGCGTCTGCCGCCACTCGGCTTACGGTGCCATCTGCCGCAACAGCGACACCAAAGGTGACACTTGATTTTGCGGTTTGCTCCTCTGTGGTGAGGAGTCCACCGTTGGTCAAATCCACCTTAATATCCCGGAAGTCAGCCCTTGCCACTATCGCTGTGAACAAGAACAGGCAGAGCAGTCCGAGCCTTGAGATTAGTTTTGATTTGTACATAAATGTTGATTGTTGATTAATTGTTATTTGATAATTATCTTCTTGCCGTTCTTGATAGCCACACCCTTATAGTCCTTTGCAGCCTGCTTGCCGTCAAGTGTATAGATTTTTCCATTCTTGCTTCTATCGGCAGAGATGTTCTTGATGCCGGTAGCCTTGGAGGTATAGAGCGTGAATTTACAGACAGTTTGGTTTCCCTGGAACTTAAAAGGCAAGGATTTGACTGCCGGAGTAGAAAGTTCTATGTCATGGGTTACTTCAATTCCGTTTTTGCTTCCCGTCTCTTTTTTAGGAAAGACATAGTCTGTCGCCAAATAGCTCACACCGTTAAGTTCTGCAAGATAGGAATCTGCGGAGTCATAATTGTCATATCCCGTGATGCTAACCTTGTTCACCTGAATGCCATCAGGTATGGCGATGGCAAAATCGACACCCTTGGAAAACTTGATACCGTCATTGTTCCCTGCGGCATACCCTTTGTTTGTCACGATGCTAAAGCCATTGTCGAATGTCCAATTTTCCAAGTGGTTAGCATTCGACAATGTGTATTCCGTCACTTCATTGTTGACCTCTTCCTCCTCAATAGATCCCTCAAATGTGCCACCTTCATTCTGTTTGGCGGTGATGTCAGCCACGAGACTGTTGAGATAAACTTCAAGGTTGGTGTAGCCTTCGTCGTTCTTCTGCTTGCCATCTGCGACATCATTAGGATTCAATCCATGAGCTGTTTCCCAATCATCGGGTATGCCGTCACCGTCGGTATCTTTCGGAACTGCAGCAGTGTTGAGTGTAGGCCACGGACTCCAGTCGGCAGAGGCATTCTTGGGCTTGAGGTCGTTCTGGGAGTCAATAATGCCATACATTTTGCTGTCACTGCCTGTATAGGTAGCGCCACCATTACGCGTGTCGCTCACCATCACCTTGTCCACATCGTCACGGTGCAGACTGGCACCCACATAGTCGAGCACACGGTTGTAAGCTACTTCGGCGGTGTGTGTGGTCACTCCCATAAAATTGATGGGAGCAGAGAGTTTCATCTGTGCTTCAACGGTGTTGTTGAACGTATAGTCACACTTACTGTTGTCAATCTGGTTCTTAATGCCATAGGTCCAGTTGTCGGCAGTGAGACTTTTCTGTGCGGGATTAACATTGCCATTCACATAGAACGTGCCCCACACATGCCACATCTTGTCCCACTCGTTGGGAGAATCCGTATCGTGCTTTGTATATTCCGATGTGCGGATACCGATGCCGGCTATACGCTGCTGGATGCCTGTGCTCTTGGTAAAGGTGTAGGGTCCCGGTTTGTAGTAGTTGTTGACGATGTTCACGTTCATGCCTTCACCGCCATAGCAGCCGTTGCCACCCCAGTTGTAGAACACGTTGTTGCGGAGATCCATACGTTCGTCAAGTTGTGTGGACGGACGAGGACCCAGACGGGGCACACGAGAGTCATGGTGTGCCATGAGGTTATGATGATAGGTGGCTCCCGAACCGCCCCAGTTTCCGCCATAACCATGGGGTCCCTTTTCATGACCTGCATTGCGCAAGCTCTGTGAAACCAAGCACCACTGCACAGTGAGGTTCTTGCAACCGTAAACGGAGAGACACTCATCAATGCTCCAGCTCACGGAACAATGGTCCACAATGATGTTCTGCTGATCCATGCCTCCGAGTCCGTCACCCTCATGGTGTGCCACCTGGCGGTTGCCAAGACGGAAACGCATATAACGAAGAATGACATTGCTTGCCTTAATCGTAAAGGGATAGTCTGCTACACAGATGCCGTCACCCGGCGCAGACTGTCCTGCAATGGTCACATTGCCCTGCGTGAGAGCCAATTCTGACTGGAGAAAGATCGTTCCCGACACATCAAACACGATGGTGCGTACCCCTTTCTGTCCAATAGCCCAACGCAGTGTTCCTACAGAGCCGTCATCAGCCAATGAGGTGACATGGTATACAGCGCCACCACGTCCGCCTGTAACATAACGGCCAAAGCCTTCTGCTCCAGGAAAGGCAGGCGTTTTCTCTCTCGTGCCGGCAACTGCCGGAAGCATTGCTGAAGAAAGGAGCAATGCACATGTGATTTGCTTAAAATTCATATTGGTTTTAGTACAAAATTGTTTCTCTCCGCAAATTTACAAGGTAAAGAGGGTTAACAAGGGGGAATATTTTTCTGTAATTGGGGACATTTTCGAAAGAAGGTGCATTTTACTGCACCTTCTTTAAACTTTTCAAGTAAGAGACCAACTTTTCCACAGCTTTGGCACGATGGGAGATGTGGTTTTTTACTTCCATGCCCAGCTCGGCAAACGTCTTGTCATAGCCCTTGGGCATAAAGATAGGGTCGTAGCCAAAGCCACTGTCACCGCGCTTCTCACGAATGATTTCGCCCTCCACCTTACCTTCGAAAAAGGTCACAATATCATCTGGATGATTGCGTATCAAGGCGATAACCGTGCGGAACTGCGCCTTGCGGTTATCGCTGTCACCCAACTTGGCGAGCAACTTACGCATGTTGGCTTCGCTGTCGTGGTCTGTACCCTCAGCGTAGCGAGCCGAATGAACGCCCGGTTCACCGCCCAAAGCCTCAACTTCCAGCCCTGTGTCATCGGCAAAGACCACCATACCATAGCGCTTGGATATGTACTGCGCCTTTTGCAGGGCATTGCCCTCCAACGTATCCGACGTCTCGGGAATGTCGGCATGGCAATCGATGTCGTTCAGCGACAGCACTTCAAACTCATCGCCAAGAATACTGCGGATCTCCGACAGTTTATTCTTATTGTTTGTTGCGAATACTATTTTCATATTACTTTTATTTTATATCTTCCTGTTCATCGGCAGGAACATGTTTGACCAAATTCTTACGATGTTTCTGAGATATCTTCACCCGAATAGGATCGAATCCTTCGCCAAAGACACCAATAACAGAACTCTGACTGACGAACGCATTGGGGTCTATGATTTTGATGAGACGGAAGATGTTGACACTCTCACGCTTCTTCGCAAGAATACAAAGAACCTTCATCTCCTGACCTGTATACCAGCCATGGCCGTCGAGGATGGTCACACCGTGATTCATACGGGTGGCAATGGCATCGGCAATCTCCATATACTTCTTCGAGAATATCATAAACTGCACCGACTCACGACGGGCGTTCATCACATAGTCAAGTACAAAGTTCTCCACAATCATGGCACTGAATCCGAAAATCATCATTTTCAAGCCTTGGTCGAAACCATATTTGGAGGCAAAGACAGGCAGGGAACTTCCGATAATGCAGATATCTATGCCTATCAGGACATTGCCCAACGAGATGTTGTGATACTTGTTGACAACGGCGGCTATGATGTCCGTTCCGCCCGTGCTGCCGTTGTTGAGAAACACCACGGCAAGCGCCGAGCCCGTGAATGCCGTACCGATGAGCAGCGACATGAACGGGTTGTCAGGACCAAGCACCTGGATAAACGTGCCGTCGGGTTTCGTCATCGCTTCCTGAGCCAGCCACAACAGGAACGAAAGCATGAAAATGGCATAGATGGTCTTCATCATGAACTTGAGTCCGAGCACTTTCAATGCCACGACCAACAGTGCCAAATTGATAATGAAATAGGACAGGTAGATGGGGACACCGGTTGCATAGAAGATAAGCGCGGAAATACCAGTCACACCTCCCGTCACGATGGAATAGGGAAGCATCCACACGGTCCATCCGAAAGTGTAAAGCAAGAGACCAAAGGTTATCAACAAGTAGTCCTTGATCTCATTCCATAATGCCTGGTTCTTGAACATATAGTCTATATAATAATGTGTAATTTGTATAAAGCCATGATGAGGACGCATCAAGACACGCCCTCATCATGATAGAATGGATTATTTCAACACGATGTTGACAATCTTCTTCGGAACGATAATCACCTTGACCACGTTCTTTCCCTCCATATAGTGTTTGGCACGATCGTCGGCCAGCACCGTGTCTTGGATGGTCTGATTGTCAGCATCGGCGGGGAACTGCATCTGGAAGCGAGCCTTGCCGTTGAACGAAATGGTAAGCTGCATCTGGCTCTCAACAAGATATTTCTCTTCCCATTTAGGCCACTGTGCATCGCAAACACTACCCTCACCACCAAGACGCTGCCATAGTTCTTCGGCAATATGGGGAGCGAACGGTGCGATGAGCACTACGAGGTCGGTGAGCAACTGCTTGTTGTGGCACTTGAACTGTTGGAGTTCATTGACACAAATCATGAAGGCGGAGATAGAGGTGTTGTAGGAGAACTTCTCGATGTCCTCGCTCACCTTCTTGATGAGTTTGTGCACACTCTTCAACTGCTCCGGCGTTGCCTCCTTCTCATCCACCTCGTTGAAGAGGTTCCAGAATTTCTTGAGGAAACGATGACATCCGTCAATGCCATTGGTGTCCCAAGGTTTGCTGGCCTCAACGGGACCCAAGAACATTTCATAAAGGCGTAAGGTGTCGGCACCATATCTCTCTACAATCATGTCGGGGTTGACCACATTGAACATAGACTTCGACATTTTTTCAATAGCCCATCCACAGACATATTTTCCATCCTCGAGGATGAACTCTGCATGGTTGTATTCAGGACGCCAAGCCTTGAAAGCCTCAACATCAAGGATATCGTTGCTCACAATGTTCACATCCACATGGATTGGAGTGGTCTCATATTTGTCTTTCAAGCCGAGACTCACGAAAACAGGAGCCTTGGAATGGTCGTCGGAATTGATGCGATAAACAAAATTGGAACGGCCCTGAATCATACCCTGGTTGACCAACTTCTGGAACGGCTCTTCCTTGCAACTGACACCGAGATCGAAGAGAAACTTGTTCCAAAAACGGGAATAGATCAGGTGACCGGTAGCATGCTCTGTACCACCCACATAGAGATCAACATTCTGCCAATACTCGTCAGCCTCCTTGCTGACAAGAGCATGGCCGTTGTGAGGATCCATATAGCGCAAATAGTAGGCGGAAGAACCTGCGAAGCCTGGCATGGTGTTGAGTTCCAAGGGGAAGACGGCCTTGTTGTCCACAAGACTCTTATCCACCACTTGTTTTTTCTCTACATCCCATGCCCATTTCTTGGCACGGCCCAATGGAGGTTCTCCTGTCTCTGTAGGCTTGTAGGTTTCAATTTCAGGAAGTTCAAGCGGCAAGCACTCCTCTGGTACCATCTGAGGCATTCCATCCTTATAATATACAGGGAACGGTTCGCCCCAATAACGCTGACGGGAGAAAATGGCGTCACGCAAACGATAGTTTACCTTCACCCGACCAATACCCTTCTCAGTAACAAACTTCTTCGTCGCAGCAATAGCCTCCTTGACCGTCAAGCCATTGAGAGAGAAGCCATCCATGCTGGGATGACCCTCGACAGGAGAGTTGGTCACAATGCCTTCCTTGGCATCGAAGCTCTCCTCCGACACATCTGCACCCTCGATAAGCGGAATGATGGGCAAGTTGAAGTGCTTGGCAAAGGCATAGTCACGACTGTCGTGAGCCGGCACAGCCATGATGGCACCTGTGCCATAGCCCGCCAAGACATATTCTGAAATCCATACAGGAATGGCATCACCGGTGAAAGGATTGACGGCATAGCTGCCCGAGAAGACGCCCGTCACTTGATGGTTGGCCATACGGTCCAATTCCGTGCGCTTCTTCACATAATCAAGATAGTCAGCCACCGCTTCCTTCTGATCGGGAGTGGTCACCTGCTGCACATACTCACTGTCAGGAGCAAGCACCATGAAGGTGACACCGAACATGGTATCGGCACGTGTGGTGAAGATGGTAAACTTCACATCACTGTCTTTCACAGCGAATTCCACCTCGGTACCCTCAGAACGGCCAATCCAATTTTTCTGTGTTTCCTTGATACTGTCGGTCCAGTCTATCGTGTCGAGACCGTCGAGCAAGCGCTGGGCATAAGCCGAGGTGCGGAGGCACCACTGCTGCATCTTCTTTTGGATGACAGGATAGCCGCCACGCTCACTCACACCGTTGACAACCTCGTCATTGGCAAGCACAGTGCCCAAGCCAGGACACCAATTGACCATCGTCTCACCGAGATAAGCGATGCGATAGTTCATCAGCACCTGCTGTTTCTTCACGTCATCATAAGCATTCCATTCCTCTGCAGAAAAAGTCAGTTCCTCGCTCTGTGCCACATCTATGCCTTCAGTTCCCTTCTCCTCAAAGTGCTTCACAAGGCGTTCGATGGGCTGAGCGCTCTGGCACTTGTTGCAGAAGAACGAGTTGAACATCTTCTGGAATGCCCACTGAGTCCAATGGTAATATTTGGGATCACAGGTGCGGACCTCACGATTCCAATCAAAAGAGAAACCGATTTTGTCAAGCTGCTCACGATAGTGATTGATATTTTCCACCGTCGTCTTCTCTGGATGCTGTCCGGTTTGGATGGCATACTGCTCTGCCGGCAGTCCGTAGGCATCATAGCCCATCGGGTTGAGCACGTTAAAGCCCTTGAGACGCTTGTAGCGGGCATAGATATCCGATGCGATATAACCCAATGGATGTCCCACATGAAGTCCCGCTCCGGAAGGATAAGGGAACATGTTGAGAACATAAAACTTCTTCTTCGTCTTGTCTTCGGTCACCTTGTAGGTCTGGTTCTCGACCCACTTCTGGTGCCACTTCTTCTCGATTTCTCTAAAGTTGTATTCCATTTGTATCTTGATGTTTTTATTTTTCTAATGTTTGAGATTTGTGCAAAGTTACAATAAAATATTGACATATGTCTCAAGACGGATATAAAATCGTTGAGAATGATTGGTTTAGGAATAAATACCTCCTACAAACTGGACGATTCCAAATAATGGTTTTGATTTTTGTATGTATCAGCTAAAATGCTTACTTTTGCACTCTAAATATTGAAAATACGAACAGACGCGATGAAAACAAACAACAGACTCTTCATCCTGTTGCTGATAGCAGTACTGACCATTATCCCTTTTCTCTGTCTCACGGAGTTTAATTCCAAAGGCGAGCCACGTGAAGCGGTGGTCGCCTTGTCCATGCTCAAGGAAGGGAATTGGATCTTGCCAGTCAACAATGGCGGTGACATTCCTTACAAGCCACCTTTCTTCCATTGGCTAATCGCCCTTTTCTCACTCGTTAGTGGCAGAGTAACGGAATTCACCTCGCGACTTCCTTCCGCTCTCGCCCTCATCGCCATTACTGCCGGTGTCTACACGTTCTACCGCAAGCGACGTGACGAGCGCACCGCCTTCGTCACCGCATTGCTCACACTAACGGCTTTTGAGGTGCACCGTGCCGGCATGAACTGCCGAGTGGACATGGTGCTCACCGCTCAGATTGTCGGAGCATTGTTATTGCTCTACCGTTGGTTTGAGCGAGGATGCAAAGGTGTTCCACTATGGGCTGTGCTCTGCATGAGTGGTGCCGCCTGCACCAAAGGGCCGGTAGGCATTCTTCTGCCTTGCCTGGTCATGGGTATCTTCATGCTGATGCGGGGCGCACGTTTCTGGCGCACGTTTTTCCAAATGTTTCTCTTCGGATTGCTTGCCTGTATTCTGCCCGCCCTGTGGTATGTGGCAGCGTGGAGACAGGGTGGAGACAATTTTCTGTCTATGGTCTACGACGAGAATTTCGGTCGGTTCACAGGTTCAATGAGTTACGACTCCCATGTACACCCCTTCACCTACAACTTTGTCACCGTCATCTCTGGCTGGCTTCCCTGGACACTGCTCATGTTGTTGGGAGCTTTTGTAGCCCCCTGGCGCAAGCTGGGAGGGCAGTTGAAGCGGTTCAAAGAAATGGACGGTGTGGAATTGTTCACATGGCTTGCCTTCCTCATTATCTTTGTGTTCTATTGCATCCCGAAGAGCAAGCGCAGTGTCTACCTGCTGCCCATCTATCCGTTCATGGCCTGGTTGATGGCTGAATATATTATTTATTTAGTGAAGACCCATGTCAAGATGGTCAAAGGCTACGCCGGATTCATTGCCACATTGGGTATATTCTTGACACTGCTACTCTTCTCTGTAGGAGCGAACTTGCTGCCTGACAGTATGTTTCACGGGAAACATGCCGCCGACAATATCGCCATGATGCAAGCCTTGGCAGGTTTCCGCAATTGTTGGTGGCAAGTGGTTCTCGCCCTGTTGCCAGTAGCTGCAGGACTTTCCATCTGGCATTTTTTGTTTCAGGAAGAAGGGAAGTGGACTTCGTCACATCTAACGCAATATCTGTTTATCGGTGTGTTCTCCATCTTCATCGCTCTCGATGGGGTCATTCTGCCCCATGTGCTGAACGTCAAATCCGACAAAATGTTGGCAGAGCGTCTTGTACAACGTTATTACGGCACCCCCATTTATTCCTATATGTCGATTGACATGATGCACTTCTTCTGCACCAATTTCTATGCGGAAGATTGTATCGGGCAGTTTGAACAAGGCCGCCATAACGGCCACACCAGCAATGGCGAGAACAACGTCCACACGCCCATCAGCGGAGTGGTGATGATTCCCGCTCATGACTGCCAGCAATTCCTTGACCGATATAAGGAGAAATACAACTTCACCCTCGACATGAAAACCGACGGCAAGTGTGGAGACACACATGACACGGTATATATATACCGCTTCAAACACAAGAATTTCAATCAACTCATCAAGCAACATTAATATTATATGCTACTGAAATATTTTCTCACCTGTAACAAAATCGGTGCCTTCACCTTGGGGGGCGGCTATGCCATGATTCCCATCATGGAAAAAGAGTTTGTGGACAAGAACCACTGGATGGACCGACAAGAATTCATGGACATCATGGTGGTAGCACAGACCACACCCGGCATCTTCAGCATTGACATGGCCAGTCATATCGGCTACAAACTGCGCGGCGTATGGGGCGGCATTGTGGGAGCATTGGGCATCGCCCTCCCCTCCATTGTCGCCATTCTGCTGATAGCCATGTTTTTCCACACCTTCCGCGACAATGTGTATGTAGCCAAATTCTTCCGGGGTGTACGCCCTGCCGTCGTGGCCCTCATCGCCGCACCTTGTTTCAAAATGGCACAAACCGCCAACATCAACCGCTACAACTTCTGGATTCCCATTGTCTGTTGTGCACTCATCGCCATTCTCGGCATTTCCCCTATCTATATCATCATCATCGCCGGTGTGGTGGGATGGTTGTATGGCAAGTATGGCAAGTATTTCAAATATTAAATAGACGCTTTATGTTATTGTTTCTCAAAATATTCTATGTATTCACCCAAATAGGCACCTTCAATTTCGGCGGCGGCTATGCCATGCTTTCCCTCATCCACAACGAGGTGGTCGTGAAGAACCTATGGATGACCAATGCAGAATTCACAGACATGGTCGCCATCAGTCAGTCCACTCCGGGACCTATCGGCATCAATGCAGCCACTTACGCCGGCTATACAGCCGTGCTCCATCAAGGGTATCCTGAATGGGCAGCAGTGATTGGCTCCGTGCTCGCCTCTCTGAGCATCATCTGGTTGCCTTTCATTCTGATGATCTGCATCAGCCATTATCTCATCACCCACAAAGACTCAAAAATCGTGAAAGACGTGTTCGCAGCCCTTCGTCCCACCATCATCGGACTGATTGCCTCCGCTGCCTTATTATTGATGAACAAGGAAAATTTCAACACTCCGATGGAAGAACCGGCCTTATGGACTCTGAACGTTGTGGTGTTTGGACTGGCGTTCTACTGCACACGCTATCTCAAGACCAACCCCATCCTCATTCTCCTGACCAGTGGTGTCTTGGGGCTCATCGTCTATTAATTATTAAATCGTCTGATTGACAATAGAAAACAAAATGAATACCTTATACAGATTGTTCGGTTTCAAAACAGAAACCATGTCCATTAAGAAAGAGATTATCGGAGGTCTTACCACCTTTCTCACTATGGCGTATATTCTCGCTGTGCAACCTTCCATACTAAGTCAGGCAGGTATGGATGCAGGAGCTGTATTCACCGCCACCATTCTGTCGTCCATCGTCGCCACCTTAATTATGGCTGTCTACGCAAAACTGCCATTCGCATTGGCTCCCGCTATGGGTCTCAACGCATTCTTCGTCTATACGATTGTTCTCACCATGGGCTATTCCTGGCAGTTTGGACTTACCGCTGTGCTGATAGAAGGCGTGTGTTTCATTCTGTTGACCATCACCGGACTACGCAACAAAATTGTTGATGCCATGCCGCTGCAACTGCGCAATGCCATTTCGCCCGGTATCGGTCTGTTCATCACCTTTATAGGCTTGCATAATGCCGGCATCATCAAAGGCAGCGAGGCTACCCTTGTCTCTATGGGCAACTTGCACGACCCTTCCGTACTGCTCGCCCTGTTCGGCATTGTTCTCAGTGCCGTCTTGTTAGTCCGCCGTATCACCGGAGCACTGCTCATCGGCATCCTTATCACATCAATCATCGGCATACCTCTCGGCATCACCCATATTTCCTCACTGGTCAGCACTCCACCCAGCATTACTCCCGTACTATGCAAAATGGAATGGAACGGCATTTGGAGCATCGACATGGTCATCTGCGTATTCACCCTTCTGTTCATGGACATGTTCGACACGCTCGGCACACTCATTGGCGTCGGACACCGGGCAGGCATGGTAGACAAGAATGGGCATATGCCCCGACTGAACAAAGCCTTCATGGCTGATGCCATCGGCACCACATTCGGCGCACTGGTGGGCACATCAACCGTTTCCACTTATGTGGAGAGTGCATCCGGTGTTAATGCCGGAGGACGCAGCGGTCTAACAGCCTTTGTTGTGGCAGTCTGCTTCCTCCTTGCTATGTTCTTCTCACCCTTATTCCTGACCATTCCCTCACAAGCCACGGCTCCCGCCATGATCTTGGTGGGTGTGATGATGATGTCTGGCATCAAAGAGGTGGATTTCCAACACTTCCTCACAGCCATTCCCTGTTTCCTGTGCATCGTTCTCATGCCGCTCACCTACAGCATCTCTGACGGTATTCTCATCGGACTCATCTTCTGGGTGGCCATCCATCTGCTCAGTGGCAACTATAAACTGTTGAACAAAGGGTCTATCGTGCTCGCCATCCTTTTCATCCTTAAATATGTATTTCTTTAAGAACCACCTGCCAAATAAGGCGGATGAAGAGGTCTAAAAAGAGCATTATTAAGGCCTTATGAATGCTAATTCAGAATTTCTTAGTAACTTTGCACCCTCAGATTTAATTATATTTTGATGAAGAAACTCTTTATAGAAACATACGGCTGCCAAATGAATGTGGCAGACAGCGAAGTCGTGGCTTCAGTGATGAAGATGGCTGACTATGAGCTTTGCGAGAATGAGGACGAGGCTGACGCCATTTTCCTGAACACGTGCTCAGTGCGCGAGAATGCGGAAAACAAAATCTATCATCGCCTCGATACCCTTGCGGCAAAAGCCAACAAAGACAAAAGAAAACTGATTCTCGGCGTACTCGGCTGTATGGCGGAACGCGTCAAGCAAGACCTGATAAACAATCACCATGCAGACCTCGTAGCAGGTCCCGACTCCTATCTCAACCTGCCAGACCTCATCGCACAGGTCGAAATGGGAGAGAAAGCCATGAATATCGAATTGTCGACCACCGAGACCTATCGCGACATCGTGCCGCAACGCATCGGAGGCAACCATATCGGAGGTTTCGTAAGCATCATGCGTGGATGCAACAATTTCTGCCACTATTGCATCGTTCCTTACACCCGCGGCCGAGAGCGTTCACGCGACGTGGAAAGCATCCTCCGCGAAGTTCGCGACCTGCGTGACCGCGGCTATAAGGAGGTGACTCTGCTCGGACAAAATGTCAATTCCTATAAATTCACACCGGCAGGTGAAAACTGTGAACCTATTCTGTTTCCACAACTGCTCCGTATGGTGGCAGAAGCTGTACCTGAAATGCGTGTGCGCTTCACCACCAGCCACCCCAAGGACATGAGCGACGACACACTCCATGTGATTGCCGATGTGCCCAATGTTTGCAAACATATCCATCTGCCCGTACAAAGTGGCAGCGACCGCATCTTGAAACTGATGAACCGCAAATATACCCGCGAATGGTACATGGACCGTGTCAATGCTATCCGACGTATCGTGCCTGATGCGGCCATCTCTACAGATATCTTTGTAGGCTACCACAGCGAGACAGAAGAAGATCACCAGATGTCTCTCTCTTTGATGCGCGAAGTGGGCTATGATTCCGCCTTCATGTTCAAATATTCTGAGCGGCCCGGCACCTATGCCTCCAAACATCTTCCCGACGATGTGCCCGAAGAAGAGAAAATACGCCGGCTCAACGAGATGATTGCCTTGCAGACCCAATTGTCGGCAGAGGCCAACAAGCGTGACGAAGGGAAGACTTTCGAAGTGCTTGTGGAGAATTTCAGCAAGCGTAGTCGGGAACAACTGTGTGGTCGCACTGAGCAAAACAAAATGGTGGTGTTCGACAAGGGGCGTCACCACATCGGTGAACGCGTGATGGTGCACATCACAGGGAGTACAAGTGCTACTTTATTGGGAGAAGCGATAGACTAAATGAAAGAATTCCTGCATATACTCAAAAGGTTCGTGCCACCTTATAAAAAGTATCTGGCATTGACCATCCTGTTCAACGTGCTCTCGGCACTGTTGAACATCTTCTCTTTTGCAGCCATCATCCCCATCCTGCAAATTCTGTTCAAGACAGAGAATGCCTCCCCCGTCACACAACTGATGACATGGGACTGGGACAACGCCAAGGCCGTGTTGAGCAACAATGTAGACTACTATGTCAACCAACTGATTGATGCGACTGGCGCGACTACCACCCTGCTGCTCATCGGTTTGTTCCTGGCGACAACGACCTTTCTGAAGACAGGCATGTATTTCCTCTCTTCCGCTACAGTCATCCCCATGCGAACGGGTATCGTGCGCGACATCCGCAATCAACTCTATGCCAAGATAACATCCTTACCCATAGGTTTCTTCTCAGAGGAGCGCAAAGGTGACATCATTGCCCGTATGACGGGTGATGTGGGCGAGATTGAGAGTTCTATCATGAGTTCACTCGACATGCTCTTCAAGAACCCGATTCTCATCATCTCATACTTTGTGACACTGCTCTGCATCAGTTGGCAGTTGACTCTCTTCACCATGATATTCGTGCCCATCATGGGATGGGTGATGGGACGAGTGGGACGCAAGCTCAAGCAGCAGTCAAAAGAAGCACAAGGTTTGTGGAGCGACACGATGAGCCAGGTGGAAGAGACCTTGGGCGGTTTGCGCATCATCAAGGCTTTCTGCGCCGAAGAAAAAATGAACAAACGCTTTGACAAGGTGAACAACGACTACCGCAACCAACTGCTCAAGGTGAATATCCGCCAACAGCTGGCACATCCTATGAGCGAGTTTCTCGGCACTGTCATGATTATCATCGTGTTGTGGTTTGGTGGTGTTCTTGTACTCAACAAGCAAGTCATCAGCGGTCCGACATTCATCTACTATCTTGTCATCCTCTACAGCATCATCAACCCTCTCAAGGATTTCTCCAAGGCAGGATACAACATTCCCAAGGGACTTGCTTCCATGGAGCGTGTGGACAAAATCTTGCTCGCCGAGTCATATATCAAGGAGGTTGAACATCCTGTACACATCCATTGTTTTGAACACGAGATAGAATTCCGCCATGTGTCGTTCAAATACGACCAACGTTGGATTCTCCGGGACATCAACCTTATCATCCCCAAAGGAAAGACCATCGCTCTTGTAGGGCAGAGTGGTGGCGGAAAATCAACGCTCGTAGACCTCATCCCCCGTTATTACGATGTACAGAAAGGAGAAGTGCTCATCGACGGCATCAATGTCAAAGACCTGGGCATCCATGACTTGCGGCAATTGATCGGCAACGTGAACCAAGAGGCTATACTCTTCAACGATTCCTTCTTCAACAATATTTCCTTCGGTGTGGAGAATGCCACACAAGAACAAGTGGAAGAAGCTGCCCGCATCGCCAACGCTCATGACTTTATCATGGAAAGCGAGCATGGATACGAGACCAATATCGGTGACCGAGGAGGCCGCTTGTCTGGAGGACAACGACAACGTGTCAGCATAGCTCGTGCCATCCTGAAGAATCCTCCCATCCTGATTCTCGACGAGGCTACTTCCGCACTCGATACCGAAAGCGAACGCTTGGTACAGGATGCCTTGGAAAGACTGATGAAGACCCGCACCACAGTGGCTATCGCCCACCGTCTGTCCACTATCAAGAGTGCGGACGAAATCTATGTCATCCATGAGGGACAAATCGTGGAAAAGGGTACGCATGACGAGCTTATTGCCCGTGACGGATATTACAAGAAACTGCACGACATGCAACAATAACAAAAAAATAGGTACAAAAATAAAAGGTTGTCGTTCTTTCGCTAACGACAACCTTTTATTTTTGTCTGGCAATTAGATGTATCTCATCAAGATATCCCATACCGCCACAATATGACAAATACTGCCGGCAAGGACAAAGAAATGGAATACGGTATGCATAAACCGCCGTTTGTTGACACTATAGAATACGGCTCCCGTGATGTAGCATACACCCTCGGCAACAATCCATGTGACAGCGCCTGGACCTGCACTGTCTATCAAAGGCTTGAACGCCACCAACACACTCAGTCCCATGCCCACAAAACAGATTGTCTCCAAATTGCTGTGGGCTTTGAGATTGACAAAGCTCATCACCGTGCCGGCTATCGCACATGCCCAAATAAAAATGAACAAGCTCCATCCCCAATAGTCTTGCTGCCGTAAGGCTATGAGCGTGATGGGTGAATAAGAACCGGCTATATGCCAATAAATGGCGGCATGATCCCATCGGCGCAATCGTTCTTTCCACTTGCTCCAGGCCGAGAGCGCATGATAAATGGTGGAAGCCAAATAGGAGCAGAGCATGCCAAAGAGATAGAGGATGACGCCCGCCGTCGCCCATCCATTTTCATGGTGTGCACAGAAAATCAGAAAGGCAATTCCCATGGCCACACCCAGCACGATACCGCCGAAATGTGACCATGAGTTCCACAATTCTTCCTTATGATTGAAAAATATCGGTTTCATCACTTCTTGTCCTCGGCTATGGTAAAGTCGAGCTGACGCTTGTCAAGATTGGCACGTGCCACCTTGATACGGATGGAATCGCCAAGCTGATATTTGTGATGGCGGCGGCGGCCGATGAGGCAATAGTTGCGCTCATCGAAATCGTAGTAGTCATCATCAAGATCGCGCATCGGTATCATACCTTCACAATGATTCTCGTCAATCTCGGCATAGATGCCAAAGGATGTGATACCACTGATATGTGCGTCATAGGTCTCACCCAACTTATCCCCCATAAACTCCACCATTTTGTATTTGATGGAGTCTCGTTCCGCATTTTGGGCGATTTGCTCCATCTCGCTGGCGTGCTCGCACAACTCTTCATAATGTTCTTTATTCGCCGAACGGCCACCTTGCTGATATCTTGTAAGCAAACGGTGCACCATCGTATCCGGATATCGACGAATAGGACTGGTAAAATGAGTATAGTAGTCGAATGCCAAGCCATAATGACCGATATTGTGCACACTGTACTTAGCTTTCATCATAGCACGCAATGCCACCAGTTCAATCAGGTTTTGCTCACGTTTGCCGGCACACTGGTCCATCAGTTTGTTGAGGGCACGCGCACTTTCCCCCTTCGTACTGGTCGATTTCATCTTGTAACCGAACTTGACAATAAACTGGCGCAAAGTTTCCAACTTCTGTGGGTCTGGCGCGTCATGGATACGATAAGGCAATGTCTTAGGTTTCTGCCCTTTCTTCACCTTGCCTACACTTTCCGCCACCGTTTTATTGGCGAGCAACATGAATTCCTCCACCAATTTGTTGGCGTCTTTCGATTTCTTATAGTAGCAACGTGTCGGATGTCCTTTCTCGTCTATGTCAAAATGAAGTTCCTCGCGGTCAAACTTGACAGAACCATTCTTGAATCGCTTCTCACGAAGTTTCTTGGCCAGACGATCGAGCATAATCCGTTCTGTGGCAAGTTCACCCTTATATCCTCCCTGTGGAGCGGGCGGTGCAGGCTGACCTGTGCTGTCAATGACACCATTGTCCTCCAAAATCTTCTGCACTTCCTCGTAGCAGAAACGGCGGTTGGATTTGATAACGGTATGAACCAGTCGCCAATTGCGGATTTCTGCATCCTCATCCAAATCGAAGACAACACTATAGGCAAGTTTTTCCTCGTCAGGACGAAGTGAGCACACAAAGTTGCAAAGATGTTCCGGAAGCATCGGAATCGTTCTGTCAACAAGATAAATACTTGTCGCACGCTTCACAGCTTCCTTGTCTATCACACTTCCTTCGGTGACATAGTGCGACACATCTGCGATATGCACACCCACCTCCCATAATCCGCTGTCGAGACGGCGGATAGAAAGTGCGTCATCGAAGTCTTTGGCATCATGTGGGTCAATTGTCATCGTACACACATCTCTGAAGTCCTCACGCTCCTTGTAGTCTTGTTCTGTGATTTCACCAGTAATCTTGTTGGCCGCATCCTCCACTTTCTGAGGATATTTATAAGGCAAACCATATTGAGCAAGAATGGCATTCATCTCCACGTCGTTGTCGCCAGTCTGTCCAAGAACATCAACGACCTCACCGACAATGTTTTTAGAGTCTTTGCTTGGCCATTGGGTTATCTTGACAAGCGCCTTGTCATTATTCTTTCCCCCTTTGAGTTTGTTCTTGGGAACAAAAATGTCACTCACATAGAGATTTCCCTCAGGTACCAAGAACGCCAAGTCCTTGTTCACCTTCAACTTGCCGACAAAAGTATCTTTGGCGTGCGAAAGGATCTCAACCACCATCGCTTCCTTCATGTGTTTCTGTCGACGAGCCATCATCGTGACCTTCACTTTGTCGCCGTTAAGGGCGAACATCGAGTTGCGCTCTGCCACGAATACGGAATCACCACCCCCTTCAGGTATGAAGGAATTCTTGCCGTTCGCTTTCCGGACAAAAGTGCCTTCCTGCACTTGTCCCTTTGTATTAAGTTTGTAAGAATTGTCTGAAACTTTGACCAAGAAATCGTCAAAGGCCATGTCATCCATAATGTCTATGGCTAGCATCTTGAGAGGATGCGTATTGAGATTCAACGTTTTAAAAATCTGCTTGAAACTCAACGTCTCGTCAGGTCTCGACTGAAAGAAGTGTTCGAGCTTTGGCGCAAGCTCCTTCTTTGTCATCCTTTTACCGCCTTTCTTTCCTTTTCCCATAGTCTTGGATTTTATGATTGTATGCTGCAAATTAACGAAATAAAATTGAGATTAACAAAATAACGACTTTATTTTTTCATGACATTTCAATAAAAAGAACAACAAGTCGGGCAAAGGGGAATAAAAAACAGGAAACCATGGCGACATTCGAAATAAAAACAAATGAATTTGTTTTGTATTCCACTCATTTGCACTACCTTTGCAAAACAAAGTGGTTTTAAACCTGTTAAGAATGAAATGGAACAACCGTGAACGGAAGATTTACCGTGTCACAATCATGGGCAGCATCATCAATGTGGTGCTGCTCATGTTTAAATTTATTGCCGGCATCCTTGGCGGTTCTGCCGCTATGATTGCCGACGCCGTGCACTCGTTATCCGATTTCGCTTCGGATGTAGTAGTAATCGTGCTCGTCAAACTGAGCAACAAGCCACATGACAAAGACCATGACTATGGCCATGGAAAGTACGAGACATTGGCTTCGCTCATTATTGGCATTGCACTGCTCATGGTGGGAGTGATGATTGCCTATACGGGCATCACCAAGATTTACCATTCCATACAGGGAGAACACCTTCCCCAACCGGGTGTCATCGCCCTTGTGGCAGCCTTGACAAGCATCGTCCTGAAAGAATGGGCCTATCAGTTCACAGTCAAAACAGGACGGGAAGTGGGTTCCGAGGCCGTTGTAGCCAATGCTTGGCATCACCGCAGCGACGCGCTTTCATCCATCGGTACGGCCGTAGGAATTGGTGGCGCTATTTTCCTCGGAAAACGATGGAGTGTACTTGATCCTATCGCCGCCGTAGCCGTGAGTATATTTATCGTAAAAACAGCCTATACGCTGATCACCAATGCCTTGGGAGAGCTGCTCGAAAAGAGTTTGCCCGAGAGCATAGAAAAAGAAATTGTAGAGATAGCAAGCAGCGAAGACAAGGTAAGTGAAGTACACCACTTGCAAACCCGCCGTATCGGCAACACCATTGCCATCGAGATGCATGTGCGTATGCCTGGCGAGATTTCGCTCTATGAGGCACACCTACATGCCACCAACATTGAGAAAAAAATCAAGACACGGTTTGGCGAGCAGACCCACATCGGACTGCATGTGGAGCCTGTCAAAATAGACGGATGCTATCAAGCACCACAAAAAGGAAAACAACAGACATGAACATACTTATAACAGGAGCCAGTGGCTTCATTGGCAGTTTTATTGTTGAAGAAGCACTCAACAGGGGATTTGACGTGTGGGCAGCCGTACGCGGTACCAGTTCCAAACGTTATCTCCAAGACCCCCGTATACATTTTATCCAACTCAATTTGTCTTCTTATGACGCACTCTGCCAACAACTGCGAAGCCACAAGTTTGAGTACGTGGTGCATGCGGCTGGTGTGACCAAGTGTCTGCACGCTAAAGACTTTGAGTTTATCAACACCCGCGGTACAGAAAATCTCGTTTGGGCACTCATCAATACCCATCAGCCTCTGCGGAAATTTGTCTATCTCAGTTCCCTCAGTGTCTATGGAGCCATTCACGAACAGCAACCTTACCAACCGATTAAGGAAAGTGATCGTCCCCGCCCCAATACCGCCTACGGAAAGAGTAAACTGAAAGCTGAAAAATTTCTTGCTGCCACACACGATTTCCCCTACATCATCCTGCGACCGACAGGAGTGTACGGGCCAAGGGAAAAAGACTACTATCTCATGGCGAAAAGCGTGAAACAGCACATTGATTTCGCTGTCGGCTATAAACGACAGGACATCACTTTTGTCTATGTCAAGGATGTCGTGCAGGCTGTGTTTCTCGCCCTTGACCACGGAAAGAGTGGCAGGAAGTTTTTTCTTAGTGATGGAGCAGTATATCAATCAAGCACATTCAGTAATCTGATTCGGCATGAGCTCGGCAACCCCTTTCTTTTACGCGTCAAAGTTCCCTTGTGGATGCTGCGCATTGTAACAACCATCGGGGAATATATGGGACGTGTCACGGGAAAAATCAGTGCCTTGAACAACGACAAATACAACATCCTCAAACAGCGCAACTGGCAATGCGACATAACACCAGCGCAACAAGAATTGGGATATGCCCCCCAATACAATCTGGAGCGAGGCGTCAAAGAGACCATCGCATGGTACAAACAGGAAGGATGGCTGTAAAACGAACTTGGAAGAGCTACTTTTTACTTCTTAACTCCTAAACAAGAAATTAAATGAACTACCTCATAAAACTATTTAAGATAGAAAAATCACCCCGCAAAGGGTTGTTTGCCTTGGAGTGGGTAGTGATGGCCTATATGGTCCTCACACTCCTCATCGTACTCTTCACCTACACCAAAGCGCAGAATCCCGACTCGATGATATGGGGACGCATCCGCATCGGTGCCATGACCATCGCGCTATGGATTGTCTATCGCTTGGTACCTTGTCGGTTCACCCGACTGGTGAGAGTGGTGGCACAAATGGCGCTCCTTTCATGGTGGTATCCTGACACATACGAACTCAACCGCATGTTCCCTAATCTCGACCATGTATTTGCAACCTACGAACAGCAAATCTTTGGCTGTCAACCAGCCTTGTTGTTCAGCCAGAAATTCCCAAGCCACATCATCAGCGAACTGATGGACATGGGCTATGCCTCCTACTATCCGATGATTGCCGTCGTGGTGTTTTTCTATTTCTTCCGGCGCTACGAGGAGTTTGAGCGTGCCTCATTCATTATTCTCGCCTCGTTCTTCATCTACTATGTCGTTTTCGTATTTGTACCCGTAGCAGGTCCTACGTTCTATTATAAGGCTGTTGGATTGGGAGACATTGCCAAGGGTGTATTCCCAAATATTCATGATTATTTCAACTTCAACACCGACTGTCTACCTGCCCCTGGCTACACTGACGGCATCTTCTACCAAATGGTAGAAAGCGCCAAGAACGCAGGCGAACGCCCTACCGCCGCATTCCCCAGCAGTCATGTAGGAGTGAGCACCGTACTCATGCTTTTGGCTTGGCACAGCAAGAATCGCAGACTGTTTTTCATTCTTCTGCCGTTCTATGTGTTTCTTTGCATGGCTACGGTCTATATCCAGGCTCATTACGCCATTGATGCCATCGCCGGTTTCTTCTCAGCTATCATTCTTTACTTCGTACTTCTTTTCATCTCAAGGGGTTGGAAAGTAAAAGCTTGATTCCGCCCATAATCACACAATAAAAAAGATCCCCGACAACGAATCATATTGATATACGTTGCCGGGAATTTTTATAATCAAACGTGTAAAAGTCTACTATTCAGAGAAAGCGGCTGCTTCTGCCGCAGCGATGATGTCTTCACGCGACTGTTCCTTTGGCGTAGCCGAGATGTCACTCAAATCGAACTCATCGGCAGCCGCACTTTCCTCCACAGTCGTCTTCACCTCGTCATCATCCTTGCCGTCCTTGGAATAGACACGCTCTTTGAAAACAGTGACACGCTTCTTTTCCTCCACAGACGATTCCGCAATCAAGAAGTCATCCTTCTGTTCTGTACTGGGGACGTCAAGAACTGGCTCCTCTTCCATCTTTGTACGGTTGCCCTTAGCGGCAAACACCTCATCGATGAATTGCGGTTCACGGCGCAAACGTTGAAGCGTGAGCTTAGAGGCGACCTGCTGACTCTCTTTTTTAGAGAACCCCGTACCCATTCCGCCATCAAGTCCTTCAATAAGCACCTTATAGCGGAACACGGGACTTCCATGTTCGTCCTTCTTCTGCTCAAGCAGTTCATATTCCAGCTTCACTCGGTTTTTCTGTGACCATTCTATCAGCTTACTCTTGAAATTCATCTCCTTGTATGCCACCTTATCGATGTTGATAAGTTGCGAAAGAATGCGCTTTTCCATAAACTTCATGCAAGCGTTGTAACCATGATCCAGATAGAGTGCCCCCACAAGAGCCTCAAAGGCATTGCCACCAAGATAACTGTTGTGAGAGTAAGTGTGTCCGCTCGAAAGAATGAGCTGGTTGATACCCATCTCCTGTGCGAGTTTGTTCAGCGTCTCGCGCTGCACAATCTTGCTACGGGTATTGGTAAGAAATCCTTCACGCTTTCCAGGGAAGTGTTGATATACGATATCTCCTACGATAGCGTCGAGGATTGCGTCGCCCAAAAATTCGAGACGCTCATTGTTGACAGGCTTGCCTTTCTCATTGCGGCGAGACACGCTCTTGTGCATGAGAGCAAGTTTATAGTAACTGATATTATGGGGATAGACACCGATGATTTGGTGTAAAGACAAATAAAGCTCCTTCTCCTTGCGGAAAGGGAGCCTTATTCTATCAATAATGTTATTCAGCATATTTCTTGAAAATAACACAAGCGTTGTGACCACCGAAACCGAAGGTGTTGCTCAAGGCAGCACGCACGGTACGCTTCTGAGCCTTGTTGAACGTAAAGTTCATGTTGTAATCCAGCTCAGGGTCATTGTCGCCTTCCTCATGGTTGATAGTAGGAGGCACGATGTCATCGTGTACAGCCAACACGCAAGCCATGGCTTCAACAGCACCTGCCGCACCCAACATATGACCGGTCATAGACTTGGTCGAACTGATGTTGAGCTTGTAGGCTGCATCACCGAATACTTCCTTGATGGCTTTTGCCTCTGAAATATCACCCACATGAGTAGAAGTGCCATGCACGTTGATATAGTCGATATCCTCTGGCTTGAGACCAGCGTCATCCAATGCTCTCTGCATCACCAGTTTGGCACCAAGACCTTCTGGATGAGATGCGGTGATATGGTATGCGTCAGCACTCTCGCCCTCGCCCACCATTTCTGCATAAATCTTAGCACCGCGAGCCTTGGCATGCTCAAGTTCCTCAAGAATGAGGCAACCTGCACCTTCTGCCATCACGAAACCATCACGGCTTGCGCTAAATGGACGAGAAGCATGCTGAGGATCGTCGTTGCGTGTAGAAAGAGCGTGCATTGCATTGAAACCGCCCACACCACAAGCGCAGATAGCTGCCTCGGCACCACCGCTGACAATCACGTCAGCCTTGCCCAAGCGAATCAGATTGAATGCGTCTGCCACAGCGTTGCTTGAAGAGGCACAGGCAGATGTTGTCGTGTAGTTGGGTCCGTGGAATCCATAATGGATGGAAATCTGACCGGCTGCGATGTCCGCAATCATCTTGGGGATGAAGAAGGGATTGAACTTTGGACCTGCTTCCTTGTGGGTAGCATAATAAGAAACCTCTTCCTCGAAAGTGCGGATACCGCCAATACCTACGCCGAACACGACGCCGATATTGTTTTTATCAACTTTTTCCAAGTCCAAACCACTGTCCTTCACACCCTGCATGGCGGCAATCATTGCCAACTGGGTGTAGCGGTCAAGCTTGCGGGCTTCCTTGCGGTCAATGAAATCGTTGACATTGAGATTCTTCACCTCGCAAGCGAACTGTGTTTTGAACTGGGAGCAATCGAATGATGTAATAGGCGCAGCACCACTTACACCCTCAAGCATATTCTTCCAAGTCTCCTCGGGAGTGTTGCCCAACGGGGTAACGGCACCAAGACCTGTTACTACTACTCTTTTAAGTTCCATTATATGATTTATCGCAAACTAATTATTTTGCGTTCTCCTCGATGTAAGCGATAGCGTCGCCAACAGTAGCAATCTTCTCTGCCTTGTCGTCTGGAATAGAGATACCGAATTCCTTCTCGAATTCCATGATGAGCTCTACAGTGTCGAGAGAATCTGCACCAAGGTCGTTTGTGAAGCTTGCTTCTGGCTTAACCTCAGCCTCGTCAACACCAAGTTTGTCTACGATGATTGCCTTTACTTTTGATTCAATTTCTGACATAATTGTAAGTTTTTAAAATGTTTATATTCGTTTTCTAATTAAAAAATCGAGTGCAAAGGAACAAAAATAAAACGATACTTGCAAATATTTTATATAAAAACATGCCTTTTCTTGCACACAAGCCCATAATCTGTGCATCTTTCTGAGCTTTTTCAGATAAATAAGCGGTTTCGTTTGCGCCGTTTTAATTAATTTCGTATTTTTGCAAACATAACAAAAACAAATATTTATGTCATTTACAGAACTTTGCAACCAGATATTCAACCAAGCGATTCGCGACTATCATATCACAGACAATGTGGACACACCCATCAACAATCCGTATGACCGGGAATCCATCGAAAACCGCTTGTATTTGAAGTGTTGGATTGATACCGTTCAGTGGCATTTCGAAGACATCATCCGTGATCCCCATATCGATCCCGTGGAAGCCTTGTCGCTCAAACGCCGCATCGACCGTTCCAATCAAGACCGCACGGATTTGGTAGAGCAAATCGATTCGTATTTCCGCCAATACTATGCCGACGTAAAGCCTTTGCCCAATGCCACCATCAACACGGAGAGTCCGGCTTGGGCTGTGGATCGCCTGTCCATTCTGGCACTGAAGATTTACCACATGCGCGAGCAGGTGGAGCGCACGGATGCCTCAGCCGAGCATATCGCTAAATGCAAAGCCAAGCTCGCCGTGCTGGAAGAACAACAGAAAGATTTGTCCACAGCCATTGACCAGTTGCTTGACGACATCAAGGCAGGACGGAAATACATGAAAGTGTATCGACAGATGAAAATGTACAACGACCCGGAGACCAACCCGGTGCTCTATCAGAAAAAATAAACCCATTCACAAGTGAAGACCGAACACATCCTGATTATCCGCTTTTCGGCAATGGGCGATGTTGCCATGACCGTCCCGGTGGTCTATTCACTGGCACGGCAATATCCGCATGTTCGTGTCACCGTGCTGAGCAAACCTTTCGCACGGCCTTTCTTCGAGAATCTGGCACCTAATGTGGGATTCATGGGTGCCGACCTGAAGATGGAATACCACGGCATCAAAGGACTCAACTCGCTCTACCGACGCTTGCAGGCAAAAAATTTCACGGCCATCGCTGACCTGCACAACGTTCTCCGGTCAAGCTATTTGCGCATGCGATTCAACCTGAGTCACTATCATGTGGCACATATCGACAAGCACCGCAAGGGAAAGCGCGACTTGGTGAGCAAGAAAAAACTGGTTCAGCAGCCCACCTCTTTCCAGAACTATGCCGATGTGCTGGAACAGTTAGGCTATCCTGTGAAAATGGATTTCCAATCCATCTTTCCCTCAGAAGGCGGCAACTTACGGCTCCTGCCTGAAGCCATAGGACTGAAAAAAACTTTCCAACAATGGATCGGCATCGCTCCTTTCGCAGCCCATCAAGGCAAAATATATCCTCCGTTACAAATGGAAATGGTGGTGGAAAAGATCATCGAGCAACATCCGAGTTGCCGTATTTTCCTTTTTGGCGGCGGTGACCGGGAGAAAGAGATGCTTGACTCTTGGACAATGAAACACAAGAATTGCATCAATGCTTCGTCCGCCTTGGGCTCTCTCCACCAGGAACTTATCTTGATGAGCCATTTGGATGTGATGGTGTCTATGGACAGTGCCAACATGCATTTGGCTTCACTCGTCGGCACACCTGTGGTCAGCATTTGGGGAGCCACTCATCCCTATGCGGGATTCTTGGGATGGAATCAATCCATTGACAACGTGGTACAAACAGACATGGAATGCCGGCCGTGCTCCATCTATGGCAACAAGCCGTGCGCAAAAGGCAACTATCCTTGTCTCACACAGATTGCCCCCAATGACATTGTGGCGCATATTGAAAATGTGCTCAACAAAAAATAGTTTGAGATACACTCCATCTCACATATTTATAAAATAAACACGTTAAAACCAAAACATGATGAAAAAGTATGTATGCGACGTCTGCGGTTATATTTATGACCCAGCGCAAGGCGATCCGGACAACGGCATCGCTCCCGGAACGGCATTTGAAGACATTCCTGATGATTGGGTTTGTCCTCTGTGCGGAGTTGGTAAAGAAGACTTCTCTCCTGTAGAGGAATAAAAACAAAGAACACAAAAAGGGGCGGCATCTATCACCCAAAGAAGATGCCACCCCTTTTTG
>CAKPTK010000012.1 GCA_934190685.1 uncultured Prevotella sp.
AAATGATAGTGTTCTTTCCATTTTCCATACTTGTCGAGTTTGGCAGCGGAAATCTCGTTGAGGTCGACAAAAGGCACATGCTCCTGTTCTGCCACTTGTTTTGCCCACAAGCCAAAAGTCTTGTTGACACGGACAATCTTGCCATTTTCGTCATAGGCGTCACGAGGCGTGAGCGACATGAGGATGGGGTGTGCGCCCAAAGCCTTAGTCTCACGGATATAGCGGCGCATATACTCGCCATAGGTATAGACGGTCTCTTTCACACCGGTTTCCTTGATGGTCACGTTGAGAGAGTCGTTGCCTATGCCGGGAATGCTGGCGCGGGCACGGCCACTGTCATAAGGACCATTGTCGTTGTGACCGATGGAGATGATAACCCAGTCGCCGGGGCGGATGCCCGATTTCACGCCGTTCCACAGACGGGTGTAGAACGTGCGACTGCTGGTACCACCGAGGGCTTGGTTCTCCACGGTGATTTTATTGGGATCGAAGAACATGTGTTCGAAAAATCCCCATCCCCACTGACCATTGTTACCGTTGCCGAGGGTGCCGTTGCGCATGGTGGAGTTGCCCACTAGAAAGAGTACTGGATTGTTACCCTTGCGGCTTGAACCTGCCGGTATGCGGGCCATTTCTGCCTTGTTCAGGCTGTCGAGTGTCAAGTCTACCACGTGGTTGACGTCTTCCATCGGCTTTGCCACCTGGGCGGAAGCCGATTCTACAGTTGTCAATAAAGACAACGCAATGAATAACTTTTTCATTTTTATTTTGAAGTTTTGTTTCCCCATTTCTTCACTGCATCGGGCAGATAATAGCCCAAGTGCGGCGGTTGATTGTATGCCGTGTTCTGCCATGCCACTCCCATGCGGTACACATGGTCATGCATCAAAGTGGGTACCCGATAATCGGTAGGGGTATTGGTCGTGAACACATTGAGATGGCTGGCATCGGAACTGTCCCAGAAGATGAGTTCCTCTCTCCAGTCGCCCGACAAATCGGCTTGCAGACACGGAGTGGCTTTCGACCAGTTGTTGCTCACGCTGTTGCCCATTTCGTAGAGTTGCTTGCCGTTGCTCAATGGCAGACGCACAGTCCGTCGTCCATTCCACTTGACGAGGTAAGGAGCGAAATGTGGCGCGCCGAGATTGGCGAGCAGTTCATCCTGCAGGTCGCCGTCCCAGTAGATGCGGAAGTTCTTGGGCAGATGGGCACGGCCTATTTTGTTGCCCTTGCAGTCGTAGAGATAAGGACTGGCGGAGCACCAGAACTCACTGCCTCGATGGTCGGCGTCAATATCGGCAGCCAAACCTCTGCCAGTGTCCTCCCGGTCATACCCCCGATAGAGAATTTCTCCCGTTCGGGCATCGCGAAGGTCATCGCCATAGGGTGCACGCTCATGTACCATATAATACTCCAATCCCGGGCGGTCGGGATCAAGGTCGCTGAGATGCTGGGCATCGCCATGCCCCAATCCTGTGGAATAGAGCAATGTACCGTCATTGTTGATGGCAGCCGATCCATAGGTAATCTCGTCACATCCATCGCCGTCGACATCTGCCACAGCCAGACTGTGAGCGCCCTGTCCATAGGCGGTTGCCTGTACCCCATGGGCCTCTTTCACAATCTTGCCATCGGCATCGGTCACGGTCCAATCGTTGGGAGTGAGCGAACTATGCAGCCATTTTGTTTTCAACTGTTTTCCGTCGAAGTCCACCGCCCATAAATAGGACGGTGTGTAGTAGCCACGGCACATTACAGCCGAAGGATGTTTGTCTGCACCGTCGAGATAAGCCACACAGGCAAGGAAGCGTTCTCCTCGGTTGCCCTGGTAGCTTTGGTCACCCCATTCGCCATAATCGGCTTTGCCTCCCAAGCCGAAGTTACGGTTGGGATTGTACCACACGGTGTGCAGCGCTTTGCCGTCCGTTCCCCGGAACACGGAGAGAAACTCCTCACCTGAGAGAATGCGGCCTTTGGCTGTGCGATAGTCGGCTTGGTTGTCACATTGGGAGATAGCCTTCTCTGTGGCGGCCTCGCTGACAAACCGTCCTTGCCCGTCCACCGAACCAGGTGCGGTCTTGCAGATCATTTCCGCCTTTCCGTCGCCATCAAAGTCGTAGACCATGAACTGCGTGTAGTGGGCACCTGCACGGATGTTCTTACCAAGGTTGACCCGCCAAAGTTGTTTGCCGCTCATCTTATAACAGTCGAGGATGACTTCGCCCGTATAGCCATGGAACGAATTATCCTTGGAATTGCTGGGGTCCCATTTGAGGATGATTTCATATTCCCCGTCACCATCCACATCTCCTACACTACAGTCGTTGGGAGTGTAGGTATAGGTTCTGCCATCGGGTGTGGTGCCACCTTGGGGACGGTTGAGCGGTATCTGCATGAACAAATCCGCCCAAGGTTTGATTGGAGAGGTTGTCTCCTGTTGTCCATCCTTTGTCAGGACCACCACTTGATAGTCGTCATTCGTAGTTCCTGCGGGGTCGGTATAGTTGCTTACCCGCAAATCCCGAGCCACCGGTTGGCCGTTGCGCAGCAGGGTGAAATGGGTATCGTTACTGTCGGTACCCAGCACGCGCCAACTGATGAAGATGCCTTTGCTTGCTGCAGGCAAAGCCACCACGCCCCGGTCGAGTCTTTCCATCTGGATAGTTGGCGTGTTCTGCGCAGTCATCGGACTCCATACCAGCGACGCACAGAACAAAAGTGACAAGATACGATTGCGCTTCATTTATTTCATTTTTTTGCCGTTAATCATCACGTTGACCACCTTGCAGCCCTCGATAAGAGAGCTGTCGAATGCTTGTTTCTCGTCTTCCACCTGGCAATTCTCGAAAGTGAAGTTTTTCAAAGCATACTTGTCAGATGCGCCGATGTCGAAGAAGTTGCGCGACTTGACGTTGATGTTGCGGATGAGAACATTGCTGCACTCGGAAAGCGGCATATCGTCGCGCTTCTCGAGGTTATAGAACTGTGTCCAAGGACGTACTACCACAAAACTATTGCAACTGCCGGTGATGTCCTCCACTGTGGTGTATTCATATTTCTGCGGTGTGTCCGGACGCATTTTGAACCACACCACCCGGTTGGCATTTTCGATGGTGCATCGACGCAGGATGATGTTGCGGTCTTGGAACGATTCGCTGCCTAGTGTCAAACATCCATGCACCACACCATATCGGCAGTTTTGGATGATGACATTGTAGTTGGGTCCGTTGTTGGGATCTTTGTCCACGAAGGTTCCCTTACCGCCCTTGAGCACCACCGCATCATCGTTGACACTCATCTTGCAGCCATTGACCAGCACATCGTGACACACATCGAGGTCGATAGCGTCGGAACTGGGAGCTTTCACACCCGATGTCGGAGCGAAGATAGTGCAACCGAGATATTTCACGTGATCGCAACGATAGAGATGATTGGTCCAGAAGGGGCTGTTCTGAAGGTGCACATCCTGTACGGTCACATTCTTACTGTTGGAGATATAGACCAGACGGGGCCGCAAAGCCTCCATATTGGTACACTTGGGGTTCACCTTGCGACGAATCCAAAATTCCTCCCAAAAGCGCTTGCCGTTTCCGTCAATGGTGCCCTTGCCCGAGATGGTGAAGCCGTCAACGCCATCGGCATTGACCAAGGCGGCGAAATAGTCGAGGGTCTGACCTTCCATGCGGGTCTTCAGAATCTTATAGTATTTGATGGCATCCACCCCTTTCAGCTTGCCACCCTCGACGAGATGCAGATGAGTACCCTGTTTGAAAAAGAGTGAACCGCTGAGGAAGGTGCCTTGTGGGATGACGATGACACCGCCACCAGCTTGGGCGGCCTTGTCAATGACATTTTGGATGGCCTCGGTCTGCACCAGAGTACTGTCGGTTTTCACACCATAATCCGTGACGACATACTGCTTGCCGAGGGTGTTCACGTCTACTTTGGTGGTGTCACTGAACCATGCCGGCACGGGGGTTCCATCGGGGAAGAGGTCTTGTTTCACTTTCTTTTTCGCGCTCATATTGGCGGATACGCATAGTGCTAAAGCGATAGAGAGAATTTTGATATTCATACTAGTTTGTTATTATTGGTTTGTGATTTTTGTGTCGGGGATTGTCTTCTGATATTGCAAAGATAGTGCAAGCGAGCGCAAAGAAAGTTTACTTTCAGTTTGCCGAGTGCAGCCTATCTTATGCAAAGGTAGGGAAAAATCCGCCACACTATATTATACTTTTGTACGAAAAGTATCAATAACATACGAGAAAAACCTCTTCAGACCTGCACATATCGTACATTTTCCAAGAAATCCGTCTTTTATCTCAGAAAATATCCGTAAGTTTGCAGTTGTTAATCAATCTCCAAAGACAATGAAAAGAATATCGGCAACCCTTTCTCTGCTTCTACTCTTTCTATTCTATATATTCCCCATCCATGCTTCCCTTATCCATCTCCGCGGCGAACGGCTTTCGCTGAGGGACGGATTGCCTTGCAACACCATCAACAGCATCATCCAGGACGAGGACGGATTCATGTGGATCGCCACATCCAACGGACTCACCCGCTACGACGGCTATTCGTTTCTCACCTTCCACTCTTTCAGCCATAATCCCCAAAAGAAGACCAACTCTCACCTCGCCTTGCTCTTCAGCGACAACCGCAACCGACTGCTTTGGGCATACACACCACAGCACACACTCTACTGCTATGACTTGCGGAAAGGCAAATTTGTGGACTACACAAGACGTGACGACTGTGAACGGTTGTATTTCAACCGCTATTTGGCATCCAACGGCATGTGGCTCTACGACGCCACCAATGGGGTGCGCCATATTGTCTGCGACAAGGGAACTTTCTCCATTCACGATTACACTACAGCCAATCGGCTACTGCCTAGTCAGGAGAAAATGGACGTGGACGAAGATGCTCACCACAACATTTGGATTTCCACGGCACGGGGTGCGATACGCATCTCCCCCAACGGCAAGCGTACCCCCATCGCTATCGGCAAACATATCAAGGCGACCACTGTCGGTCGACAACACTTCGCCATCCTGACCGATGAGGGAGACGCACTGATCTACAATCTCCAAGGCCAGCTGGTCCGCAAGTCACACTTGCCCTCCATGACAGGTTTCGTGGGTAAATCGAGAAGTTCAATGATATGGAACGGCGGATGGTATATCTTCACCGAGCAGGAGACTTACCGCATGGACATGAAGACAGGTGTCTTTTCCCATTCCGAGGTGCAGATTCCCTACGCCATCAACAAGAACCCTATTCCCGGCTATACCTGTCTGTATGACAAACAAGGCAACCTCTATCTCTTCGGCGCACATGGATGGATGAAGAAGCTCCACCTGCTCGACAAGAAGAGCTATATCAACGGCAGAGACCGCATCTTCAATGTGGAACGCGACAAGCGTGGGCGCTTTTTCATCGCCACCTATGGCAACGGACTTTTTGTCTACGATCCCCATGACGACACACTCCAGCATTTCTCCTCTCACGACAAGAATGCCGTCATCTGCTCCAACTTTCTATTGAGTCTCTACATCAGCAAGGACAACACCATCTGGATTACTTCTGAGAACGGCATCTTCTGTTTGAAAGAGGAAGCAGGCTATGAGGTGAAATATCTAAAACCCGAACCGAGCGATGACAGCGAATGGAGCAACTTTATCCGACATATCGATTTCAAGTCGCCCCAGGAGGTGTTGCTCAGCACCAAGGAGAACAAACTTTATAACTTTAATTTCAAAACCGGCCACATCTCATTCCTTGAAGAGACGCCAGCCTGTGTCTATGCTTATTATAAAGATTATAACGGGCACACTTGGATGGGCACGAAAGGGGCGGGTGTGTATATCGACGGACAGAGGTTCTCCATCAGCGACAAGGTGCACCACGTGCCGTCGAACAACTTCTACGACTTCTTCACCGACCGCTACGGACGCACTTGGATGGCAACTTGGGAAAGCGGTCTGCTGCTCACACCGCCCTGTGGAAAGAATACCGACTACAGCCGAGTGAAGTTCCAGCAACTGCTCATGCGCAACAACAGCGAAGCACGCATCCATGACCTACAACCCACACGCGACGGCCGTCTGTGGCTCGCTACCAACAATGGTGTCTATATGGTGGATACACGATTGCGTCGAGTGAGCGACCGCTCGTTTGAGATATTCAACACCTACAACGGACTGTTCCCCGCCGACGAGATCATTTGCGCCATTACCGCCCATGACGGTTCGCTGTGGTTTGGATTCATCGGCGGTGTGGCACGCTGCGAGTACGATGTAGCCCACCACAAACTGAACTACCAGCTCTATGACACCAACAGCGGACTGGTTAACAACAATGTGCGCCAACTCTGTGAAGACCGCTTCGGATATATCTGGGTGGGCACCGAAGAGGGAATGTCACGCATCGACCACAACAACCGACAAGTGAAGACTTTCCTGCCTGGCGACGACATGTATGGCAACATCTTCATCGACAACAGTTCTGTCGCCTTGCCCGACGGCCGACTGCTCTTCGGTACCGCCAACGGCTTGGCTATAGTCACGCCACAAAAGGAGCGTTCGACAATGAGTCCCTACAAACGTGCCATGGTGACCGACCTGACCATCAACGGCGTATCCATCTACAACGATAAGGACCCATCATTGCTCTCAGAGTCCTTGAGCCACACAAAGCGCATCGAACTGCCGCATGACAAGAATGCCCTCACAATCTACTTCTCCAGTTTTGAATATGCGCAACAACAGTCTGCCTTGTTCCAATATTATCTACAAAATGTAGACGACACATGGCGACCTGCCTCCAGTGTCAACCATGCCGAATACAGCGACTTGGCACCAGGCACCTACATATTCCACCTGCGCACCTTGACGGGCAATAACCAATGGGGAGAAGAGACCGTGCTGCGCATCGTCATCCTCCAACCATGGTACAATACTTGGTGGGCATGGATTATCTACTTGATGATTATCGCCGCCATCGGATATTATGTCTACAAAACTGGCAAGGAGCGCATGCAGCTCAACCAACAGATGACGATGGAGAAACAGATTTCTGAATTCCGCATCGACTTCTTCACCCACATATCCCATGAGTTCCGCACCCCCATCGCCATCATCCAGAATGCGGTGGAGAAACTTGTGCATAGTGAGCAGACGGGGTTGCCAAAGGCGACACTGCAGACCATCAGCCGCGGCACGCGCCGACTGATGCGGTTGGTGAACCAACTGATGGATTTCCGCAAGGTGAGCACAGACAACATGAGACTAAGCGTGCAGGAGGGAGACATCGTGGCGTTCGTCAAAAACATCTACCAAGACCTGTGGACACTGGCACGGCAAAAGAACATTATGATGACGTTCACGCCTCACGTGAAAAGCCTCAGCCTGTGGTTCGACCGACAGAAGGTCGAGACCATCATCTACAATATCTTGAGTAACGCCGTGAAATATACCCCAGCGAAAGGGATGGTCAGCATGAGGATGAACGAGGACAAGGGCATGCTCGTCATCACCGTGGAAGACAACGGACCAGGCATCAGCGCCGAACAGGAAAAGGAACTGTTCAAGCCCTTCATGCATGGCTATGTGTCACAAGGCGGTATGGGTATCGGACTCTACACCGCCCATCAAATGGCACTCTTGCACAAAGGTGCACTCTCCTACCGCAAGGCGAATGCCAAAGGAGGATGCGTGTTCACTCTGGAAATACCCACCGCCCCTACCGCATACAATGAGGAGGAGCGCATGGATCATTTGGCGATAGACACCACCTCCATCAACACGCAGGAGACAGACCTTTTGGTCAAGGAGATGGCGCCTCAAGCCATCAACGACATGACTGTGGCCATCATCGAGGATGACCCCGACATGATGGAACAAATCAAGAGCGAGATGTCGGTCTACTTCAACGTACGTTGTTTCTTAGACGGCAAGACGGGCTATGAGAATGTGGTCAAGGAACACCCGGCACTGGTCATCTGCGATATCATGTTGCCGGGCATGAACGGCTATGAAATTGCCTCCGCCTTGAAATCCGACCCCGCCACGCAGTCGATACCGTTTATCATGCTCACCGCCTTTGACGACACAAGCCATAAGTTGAAGGCCTACAAAGCTTTCGTCGACGACTATATGGTAAAACCCTGCGACTTCAAGTTGCTCGTAGCACGCGCCTTCCAGTTTATCGCCACCGACAAGAAGAAGTGCCCCCCCACCCAACCACGAGCCGTGGAGCCCCAAGCACAAACTGAGCCTCAACCTCATTTGCTTATGTCGGCTGTGGACAAGACCTTCAAAGAGCGGTTGGAACTCATCGTCAGCCAGCATATCAGCGACCAGGAATTCAACGTGGACAAATTGGCGGAACTAATGAATATGGGACGCACCAAACTCTACAACCGCACAAAGGAAATCATGGGAGTATCGCCCAACATCTACATCCAAAACGAACGTCTCACGCTTTCCGCCGAACTCATCATCCAAGGCGAACTGAGTGTGTCGGAAATCAGTGAGAAAGTAGGATTTGTCAACCCTACCTACTTCTATCGCTGCTTCAAGGCAAAATATGGCGTACCGCCTAGCAAATATGGACGGGAGTAGAAGTAGAACATAAGAAAGAAACAGACAAAAAAGAATCCTCAAACGGCTTGCGCCATTCGGGGATTCTTTTTTGTATTTCCAAGGACAGGCAGAACTATGGTTGCTTGCCCGCAAGGTCTATGTAGTTGTCAATCGGACAGCAGGCAGAAGTGCGGTCTTCCGTGTCGATAATCAAGTCGGTCACGATGAAGTTGATGGTGAGACTGTTCATCAATGAATTGTACAGTCCCTTGCTTTTTACCAACATATATCCGCTGTGGCTTTGGCCGTCTTTCGTATAAGAGAAGTCCACCCGATTGCTCGAGAAATCCTCCTTGGTGACGAACTGCAACTGACCATCGGCAGGGATACCTACACTATCTATGGGACAACTGTAAGTCAAGGTCTCACCCGACAGGGTAACACGCTGGTAGCCGTTGGGGTAAACCTTGGACAAAACATTGCTCATCGGAAAGGAGGACAGCACCACGTTGGCCTGTTGGTCTATCGAGAACGTCACTTCCTGACGACTATTGGCAGGCATCGCCATCTGTCCCTTGTAGGTGCCCTTCATCTTGTCGAAAGTGGATTTGATATTACCATAGGCATTGGTGCCGGAGGAGTCGTCGGAACAGGAATTGAACCCGACCGCCACACACAGGGCGATCAGGGTCCATACAAAATATTGAATGTTCTTTCTCATACTTACTTCACGGTTATCTTCAAGGTTTCACCTGCCACACGAATGAAGTAGATACCGTTGGCTACACCCATGGCCTTGAGATCTTTCACAACATTGGCTTTGGTCGTGGTCAACTCGCCGACCTTGACACCACCAACGGTGTAAACACTGCCTCTGAACTCGTCAGCAGCGCCCAATTGAGAGATGCCTGTAGCCGCAACGACCTTCAACACACCCGTAGGCTTATAAAGTTCGGAGGTGTCCCAAGCCATATTGCTCGGCAGAGTGGGCAGCGTCAAGCTCTCGGCGGTACCACTAAAGTCTTTGGCCGTCCATAAAGTGAAGGTGTCACCGACCTTGGCTTTATAACTACTGAGGGCTTCAACCTCAACCTTACCATTCAGAATGAAAGTTCCACCGATTTCAAGATAAGTACGACTGGAAGAAAGATTCTTGTTGTTGCGTATCTTCAACTTCACAGTGGAACCTGAATTACAGAAGACGCCGGAAACGGTCTTCAACGAACCTATAGGTGTGACAGCCTTGAAGTCACCCGGCTGAAGCGTTCCTCCATCGTTGACCGTGACAGAATTGAGCAAAGCCTGTCCAGACAATGTACCAGTGCCGGAAACTGTCGTAGGATAAGCTCCGAAGAAACTTTCCTTCTTGGCCTGATTGTTCAAATTGAGCACACCGCCATTGACGGTCACGCCACCATTCAAGGTGGTCAACGGCGTGCTCATGGTCCAAGTACCATCTCCAGTCTTGACAATCTTTCCTTCACTGATTGTTCCCGTATAGGTGATGTCTTCATTCCGTGCGCCAATGGTCCAAGTGCCCTTGCCGACAAGGTTGCCGTTACCCGTCAATCCGCCAAGCGCCACGTTCTTGCCATTGTTGGTGATTTCAACATAGACACCCACATGGGCGTTCTTCAGACCTGAAGTGTTGTCCCAAACCAATTGAGGAGTATACTGTCCTGACTTACTGTTGTTGAAGTTGACCGTTCCTGTGAACTGTGACCAGTTGCCTTTCATATAAGAACGCACACTTGTCACCCCAACATTCAAGGTTCCATTACCCTTCAGCGTACCTGTATAATTACAACGAGAATCCAAATACCAGAAAGACTTTCCGTCCGGCACTTCCACATTGGCAGTTTGATTGGAACTAGAAGAAGTATCCATTCCATCAGCATCACGCAAGGTGGCGTTGTTAAGCACAATCGTAGTAGGATAAGCGTGCTTGCTGCTACCCGGCTCAGAGCTACAAACCGTTCCGCCGTTGACAATCAACTTGCTATAGTTGGCATTGGGAGCCAACACCAAGGTTCCGTCGCCCTCTTTGGTCAGGGTCTTGCCCGAACCAGTGATAGAGCCTGTCATCGTCAGGGTCACGTCAGCAGGAGTGTTGATTGTACCGCCATTGTTGCCTAAGGCGAAAGGATGGGCGGCAGTCATGCTCCGGGTAGGCTCCAGTGTTCCCCCATTCAAGGTGACAGTGTTGTGATAGTCACCGAAGGCACCTGTGTTCACGCCGTCCACAACACCAAGGTTGCTGACTGACAAGGTACCCTTGTTGATGGCTACTGAACCTGTGAATGTGTTCACATTGTTGATGGTCACGTTGGCCTCACCATTCTTGGTGAGGGTGGTCTTGCCTGCGATGGCTTTCTCACCAGACAAGGTGTAGTCCAAGTTGTTGTTGTTGAAAGTGATACTGGTCGGCTCCACATCGGCAGCCACATTCACCTCACCATTCTTGGCCTCATCGTTGAAGATGACATCGTCGCCAGAGACGAACACATCGCTGGCGTTGTCTGACTGCTTCTTGAAGTTGCTCTTCTCTGCCAACTGCCAAGTATTGTCTTCCTCTGCCGTCCACACAACGGATGTTGCGGAGCGCAAATCTTCCACAACCAGGGATATGACACCGTAGGCATATTTCAAGCTGGCCTTGTGTCCCTTCAGTCCTGTGAGGATAATGTCGCTCAGATTGCCTTCAATCTTGCCGACCTTGACAAGAGGATAAGTGCCTGCGGCAAGATTGGCGGAAGAGATGGCGAAATTGAAACGGGGAGCAAGATACTCCGGACCGTCAGTCCAGTCTTTCTTCTCTATCTTGAGCACATCGGCTGTCACCTGGTCGGTCTTGCCTTCAGCATCAACATCAAATTCTACCACAGAACCGAAGTTGAGTTTCAACTCGCCTGCCTCGATCGTGCCAACCTTGGATGCGCCACCTGGACGAATCGTGGCGTCATAGTCAGCTTCGATGCCCTTGGGGAATTTTCCGCCATCCGAGTTAAGTGTAGCAAAACGATTGAGCCATACACGGCTGCCACTCATGGTACCGTTGAAGTTGACCGTACCTGCCCAAACCTCTGTATTTCCAGTATATTTTTGTTCGACTGCAGGCAGGGTCAGTTCGCCGTCACCCAATTTCACCAAGCGCATGCCACCGGCAAATGCACCACCTGTGAGGGTGTGCTTGTAAGTGGTGGTGGTGATGTTGTCATTGTCGTCATGTCCTTGCACCCAAGAAGGAGCATTGTCGAAGAAAATGTATGGAGAGACGCCATCCGTAACATTGACCGTGGCATCATTGGTCTCAGCCAGTATCACTTGCTTGTCGTTGGTCGATGCCGTGATGCTTCCGCCATTCTTCACCTCGGTCTTGTCGGTCATGATTGGAGCAGGAGGAGCCATCGTGATGCCTTCTTTCTCACCAAGGAAATAGCTCACATGAGGCGGCTGGTTGTAACCGTTCATCTGGGTAATCATCGCATTGCGGTACTGTGGGTCGTGCAGCAAGGTGTAGTTGCGGTGAGTGGTCGGAATGGTGGTGGTGTAGATGCGGATGCTCTTGTTGTCAGAGGAGCGCATGATGACCTCCTCACGCCAGTCACCGAAAATATCGCCTTGGAAGCAAGGGGTCGCCTTGGTGTCGTTGTTGGTCAAGGTGCCGGTGAAAGTCTCCAACCTGCCCTTGCCGTACTTGGTGATGACACCTGCGGAATTTCTCACCTCCATACCATTGAAAGATTCATCCAAGAGGTCGCCGTCCCAATAGATGCGGAAGTTCAAGGATACACCGCTGGTAGACAGTCCGGTGCTTTTGTTTGACACACAACCAATCAGGCTGCTTTCGTGCCCAGAGAAGAACTGACCGCCAATTGCGTCGTCAGTGAAGTTGCCCGCAATGGCACGACCATCGTCAGATCCGCCAGCCAGACGATAATAAATCTTGCTGGTTGTAGCATCACGATAGTTGTTAGACGGTCTATCCTCATTACAAGCAGCCACTTCCTGCCCATGGACATAGGGATTAAAATCGCCCACATGGTGGGCGTCGCCATGACCAAGCCCTGTTGTACTCAGTCCGTGTCCGTTGTCATCAATCACCATGGAACCGAACACGATTTCATCTCTTCCGTCCCAATCAACATCGGCAATGGTATAGTTGTGGTAGCCTTGTCCGTACCATGGGCTTCCTGGCGTATTGTTCACCCAACGCCAACGTTCTTTCAGCTCATGGGTTGCCGGATCAACATCATAAGCAATCATCTTGTGACGAGTATAGATGCCGCGAGCCAAGAATATGCTCGGTTTGCGTCCATCAAGGTAAGGTGCTCCAAAGAAGTTCTTCGAACTGCGATGACCATAGCCGTCACCCCAGGCTTTCTCCAAATTGGTTTCTCCACTCTCCAAGCGTTTCAACGGATATTCACGAACTGAATAGGGCTTGCCGGTTTCACCATTCAAATAGAGAAGATACTCTGCCCCTGTATGAGTAAACGTCATGGCAGAAGAACGCACCAAATCGCCACGGGTGTTCACGCTGGCATCACCTATGGTCTGAGTTGTTCCGTCTGCCATGTGGATGACCATACCGTCGGCACCACGAAGCACGCACTCAGCCTTGCCATCCTGATCCCAGTCATAGGCAGCGATGTTGATTTCATTACTTTGGAAATCTACCATGTTGGGTCCACAGTCTATCCACCACAGCAATTTGCCATTCTGCTTATATATTTGAATGATGTCGAAGTCTTTGCCGTCAACAGGATAACTGTTGGCTGCATCTTTTGTATTACGTAGTTTCAGCAATATTTCCATCTCGCCATCACCATCCACATCAGCCACGATGGCATCGTTGGGTTCATAATCTCCCGAGATGTTGCTGCCGTCGATATTGGAAGGAACAGCGGCTATCTTGATTTCCTTATAATTGTTCGACAATGGGGTCACTGCCGCAGAAGCAGTGGTCTGCTCTTTTCCGCGGACCACTGCTTTCACGGTGTACTTGCTTGACAAAGAACCCGATGCATCGGTATAGTTGGAAACGGTCAACGGAGTGCTGTTGAGCCTCACGCCGTCACGGTAGATGTTGTATGCCACATCATAGTATTCCTCACCATTGATACGCCATGAACAGAATACGCCGTTCGTGGTCTTGACAGCCACCAAGCCGCGGTCCAGTTTGTCAACAGTGCGCTGTGCCTGCACTGACATCGTCAGCAGGAAAGCCATTACCGTAGTTACAATCTTTTTCATGTTTTATTTAGTTTAATAAAAGACAAAATCCCGGGAAGGCACATTCTCATGGTACGCCTTCCCGGAATAGATTCGTTTAAGTCATTCTGTGTGAACAGAATTCATCAAGTCCTTACTTGATGACAACAGTCTTGCCGTTCTTGATATAGATGCCCTTCTGGGTTGGCTTGGCAGGAAGCTTGATACCACTGATGGTATAGTAAACGTCTTCCTTGGCTGTAGTTGTCGTGTTCACATTCTTAATGGCTGTCTCACCACCCTTAACGGTATAAACGAGAACACGTGCCAAGCAGTCAGAGATACGATACAAACCAATCTGGTCTGTACCCTTCTGGATAGCTGTCACAGGAGCATTGTCAGAAGCCAAGAAGGCAGCCTGGTCAGCCACAGCCGGATGCAAAGCGTTGGAACCGTAGTTGCTGTAGCTGCTTACAGCTACGATGTCGTTTTCAGTAGCGTCGTCAACAGTCAGATAGAGTGAAGAAATCCATGAACCACTCTGATCGTCACCCTTTCTTCCTTCAAGAGCCATACCGACACCCTGATAGAAGTGTACACTCACTGTTGGAGTTGCGGTGAAAGTGATGCCATCGATAAGTTTGCCGTCAGTCCATTCAGAAGACTTCTTGGTGAACTGAGGAATCTCATTGTAGACCATCTTGGTGGAATCCTCAGCAGAATACCAATAAAGACGACCATAAGTTGCATAGTTGCCACCTACATTGCCATCGGCAGCGAAGCCGGCGTTAGCGAAATCAGACTCGCCCAAATGAGCGAAGTTGAAGTCGTGTTTGATTTCATACTCAATGTTGTTCTCGATAGTAGTTGAAGCAGGAGCATAGCCTGCTGCCTTTGTCGTGATGTTCAGGAAGCCCTCGCAAGGAACAGTCACTTCCTGGCCAGGAGACTTGCCTTTGCCTTGAATTTCAACACCATCCTTGTCCTTGATGATATTGCCATTTTTGTCGGTGAAGGTATAATCGAGGAACAACTGTGGCTGCAATGGCACATCTGCATTACTTGCCTGCAACTTGTAGGTCTTACCATAACCAACTTCCACATTGGCGATTTCAGCTGTTGCTGCAGGAAGAGAAACGACATCATTCTCAACCTCCATTGTGTTCACATCGGAGGTTGCATCACCTGAAGTAGTCCAAGCCTCCAAAGTACCAGCTGTACCATTGTTTTGCCAAACATAGTTTCCGTCCTCAACAGAGGCGTCGTCATAAGAGATGACTTGCTCTTCACCGCCCTGATATTTCAAGTGGAGGGTCTCGCCTTCCATGAAACCGATAGTATACTCACGGTTGGCGTTGTCAATCTTTGTCAAAGAGATGGTTGGTTTGTTGGCAAAGTCTCCTTCTGATTCTGTTGTAATTTGAATCAAGGTGAAACGGGAAACATTCTGATAACGGCCTCCAAGATAATAGAGTCCGGTAGCATACATGTTGGCACCCTCTGGAACATTGTAAACGCCAGAGGTCACACTCTCACCGTCAACAGTCGTAACAGAATAGTCAACGGTACGAGCCTCGGTGTCTACATCAAGGGTTACACAATAGAACATGCCGGAAGACAACTTCACCTGATTGGTGGAATCGCCATTGACAGCAAATGGTTGATCGCCTGTAGCGGAAATTCCAGTTTGCTTATTGTCAGCGTCATACTGTGCCAACTGAGTCAAGTCAAACAACCAATTGGTGTTCACCTTGTTGGCTTTTTCCTTGGTAATGTAAGGATTACGGAAGTTTGAGTTAGGACCATCGGTACAAGTGTTCTCGTCCGACATCACGGCAATCTCACTTGTGGTGTGATTGCTACCAAAAGCTACGATAGAGAAATAGAAACTAAGGGAATAAGAAGTGACGTTTTGGCTTTTCAACAAATCCTCACCCCAAAGGAGATGGGCGGAACGGTCGTTGTTGGCACCTGTAGAATACTGCACATACTTAGTACCGTCGTCTGTACTTCCCATTGCCAGTCCGCCAGAAACCTGACCGATCCAACCTGAAGAAGCGGCATCTGAAACGGTCTGGTAGTTCTGGTTGTAGATAACCTTAACACCAGCCTGCGCACTCAGCGCCATTGCGCAAAGAGCGACAATGAAGAGATAAAACTTTCTCATAGTTCTTGATTTTAAAATTAATGATTAAATATTGCGTTTTTATTAGGAGTCGGTCGGGACCTGGGTCCCAACCGACCTGGATTTTATCTTACCAACCAGGGTTCTGCTTGTAACCGCAGTTGAGGACATCCTTCTGTGGGAATGGGAACAGATACCACTTGTCTTCCCATTTACGGGTCTCAAGCACGCCCGGTGTGAAGGTCAAGCCATCGTCTGTTTTGGTGATGGTCATCTTGCGGATAGTCTTCAGATATTCAGGAGCGTTCTTCCAACGACGGAGGTCGAAGAAACGGTGGCCTTCAAAGGCGAGTTCCACGAAACGCTCGTTTTCATATTTCTTTTTGAACTGCTCGAAGGAAAGACCAGAAGCCATATCTGGCTGACCGGCACGCTTGCGGACTACATTGATGGCTTGAGCCGCTGTACGGGAAAGGCCGTTTGGCTTGGTGTAGCCGTCACCTGTATAGTTCAGCACAGCCTCCGCATAGTCCAGATAGAATTCCGCCAAACGGAAGATTACCCAAATGTGAGCGGCAGTGCCCGGATTCGTGTTACCGATAACCAATGTAGGATTGACATATTTCTTCAGATAATAGCCTGTCGGTGTTCCATAGGTCACACTGGAAGAGTTGGCGCCACCCACATAGGTCTCCAAAGGTGCCTTGGCTGAGTTTGGCCATTGTTCGCCGTTACGGGCCACAATCAGAGCAAGACGCTTGTCGCGATTGGCATAAGGATTCTGCGGGTCATAGCCACTGCCCTGCTCGTCGATGGCCTTTCCATTGGTCATCTCAAAAGCGTCGACCAAGTTTTGGGTTGGACAGTTACCGCCACCGGCATTCTCCATGCCGATTGGGAAGTTGTATTTCTCAAAACTGTTGTTCGCTGTCAAAGAGCGGCTACCAAAGATAAACTCCTTCTGGGTGTCCACATCCTTCATGCCGTCAGCCAGGAACAGTTTGCTATAGTCCTTGGCGAGTGTCTTGCCCTCGTTCTGAGCCTCGACAAGCACTTCCTGGCAGCGTTGGGCTGCCGTAAACCAGAGGCTCTTGTCATTGTTGGTGTTGAACAGGGGGCTGGCATGGTAGAGGGCGGCGCGAGCACGCAGCGCCATCACCGCCAACTTGCCGGCACGACCGGTCTCGGCTGTTGAGGGGAAACCTACAGAGGTGTAGTCCTCTACAATCTTGTCCTGAATGTCGGCGCATTCGTCGTCGATGAACTGGAAGATTTCATCCGAGGAAGCTTGAGGCAACTTGTTGGCGGCATCGGCATCCATGTCATGCAGTTTCAAAGGCACATTCTTGTACTGACGAACCAACTCGAAATAGAAGTAGGCTCTGGCAAAACGTGCTTCATACTCATAGTTCTTATACTGGGCCATCTCCTCCTTGTAGTGAATGTCAAGGGTATATTCAGGGAAGGTCAGATTGGAGAATTGGTCGAGCACCAAGTTACAATAGGTGATGCCGTCCCACGCCTGGCTCCAGATAGTTGACTTGGCATTGGTGGCGCCCCATGAGCCATTGTAGAAATCCTCGATGGCATTACCTGGATGGGAGTAAACAGACTCGTCGGTGGCTGAGCCCAAGACTGCTCCGGAATAGGCACCGAAGTCACTGTCGAAGTCCTTATATATATAGGTCATCAGACCGCCTACACGGCTGAACATCTTCTGAATGTATTCCACATCATAGCCATTATACTCCTTGTAGTTCATCTTGTCGGAGCAAGAAGTCAAGGCGGTGGCGCCAAGTGCGGTAGCCAATACGATATTTTTCAGTTTCATAATTCTTTTCTTTAAGTAGGTTTAGAATGTTACTGACGCTCCAACAATCACACTTCTGGTCAATGGACTTGAAGTGCCGAAGTATTCTGCATCCACACTGTTCAAATGATCGAGTGTGAAGAGGTCGGTGCCACGGACATACAATTTGGCGGCATTGAGGAAGCCTGTCTTTGACAACAGATGCTTGGAGAAATTGTAGTACACTTCCACATTGCGCAACTTGAAGAACGAGCGGTCACGAAGCCAGAAGGTACTTGACTGATAGTTGTTCTTGTTGGTGGAGCTGCTCAAGCGTGGGAATTCTGCATTACGGTTCTGTTCTGTCCAACGGTTGTCGTATACATACTGGGAAAGAGAGGTGTTGTTGATCAGTCCCCAATAGTAGCCTGTGGTGTTGAGCATGGCAGAATATCTGCCGACACCTTGGAACATGGCGTCAAAACCGAGTCCTTTCCACTCTGCACCGATATGGCAGGTATAGTAGAGCTCTGGACAAACGGTGCTGTGTCCCATCTTCACCATATCGTTGGCATCGATGACACCGTCGTGGTTTACATCCTCATATTTGATATCTCCAGGAAGGACGTCGCCCAGCATCTGCTTGGGGCTGTTCTCGATTTCTTCCTTGCTCTGGAACAAGCCGATGGCCTTGTAGCCCATGATTGGTGTATAACCAGCCGTGCTGCTATACCAGCCGAGGGTTCCACCTGTCTGGATGAGGTTCTTATAAGCTCTTGGCTCCTCTGCCATGCTCTTGATCTTGTTCTTGTTGAGAGCGACGGTGGCACCAATATTGAACTGCACCTGACCGATTTTATGAGTATAGTCGGCAGAAGCTTCAAAACCCCAGTGGTTGACAACGCCGGCATTTACGTAAGGTGCACCGAAACCACCAATCACGCTACCGTAAACGCTGGATCCATCACGCCAGATGTCCGAACGGCGCTGATAGTAGGCGTCCAACTGGAGATCAAGGCCGCCAAAGAGGGTGGCATCAAGACCGATGTTGTACTTGTCTGATTTCTCATGGCTTGGATGGGCTGTAGCCATCTGACCCAGGGTCGTACCGCCGAAGGTTGAACCATAACCCGAGTCAAACGGATAGGTCACACCATTGGTGGTGTAATATTGTGTGTAGTAAGTCCAAACGTCCATGTTGACACCCGGCAGATAGTCGGCATTGACACGACCATAGGAAGCACGGAACTTCAAGAAGTTGACCCACTTGGCGTCTTTCATCCAGTTTTCGTTACTTGCCACCCAAGCGGCACTGAAGGTAGGAGCGAATGTCCACTTGTGACCGGGAGCCAAGCGGCTGGAACCCGTCAGTACCATAGCCATCTCTGCGATGTAGCGGTTCTTATATGCGTAGTGTGTCAACCATGTGGCGTTCTGACGGTAAACCGTTGTGTTGACACCCGTCACATCCTCATATTCATAAACATAGCGCAAGGACGAATAGAGATAGTCAAGCGGGGTAATGTTGCGCTCGAAGTTCAAGCCTGCATCGAAGTGGAAACGACGCTCATAGGCTTTGGTTCCAGCGCCAGTGCCTTGTGTACCTGGCTTACCACCTGTATTATAGGCTCCTGCTGTCGGAACTCCATTAGCCCAGGAAGCGGGTGCATAGAAACCATAAACAAATTCCTTGCTGTGGTCCTCATAGATGGTTGAATAGGTGTCATAACCCATGCGGGCAGTGGCGCTCAAACCCTTCCAGAACATACCCAAATCCTGGTTGATGGACATGTCGGCAAACAAGGAGCGCTCATGCACTTTGTAATAGGCGGCACCTGCGGTGTTTGCTACAGGATTGTTGACACCCGACCAAGTGGAGCTACCGCCCCAATTGCCTGTAGACTGATATTTGACAGGGAAGGCTGCGGAAGGAATGGTGTACATCAAGTTCCACAGATTCAAGCCGTTGCCGGGCTGCGACATTTCGCTCAACATACCCAACGTGTTCACCTTCAACAGGGTGGTCGGCGTCAAGTCGATGTCCAAGTTAATGCGCAAGTTGCCACGTACATACTTGTCCTGTGTATTGTTGTTGTTGTCGTCGGTGGTGTTCAGAATGAATCCCTTGTCAGACAACAAGTTGATGCCTGTATAATAGCGGAACTTCGATCCACCGCCAGTCACCTCGGCTCCCACCTTGTTGGTCACACCGTGATGACGGAAGGTGGCGTCCACCCAGTTGACATTCGGATAAAGGTCGGGATACCTGCCGCTGCCGAAAGCTTCCACCTCCTCGGGTGTGTATTTCACAGAACCGGGATTCTCATAGCCCACAGCCTCGTTCATCGCCTTGGCATAGGTTTGGGCGTTGATGAACTTAGGACGGTCTATCTGATAGTTGAAGAGATGATCGTAGTTGACAGTGATCTCACGGGTATTGGCCTTGCCGCGTTTGGTCGTAATCTCGATCACACCATTGATACCTTTGTTGCCATAGAGGGCGACAGCGGCGGCATCCTTCAGAATGGCAACATGGTCAACCTCGGAAGGGTCCACAACAGTAATATTGCGCTCGATGCCATCCACCAAGATCAGCGGAGAACTGGAACTCAAGGTCTGCAAGCCACGCACATAGAAGGTGGGATTGCTGCTGAAATAGGTACCGCCACTCTGCAAGGATACCAAACCATTACCACCTTGTCCAATGATAGAGTTGCCAATGTTCTTGGCGGAACGCTTGTTGACGTCCTTGTTCTGGATGATGGTGACAGCTGCCGTGGACTGGTCGCGGGCAAAGTCCTTGTTGGCTCCGACCTCAATCTTTTGTTTTGCAAAAGACAGGCTATCTGTTTGTGCTGTTACTGGCAAGACACACCCCACCAGCAAAGACAGCGCATATATATTTTTCTTGTTCATAGTTTTTTCTTTATTAGCATTAAGAAAGGTTTATTCCCAACCCGGGTTCTGGACCAAGCCATATCCCTTGTTGATTTCTGTCTGCGGGAAAGGCCACAAGAACCATTTGGTCACGTTCTGTGATGTAGGATCTTGGCCCCACAAAGCATGCTTGCAGTTAGAGATTTCAAACTTCTCGTACTGGAAGCAAGAAGGTTCTGCCACGTTCGCATTCTTGTCGTCGCCCTTCCAAGGACGATAAGCACGCTCCCACTGCCCCTCGGCATTCTTCTGCATACGGAAAGTCAGCAAGCCATGCAGAGGCTTGGTCATCCAATCACCATGCTTGTAGCGAATCATGTCATAATAGTGGTTGTTGGTCAAGCCCAACTCACGGGCACGCTCAGCCAAGATTTCCTCGATAAGGGCGTTCTTGTCTGTTTTCAACGCCGGAGTATAGGATTCTACCTTGCCCAAGCCGACACGCTTGCGGACGATATTCATCTGATCGAGTGCTTCCTGCAAGCGGCCGCACTGTGCCAAACACTCAGCATACATCAAATACATCTCGCTCATGCTCAGGGATACCCACTGTGTGAAGAAGGTACGCTGATAGTCTGTGCCGATATAATATTTGTTGCAGTCGAATCCAGAGGCGTAACGCTGTGACAAGGCTTCTGTCATCTTCAGCTCGCTGTTCTTCTCGTCCCATGTGGCTACATTGAACTTGGCGTCGTAGCCACCAACCCACAACTCATAGACATCTCCATTGGGCTTGCCGGTGGTTCCATCCAAAGAATACTGCTGGCCCGTCACGATACACTCCTCATAAAGGCGTGGATCGCGCTGTGGTGTCTTCAGGGTCACACCCATCTTTCTCTGATACTTGAAGAACAGACGGCCCTTCTCACCATTGATGTTTCCTGCTGCCAGGTCTTTATCCCAATTGAAAGGCTTGCCATCCTGCCAAGGGAACAAGTCCACATATTCGGTTGTCGGCAGACAGTTCAAACGTGCTGGATTGTCAAGCCAAGCATGCCAAACGTAAGACTTCGAACCGTATGAGTCGTAACCATGGACACGAACGGAATGGAGAACTTCAGGACTGGCCTGGTCGATATAACCACGGCGATAAGCCAGACGATAGGTGTTGTTGCTCTTGCTCAAGCCTAAATAGTCGGTGGTCACCAACTGATAGTGGCCCTTGGCGTTCAAGTCTTGGAAGAATTTCTCACAAGCCGCCAATGCCTTTTGCCAACGCTGCTGGTCAAAATTGCCATACCAAACCAAATGCTGTTGCTCGGCTTCTGACGTTCCGCCATAATAGCCTTGTTCCGCATTGAAAAGAGGAGAGGCTGCATAAGTCAAGATCTTGGCCTTCAGAGCCTCGGCACCCGCTGCAGTCCAACGGCCCGTGTTGTTGGCGGCGTCGGTTTCTGTGGTGTTGCCATTGTATGCCCAAGGAAGCGCATTGGAGTCAATCGCCTCATCCAGCAAATTTACCATAAAGTTGACTGTCTCCTCCACTGTTGCACGTGGCAAACTATAAGAGCTTTCCGTTCCCTCAAACGAGTGGTCAACAATAGGCAGACCGCCATAAACGGCGAACAAGTCGAAATAGCGGGCGGCAAGCAAGCACTTGGCTTGTGCCTTGAAAGAAGCCTTCTTCTCTTCCGACAGACCTGGCACATTGTCCACATTCTCAATCAACAACCAAGCTGCACGCACTGCCTGCCACACATTGTCGCCAGTGAAACTGAGCAAAGGTGTCTTGGTAGCGTCAAGCGTACCGGAATAGTACTCATTCCAGATGGTATTGCTGTTCCAGTGCATCAACCAGCAGTCGGTGAGCTGGTCAAACTTACCAGTCCAAGGACTCGCACTATTGCCACAATTATTATTATAAGGTAATCCGTAATACTGGAGCGCATAGATGGAAGTCAAGAATTGCTCTGTATAGGTAGGACTGTTGAACACCGTATCCTTGGTTACGGTTGAGCCTGACGGCTTCTGCTGGAAAGCATTGCCGAAGGCTATCTTGTCGGTACAGGCGGTGAAGACGGAGGCTCCTAGCATCATACCGGCAACGCCTATGAATAGTTTGTTATATAATTTCATATTCGTAATTTCGTTTAGAATCCGATTTTAAGACTGGCTGTATAGGTTCTCTGAAGAGGATAAGAGGGTGCATTGGAAGCGCGGGTCTCCGGGTCGCCCCACTTATACGGAGTCAATGTAAAGAGGTTGTAACCGCTCAGCGCAAGCTGCAACTGTGTCAATCCCAGCACTTTCATGAATGGGAAGTGGAAATCGTAAGCCACTTGGAGAGTCTTCAAGCGGAGATACTTGGCATCTTTCTCATAGAGTGTTGAGGTGGCATAGTTCTGAGAAGCGTTGGTCCAAGTCGCACGCGGATATTCAGCACTTTGTGAAGGATTTTCCTTTGTCCAAGTGTTGTCCACATGGTATTGGAGCAAACCACCTTCTGTCGAGGAATTGTTGCTGAGGAACGGCTGACGGAAAACATCGCTGATCATACGGCTCACATTCCAAGCACCTGTCAACTGGGCATTGAAGCTCAGGCTCTTCCACTGGAAACCGAGGTTGAGACCTACGATATACTGTGGATCATCTGTGTAGCCATAGTCACGGCTGTTATCATTACCGTCAATCTTGCCATTCTTGTCAAGGTCTACGTAGACTGCGTCACCATATTCAAGTTTTGACACCAATTGTGTCGGGAATGGAGAACCGAATTCTTTCTCGTAGTCAGCCTCGGCGCCTTCATAGTAATATTTCCAGAATTTGTACTGAGAGCGGGCACCGATACGGTGGTTCTTAGAATATTGGTATTCATTGTTCTGAGGAGCTTCCTTGGCCTCAATCACCTTGTTCTGGTTGTAAGAAAGGTTCATCTTTGCCCAATAACGGAAGTTGTCGCCAATCTTGTCGTTCCATCCTACCGACACTTCATAACCCCAAGACTCGGCTTTACCAAGATTGGACTTTGGCGGAGTGAATCCGACAATGGAAGGAACAGTACCGTCACTGAGGAAGATGTCCTTACGATTCTCATGGTAATAATCGAAAGTGGTGCGTAGACGCTCATTGAAGAAGTTCAAGTCGAAACCATAGTCTTGCTTGAAAGCGGTTTCCCAAGTTACGAGCGGATTGTTCTTGGCACCTTCCACAGCACCATATTTTGCATTTTCCGCAACCTGACCGTAACGGGTACCGAAGATGTAGCCGTAAGAACCGCCATCATAACCAGTACGGTCGAAGAGCGCAGTCTGGTTCACGTTGTATGGGTCTGGGAGATAGGCGAAACGGGTTCCAATCTTATCGCTACCGACCTTACCCCAAGAACCACGAAGTTTGAAGAAGGACACCACCTTTTTCAAAGGCTTGAAGAAAGGCTCGTCACTGATCAACCATCCTACAGAGCCTGCGGGGAAAGAACCATAACGACGCTCGGGAGCGAAGTTCTCGGAACCATTGTAACCGAAATCGAACTCTGCCATGTAGCGGTGGTTCCAATCGTAGGTGACACGGGCAACCAAACCAACATAAGTACGTGGAATGTCCGCATAGGATGAACTGTAATAATACTGTTTGCTCTGGTTGTAGAGCAACAGACCTGTCACGGTATGCAAGCCAAAGGTACGATTGTAGTTTAACGCAGTCTCCACATACCAGTCACGCCCCTTGCCTGTAGATGTTCCATAAGAAGGAGTGGTGGTATCGCCACTCTTACGGTAAAGCATCTGGTAGGTAGGATTTCCTTCTTCGTCAAGAACGGGATTTCCTTCCTCATCCAATACCTTTTTATATACAGGTGTATAAGTGGCCATGCTGGCGGAGCCACTCTTATAGACTGCATAAGAACTGTTATAAGAACCTTTGATATGCCAAGTCAAGCCTTTGGTGATGAAGTCGAGTTTCTGGGTCAACTTCAAGTCCATGCTCAACTTGTTGTTGTTTGTATTGCTGAAACCTGTGCCGTAGTATGCCATACCATTACCACCGACAAAAGGAAGCATGTTGCCATCCTGGTTGTCGTCAGCGTCAATTCCATTCGTGATGAATCTGCCATTCACCACACCGGGGCTTGAGAAAGGTGTGGCATAATACATATTCTTAATCATACCTGACGAGCCCATGCTGGTGTATGGCTTTTTAGCCTCGTCTGTCATGCCGGCAAGGTTAACGCTCAAAGTGGTGGTCTTCGTTAAATCTATATCCAAGTTGGCACGGTAGTTGAAACGCTTGTAACGATAGTCATTGGTGTAGCTTTGCTCAAAGCCTTTGAACAAACCGCCTTGTGTGAACATACCGGCACTGATGAAGTAGCGCACAGCTTTTGTGCCACCTGAGATGTTGACATTGCTTTGGGTCTGCATAGTGACATCCTTCATGATGTAGTCAGCCCAACGTGTGTTCGGGAAACGAATCGGATCAGAGCCATCCTTGAACTTCTGGATAACGCCAGGAAGAAAACGGTCTTTCAATCCATCGTTATTTCTCATCTGATTATAGAACATGGCATAATCGTAAGAAGAGGCCTGCTCCACCATCTTGGTCGGCGTCAAAGCGGAGAAAGATGTAGAAGCGGAAATCTTGGCCTTGCCTTCCTTACCACGTTTCGTAGTTATCAGCACAACGCCGTTGGCGCCACGGATACCAAACACAGCCGTTGCGGAAGCGTCTTTCAAGACGGTGATGCTCTCGATTTCGTTCGGGTCGATATCATTCATCGAGCGTTCCACACCATCCACTTGGATGAGTGGGTTGGAGTCTACCCAACTACCCTTACCGCGGACGAAAATCGAGGCGGCGTCGGAACCCGGCTCACCAGAATACTGAACGGTGGTCACACCGGACAACTGTCCAGCCAGCACATTGTTGACAGAAGAGACAGGAGTACGGGTGAGGTCCTCACTCTTGATAGAAGACAAGGCACCGGTCACCGTCACTTTCTTCTGCACACCGTAAGCCACGACCGTCACTTCGTCCAGTGTCTGGTCGGCAGTCTTCATTTGCACTTTCATGCCCTGCTTGGCAACGACCACAGACTCTTTGTAGCCCACATAAGTGATTTTGAGCTTTTGTCCGGGCTTAACCTTGATGGCAAAGTGACCATCGATATCGGTTATAGCACCTAAGGCAGCATTGCCACCTACAACAACGACACTTGCGCCGATGATGGGTTCTCCAGCATCGTCGACAACTGTACCTTTCACAAGTTCTCCTTGCTGTGTGTTCTGAATCTCGGCACTTGCCTTCAACACCGATATAGGCGACAAGGTCATCGTCGAGAAGCACAGAGCCAAGGGTAGAACTGAACATTTCAGGATTTTGTTATTGTTCATACTTGGATGGTTTTGATAGGTAAGGAGTGCGGACATACATTTCCGTCCAACACTGATTACTGGTTTTGTTATTTTTTGGTTTTATGTTTCGATTGCTAAATTTGTGTCACAAAGGTAAAACATTCCTTTATTATAATACTATTCATATCGTTCGTATATTATCCATTGTGTACAAAAAGGCGGATTTAGAGTGTACTTTATACGTCTACCCAAAGAAACTATATATATGTGTACGCACACATTCTTTAACTTAATATCTTTCACATTTCATAGCATAAGTACTTTTTCACCTTTCACAAAAAAAAACAAAATCAAATCATATTGTCGCCTTTCCCCAGCAACAATATGATTTGATTTTCCAAGAGGCCACCCTGATATCAGGTAGACGATTTTATTTACTTTTATTGCTGTCAGACCAAGCCTTCAAGCGCATGTATTCTTTCTTGGTCAGGCGCATGAAAGAACCATGTTGAGGCCCCGTGACGCCTTCAATATCCACAGGTGAAGAGAAATTGCGAAGATACTTGTCAGCCTTGCAAATGCGATAATGTCTCGGCTTGGAGGAGTATTCAATATAGGCAACACGCCAAGTGCTGTCGCCAATCAGTTGGAAGGCTGATGAACCTTCACATTTCTTCTTTCCCTCAAAGCTCACATAGTCATCTTCCACAGGATTACTCCAGGGACCCGTGATGGATTTGGCGGTCGCCGTATAGATGCCTGGCTTTCCGCCCTCTTTTTTGATCAGCATGTGATAGAGACCATCCGATGGCAGATAGTTGATGTCGGCGTCAATCGTCGCATATCCCCAATCAAAGAGCAGGCGAGGTTTGGTGATTTTCGTAAAAGTCTCATCGGCGTAGGAATAATACATGCGGTCATAACCTTCCTCCTTGGGATTGAGCAGCGAGTAATAAATCATATAGCCGCCCTTCTTGCCGTTAGGCCACTTGTAGTTGCAATCCCAGAAAATCTGCGGAGCCCAGACACGGTTTATGGTGGAATAGTCCTTATAACAATCCGGTGACTCTGGATCACAGAATATCGCAGGGCCCTTGCGGAAATCAAACGTCACCGACTCCCAATGTATCAGGTCTTTGCTGCGGAGCAAATCAATGCCGAAGTTGTTCCACGTGCGGGATTTGGCATTGCTCATATCCGTGGTGACCATGAGATAGCCCTTGCCGTCATGGGTGCGACAGATATAGGCGTCGCGTGTGCCGCCCTCTATACGGGCATGCTGAGCAGGATCAAAAATCGGCTTTCCGCCCAGAATATCCTCGTAATGATAACCGTCACGGCTGATGGCATAGGCGGTCCACTCCCCCAACCCACTCATGTGACAATAGAGGTAACCGTAGTCTCCCTTTTGGAGATTTCCAACCCCATTCGCAGGCTGTACGGTTTTCTGTTCTGTCTGCTCACTGGCACCGGTCATCGCATCGACGACAGTAGCGTCCGTCGACTGGCGAGAGATGGCAAGTGCGGGAAGGAGAAAGCCGACAATTGCAGTGAGTAAAAAGATAAAAGTCTTCTTGTTCATGGTTATAAAGTTATTTGATGATGTTTCTGACCGCAAACCAAAGATGCATGCACACGGTGGAGAACGAGCCATAGTAATGGCACATGATATGGAAACGTTCCTTGAGCGATTCCTTATGGTGGCGTGTGGTAGTTCCCTCTTGCAGATAATTCGCCAATACCGCATGCACATTTTTCAGTTGCAAGCCTCTTTCACCAGCCAAGCGCATAATGCGTATGCACCAATCCACATCGGCAGAATACTTGTATTGCAAATCGTAAGGCACCTCGCGGGCTATGTCTGTACGGACATAAAAAGCCTGATGGCAGACCAACATGCCATGTTTGAAAGAGCGCCAAGTGAGTTGTTCGGGAGGGGTGAGCCGACGGCGGTGCAAGAACCGACCGTTCGCATCCACCACGTGGGTGTCGCCATAGAGCACTGCCGGCAACGGGAAACCTTCCGTCCGTGTTTCGGACAAAGCGGCATTGGAGACAATTTGGTCAAGCGTGTCGTCAGAAGGCAAACTGTCTCCAGCATTCAGAAAACAGATGTAATCGCCCGATGCCTGGGCAATGCCCTTGTTCATGGCGTCGTAAATGCCATTGTCCGGTTCGGAAACGATACGAATGTCGTGACCGTTGGAGGAAGCGTAGGAACGCTCCATATAGTCTTTGGCAAGAGCAAGCGTCTTGTCGGTAGAAGCGCCGTCTATAATGATATGCTCCACTTGACGGTAGTGTTGATGGAGCACACTTTCAACTGTACGGTTGAATACCGAAGCAGCGTTATACGTGATGGTGATAATAGAAAACTTAATCATGCTTTTGTCTTCGCTATTTGATTATACAGGTCGATATAGCTTTTCGCCACGACACTTTCTGAATATTTCCGAATGACGTTGTTCCGAAGTTGGGCTGCTGGAATTTCCGCCTTCAATCCCCAGTCAATGCCGTCCGCAAGACTTTCCACCGACTTGTACTCGGCAAGATATCCGTTCACTTTGTGCTCGATGATATCGCATTGTCCGCTATTATTAAACGACACAGGAATACAACCGCAAGCTTGTGCCTCGATAAGCGTCTGCCCAAAGGTCTCATAAAGAGACGACGACACTACGACATTGGAGGCTGAATAGACCGCCGACAGGTCATCCTCGTCCTTGACAAAGCCCAGATAGCTGAAATCAACGGGTATTCGTTGTTTCAAAGATTCATCCTTCAAGCCGCCAAAGAGCACCAGGAACAAATCTTCCCGGCGATAGGCTTTACGTTCTATCAAGAGGTTGAGTGCCTCCAGCAAATAGTCTATGCCTTTAATCGGAGCGTCAATCCGGGCGGCACCGAACACGATGATTTTGCGATCGGGAAGAGCGAGCATCTCACGGCTGTCGCTTCGGGACAATAGATGGAAATGGGAAAGGGACAAGGCATTGGGAATCACAGAGATGTTCTGATACTTCGTGACAGTGCTCCGGCGGGCTTGCTCCGCCAACCAATTGCTCACCGCCACCATCTGGATGCGATGCCCTTTCATCAGTTTTTCTTTCTTTCTCATTACCCGCCAAGAGAGGTCATGCCGATGAGGGAAACGCAGGAACGGGCAATCGCCACACTCCTGTGTAAACCGCATACAATCATAAGAATAATGGCAGATGGAAGTGCAGGGCCACATGTCGTGCATCGTCCACACGACAGGCTTGCCGCTGTCCAAGATTTTGCGCAAGGAGCGTAAGGAAAGAAAGCCCTGATTGGTCCAATGAAGATGGATAACGTCGGCTTCGGCAAACTCCGCCGTCTTGGTGATGTCCGTACCCCAATTGGCGATGGAGACCGTAAATAGATTTTTACGGCTAAACAGATTGGTAATCCAAATGACCAAGCGCTCAAGAAAAAAGCACAACAATCCCCACCAATGACCGACACAAGACGCCACATAGATGGAGGAAGTCTGCTTCTCCATGACGAGCATCTTCGCCTTGACACCATTATTGATGAGCGCCTCGGTCAAGCGGTTGGCGGCAACCGCCGCCCCACCCTTTTTCTCACTTGTGTTTACAATCAGTACGCGCATAAGGTTCGTTTTTATTAATTGCAAAGGTAGTGCAAATCGAAGACAATACAAAATAAAAGAGAACTTGTTTCGCTTTTATTTTACATTGTTGAGATGCCGCCTACATTCTGTAAAGGTAGTGCAAATCGAAGACAATACAAAATAAAAGAGAACTTGTTTCGCTTTTATTTTACATTGTTGAGATGCCG
>CAKPTK010000013.1 GCA_934190685.1 uncultured Prevotella sp.
ACTTGGTGTTGTGCGCGGTCCTGTTCAGTTCACCTTTGCTCGCTCTATTAATCCTATTTTCTCAAAGTCGAATTCTGTTACTCGTTGCTGTATCACAAAGGAAAGCGATGCTTTGGAAAAGAACAATACTATTGGTAATAAATATACCGTAAGTTATGGACTTTATCGTATGCATGGCTTTATATCGGCCACAGATGCTGTTAAAACAGGATTTTCTGAAGAAGATAAAGACCTTTTATTTGAAGCACTGATAAATGCTTTCGAGAATGATCATTCTGCGGCTAGAGGTGAAATGAATCCAAGAGGATTAATCGTTTTCAAACACGATTCTCCTTTAGGTAATGCTAGAGCTGGGCAGTTGTTTGACCTTGTTCAAATTAAACTTAAAGACGGCATTGAGTTTCCTCGCTCATTCTCAGATTACGATGTAAAGGTGCCTTCTGATGATGATTTGAAGACGGCTTTCCCAGGTGTGACTATAAAAGAACTGATTTAGTATCATAGCATGTATACTGAAGAAGAAATGCTCATGTTGTCGGGGATACAGCACTTTATGTTCTGTCCCCGGCAATGGGCTTTGATTCATATTGAGCAGCAATGGGCAGACAATAAACTGACAACAGAAGGTGAGTTCCTGCATAAGAATGTTGACAATCCATTTTATCGACAGAAGAATGGTGATGTCATAACCCTCCGCTCTTTGCATATAGCATCCAAGGAGCTTGGGCTTTATGGCATAACCGATGCTGTGGAACTGATACCGTCGTCTTCTCCGGAAAATGCCATCTTCCACAACCGCTATAAAGGATATTGGAAACCTTATCCCGTGGAATACAAAAGAGGACGTAGTAAACTTGACGAAAGAGATGAAGTGCAGTTGGCTGCTCAAGTTATGTGCTTGGAGGAAATGTATAACATCAATATTCCTTATGGGGCTCTTTATTATAACGAAGTAAAACATAGGGAAACAATAACGATTTCAGAAGCATTAAGAAGAACAACGCGTCAGTGTGCGGAACAAATGCATCGTATCTTCAAAAGAGGGATGTTACCACGGGTGGAGAAGGATCCGCATTGCAAAAATTGCTCCTTGAAGAATATATGTCTACCTGAAATAAGTGATTGTTCTCAAGTTGTCACATATCTAAATGGAAATCTATATGAGGATATTACTTAACACGTTATATGTTACAACAGCAGAAGCCTATCTTAGTAAAGATGGGTTGAATGTGGTGGTCTCAGTCAAGCAAAACGAAATCTTTCGCATTCCCATCCATAACCTTGAGCAAATAGTTACATTTGGCTATATGGGTGCTAGTCCAGGTCTGATGAAGTTGTGTGCTGACAACAATGTATCCTTGACTTTCCTTTCACCACAGGGAAGGTATATTAGCCGTTCACAAGGTCCAACAAGAGGAAACGTGTTGTTAAGAAAGGCACAGTATAAGTATTCTGATGACTCCCATTACGCTCTTCATTTAAGCAGGTTGTTTATTGGAGGAAAAATACAAAACTATCGTAATATTTTGCGTCGTTTTGTTAGAGACAATGGGTGTGATGATGGCATAGAGTCTGCTGCGGATAATTTGCTCAGATGTAAAAAAAGAGTATTGAATGCTGATAATATAGATAGTGTCAGAGGAATAGAGGGAGAGGCTGCAACTTGTTACTTTGGGGTGTTCTCCCGTCTCTTGCTGAATCAAAAGGATGATTTTATATTTGCAGGTCGCAATAGGCGTCCGCCTAAAGATGCGATCAATGCTATGTTGTCTTTTGTTTATACATTGATATGTAATGATATGACATCTGCCTTAGAAACTATTGGACTGGATCCATATGTTGGTTTTATGCATACATTACGACCTGGTAGAGCCTCCTTGTCTTTAGATTTGATGGAAGAACTTCGGGCTTATCTTGGCGATAGACTTGTCTTGTCGTTGATCAATAGAAAACAAATCACAGTCAAGGATTTTCTTCAACAGGGTGATGATGGGATTATCATGACAGACTCTGGACGAAAAACGATACTTACAGTTTGGCAAAATAGGAAGAAAGAGCAGATAACTCATCCTTATCTGAATGAAAAGGTAAATATAGGTTTGCTTCCTTATATTCAAGCGATGTTGTTGGCCAGGTTTATTCGTAAAGACTTGGATGACTATCCTGTGTTTTTAATTAAATAGCTTATGTTTGTTTTGATAACGTATGATGTGAATATCACCTCACAAAATGGTGCAAGGCGTTTGCGGAAGGTGGCAAGGGCCTGTTTGGACTATGGTCATAGAGTACAGAATTCTGTATTTGAATGTGTCTTGACAGAATCTCAATTCGTGATTTTAAAAGAACGCTTAAAAGCTATCATTGATAGAGATAGTGACAGTATAAGATTCTATATGCTAGGTAAGAATTGGGAACGAAAAGTTGAATCATGTGGGAAAAATATGGCTGTTGATGTCACAGGTAATTTAATCATTTAGATTGCATCTGCGAATCTAAAGTGTTGCATAATCTTAGGAACTTTCGCAAGTACTGATAGTTAGAAAGTTAGATGAATATTACAGAAAAGAGTAAATGTCCTTATTGTTATTTTGTCTTTTCTCGCAAAATGACTATCTTTGCATAGTCATATTCAATCATTTATTGAATATGCTGTCGCACCCCATGTGGGTGCGTGGATTGAAACGTACATCCTACGAGCAATATACCCTTGCGGATAAGTCGCACCCCATGTGGGTGCGTGGATTGAAACCATTCTTCAAGGTGTAGTATTTGTCAGCCTTGAGTCGCACCCCATGTGGGTGCGTGGATTGAAACCCGGTATTCGAAAGTGGAGCCTTTGTACTTCATGTCGCACCCCATGTGGGTGCGTGGATTGAAACACCGAGGTGGACAGGCTCGCCATGGACATCACAAGTCGCACCCCATGTGGGTGCGTGGATTGAAACAAGGAGCACGACTTCAACAACTCACAGGAGGTCAAGTCGCACCCCATGTGGGTGCGTGGATTGAAACCAAACTGGCGTACGCACTAGGAGTTGAGATAGAGTCGCACCCCATGTGGGTGCGTGGATTGAAACCGTTGCTCATGCAGATGTCAACCATCGCATTGAGGTCGCACCCCATGTGGGTGCGTGGATTGAAACAACTTTGGCGCAAACCTTGAGGTGAAGAAGGATGCGTCGCACCCCATGTGGGTGCGTGGATTGAAACTATAATCACAATAGTTTCGATACATCTCATCTAAGTCGCACCCCATGTTTGGGGAGGAAAGACGTTTCAAGTTTGTGTCATGATAATAGAACGAGTTGATTGGCGTAGAAAGGGGATAGAATGGAGCGCTACCTTATAAAAACAGCAGTTGTAGAAAATAGAGTTGTTTGAATTGAAAGGGGGCATAACCAGAACCCTCCTCTCAATTCCAACAACTCTATTACGATTGTAAAGATATTAAAGATGTAGATATGTCAAATAGAAATCACGAGATTTCTTCTGAGAGTATCTTTCTTTGCATTTTTACATGTTCTTGCAAGCTTCTTGCGTGTTCTTTTTTACGGTTTCGCCTTTTTTCAACTGGCGGGCTGTATAGCCGATTTTGGTGAAGGCTTGGCTGAGTTTCTCTGGTGAAGTCTTTTGAGCGTCGTACTTGATGGTGACGGTTTGTTTCTCCACGCTGGTCTCGATGCTCTTGATGCCCTTCTCGAAACGGAGGCTGCCCTTGATTTTGTTCTCACAGTTTGCACAGTGCATCTGTGGGGTGGTCGTAAACACTGCGGTCTTGATGTCCTTGGCAAAAGTTACCATTGCCACCATCATCATCATGAATGCTAAAAAAATCTTTTTCATATTTCTGCTTATTTATAAAAACTGTTATTTTCTCATCGCTTTTACAATCTTCCCCATATACATCGAATGGATGCCGGCAGGGAAATCTGCATACAACTTCTTTGGCATTTCGCCGAATCCCTTTGGATCGAATGGAGCATGATAAATCATCTCACACTCAAACACCGTCTTCGCCTCCTCAAAATAAGGTGTACCATGCTCTGTATATCGGGTATGCAAGCCCAGAGCCTTAGCCTTGTCGCCATCTCGTCCACTATGATGCCCCATGTAGTCGAGGATATTCTTATGGGCGTCGTCAAACTCCATCACCGTGAAGTACTTGGCTTTCTCCATATACTTAAAGGTATATCTTCCTGGAGCCACATAGACCGTCATGAGCGACATGCCTTTCTCCCAAATGTTACCAAGAGCCCCCCAGCCAATGGTCATCTCGTTGTGGTCTGTCTTGTCGCCAACGGCAAGCAACAAGCCCTTGCCCTTGAAGAAGGTGAAAGGATTGGCATGGAAATCAGTAGCGACATCGAAATTCTCGAAGTCTTTTGTGCTTTTCCTCTTCTCCGCAGAAACCTTTGCTGCACCTTCTTTCTTTTCGCCAAATATTTCATACGAAACATTCTCTGGTTTCCACTTGTTCTTGGGAATAGTCTCTCCCTTGGGATAGCCGATGACAATGGTTGCGAAAGGGATAATATGGTCTGGCAGATGAAGTAAGCCTGAAATAGCCTTGCAACGTTTCTTGTCGGGATAAGTGCCAGTCCATACTGCGCCCAATCCCATGCCATGTGCTTGCAAAAGAATATTCTCTGTGGCAGCAGAGGCATCCTGGCTCCAAAACTCACGAACGATTCCTTCTTTCTCGTTGCTCATGTCGCCGCAAACCACGATAGCCAAAGGAGCATCCTTTGCCATACCTGCGTTCGGGGTGGCCTCAGCTATTTTCTCCAACATCACCTTGTCTTTCACAACGACAAAATGCCAAGGTTGGATGTTTACAGCCGAAGGTGCCGCCATGCCAGCACGCAAAAGCTTTTCTATTTTTTCAGCTTCCACAGGCTTGTCGAGATAAGCACGGACAGATGTACGGGTCATAATGTTCTGATATACTATATCGGTGGAGTCGTTTGCTTCCGCCGATATCTTGGTGCCACCTCCCATAGCCCATCTGACGGATACGATGACAAGGGCGATAGCCAACACGATATTTAATATTTTTGCAGGTTTCATAAATTCTATCTTTCTTACAGTTTGATAATAAAAATTACTTGGACGCTTGACTTAGTTTCAGAAGTGTGCCCATCGGACAGGCGAAACGACAGTAAGGTCTTGTCACGACAAGCGACAACAGCAAGAAAACTACAGCCAATACGATGGCTATCCATGAAGATGATTGGAAGATAAATGCCGAGAAAGGCTCATAATCTATCCAATTGCTCCATACACCACCCCAGATACATAGCATCAGCAATGCCCAAAGCACCTGACGGAACATATCCAGTCTTCGCAAGGTCTGCTGGCTCATCTTCACCTGGTATCTCATACACTTGCCTGCCACTTGCTGCAAAGAGCCAAATGGACACACATGGGTGCAATAGTAGTTCTTCTTGCCAAACAATGGATAGACAAAAGCCGTGACAAGCATCAGACAAGGCACAAGAAAGGCAATGATATTGATGCCATGCGCCATGTATCCTATCAAAGAGGTATATGAGAGGAATGCCCCACACCAGAAGCCGAGCACCACGACATTGAGTACCATCTGACAAAGGTGATACTTCCTGTTCTTGACAAAGAGAGGAAGGATGGCTGCCATCAGCACAACGATAAGTCCGACGATATTCTTTGCCGAAGTATCAAAGGACTTGAATATGGAATGTTCAGTAGTCTGTTGCTTTTGAACATATTGCAATCCTCGCTGCATATTGCCTATGATAGCCTTCGAAGAGAAAGTGGCACCCGACACGGCATCCACCTTCATCCTCATCGCCTCGTCAATGGTCTTGCCATTCCATTTGGCAAGTAAGGTGGAAGCCTGGTCAAAGAAGTCCTTGGTCTCGCCATTATCGAGAGCCTTTACTTCCACGATCTTTCCGTCCTTGACCGTGATTTCGAGCGGCACCTTTCCGGCATAGCCCGAAATATCGGAAGCCAAGGAGGAGGTATTGATGACCATGGAACCATCTGCGAGCGTACGCAACGTGTCGTTAGGCTCTGTTTCCTGCGCCTCCACCTTTGGCTTCAACTCATGCCCCATCCACTCGCCTTGTTTTACGATGGCGAGCGAAGAGAGCATCAGCAGGCATACAAGGAGGCTGCAAACCTGTTGTGTTTTATTCCCAAGCTTCATTTTTGCTCTTTATATAATTCAACATTTAACATTAAAAGTGTGCTCTTATTCCTGCGTAGAACATTCTGCCTTCCACAGGACCCCAGACGAGGGTCGGTTCGAAGTTTTTGTTCCAAGGGGTGTCCGCTCCGATGATGGGATGCTTCTGGCGATAGCCTGTGAGATTCTCTCCACCGATGTAGAGTGATACGTGGCGGAACTCGCGGGTGATTTGTGCCGAGAGCTGCTCGTAGGCATGGAAACGGGATTCCCATGAGGGGGTGCCGTCTGCCAAGGTATAGGCGTTGGGCATGCGTCCACCGCCGTTGAGCTGGAGGGTCACGTCTACTTTCCACAGTTCCAACGGACTCTTGTAGCTGAGGCTCACCAGTCCTTTATACTTGCTTTGCAGAGGCTTCTCCAAGAGCTGTCCGCCATATGTGGTCTTCACGTCGTTCAGACGATAAGCCGCAGTGATCGAGAGGGTGCGGAGCAGAGGATAGGTGGCGTCCACTTGGAATGTGTTGCTGTAGGATTTCCCTTGTAGGTTGGCGATATGGAGCACATGCGGGTCGGTGTCATAGTCGACCACTGCCTGGTGTGAGAATCTCGTGTAGTAGTATTCGGCGTTCAACTTAAGCGTCTTGCCGAAGAGCGGAATGTTCAGTCCTGTGCTCACTCCATAGTTCCATGCCGCCTCCTGTTCCATGTTGTCTACCTTGAGCGTTCGACCCGAGGCGAGAAGATAGTTCATTTCGGCGAGTGGATGCACGGTGCGGTAGCCCTTTCCTGCGGAGAATCGGAGGCTCAGTACGCTGTTGGGCATCCATTTGACATGCATTCTTGGTGTCACGAATGTGCCATACAGACTGCTGTGGTCCACCCGGATGCCTGCCATGGCGACAAGTCTTTCGTGCAGGTTGAGCGTGTATTGGGCATAGGCGCCGGGCGTGGTCTCACGTTCGTTGAGGCGGTGATAGTCGGTGCCCAGTCCTGCAAGTGCGCCTTCAAGTGGCATGCCGTTGGCACCGAGATTGAGGTGTTGCCCAAGATAATCATAGTTCACGCTCACACCGGCAGAGAGATTATGGAGGGGTGTGAAGTTGGTCTCGTACATTAACTGTGCATAGACATTCTTTTCGTTCACATCATATTCCTTGTGACCGAAGAAAGCGCGCTGCTCATGCATCGACGTGTTCGCCATCAAGGCGAGGTTGCCGCCATGGTCCGGGTCGAGCACGAAGGCATGCTTCATGTAGCCTTCATAGCGGTTGGTGCGGATGCCGATGCGGTAGAGTTCGCTGTCCATATCGTGGTGATGGGGTGTTTGTCCGCTGGTGCGGTTTTCGTTGATGAGGCTGAGTCCACCATGGAATATATAGCGGTCGCCTTTCCAAACCCATCGGTTGGAGAGATTATACTGTCGCACTTTCGGCATGTCGATGAATCCATCACCATTTTTGTCGTGGTTGCCCCAGTTGTTCTCGAAGTGGAGTAGCAAGTTGGTGGACAGTCGTGAGTCAAGATGCACATTGGCGTCAGCGTTGGCCTCGAACTTCCCTTTGGTGTTACCGTAGAGATTGGCTTCGATGGCTTGCTCCGACTCGGGTTTCAGATATTCCACGTTGAGCTGTCCGGTGATGGCCTCATAGCCGTTCTTGACCGATGCGTTGCCTTTCGACACTTGTATGCTCTGCATCCATGTGCCCGGCACATAGCCCAAAGCGTAGGGCAGGGCAGCTCCCCGGAAAGCGGGCATGTTCTCGGTGAGCATCTGCACATAGGTGCCGCTCAGTCCGAGCAGTTTGATTTGTTTGGCTCCAGTGGTGGCGTCGCTGTAGTTGACATCGACAGAAGGATTGGTCACAAAGCTCTCTCCCAGATTGCAGCATGCCGCCTTGAAGAGCTCCTGTCGGGTGATGACGGTGCCGTTGACAGCGCCAGCCATGCGGCGGGTAGGGGAACCTGATGTGATTGTGACGCCGTCGAGCCGTTGGCCTTTCACGGTCGTGGTGTCTTCCTGTGCCCATGTCGCGCCATGAGCGGCGAGGAGCAAGGCGAGGGTTGTAAGTTTACTGTTTATGTTCATTTGCTTTTCCCATATTTGGTTTTACGGCTGCAAAGTTACGCCAAACCGTGCCGTGGGATGTTATGGAATTATGGATAAAAGTTATGAATGGATGTCTTCCCAGTGGTCGCGCAGTTCGGGCATGCTGTCGAACACGATGCAGGCACCTTCGTCCAGCAGGGCGGTGTTGGGCAGAGGGCCTGTGTTCACACCGATGGTGAAGATGTCGGCTGCCACTCCAGCCCTGACACCGAGCGGAGCGTTCTCCACCACGATGGCTTCCCAGGGGGCCACCCCCGCCTTCTTGAGTCCTTTCAAGTAGGGCTCAGGGTTTGGTTTGCCGTGTTCCACATCAAAGCTCGAGACGATGAGTTCAGGCTTTACAAATCCCTCAAACTCGTGAGCAAGCTTTTCGAGTAGCGAGTGTTGTCCGCTGCCGGTGACGACGACGATGGTCAGTCCGTCGCGCTTGATTTTCGCCATCAGTTCTTTCACTCCTTCCATCACCTTTGCCCGTGGCCGGGTGCTGAACACCCGTGACTTCTCGTCATACATCCGTTGGGCTTCCTCGTCGGAGATGTCCCGTCCTTTCTGTTGCTTCATCAGCAGTTTGATGGTCTCCACTCCTCTCATTCCTTCATACTTATAGGCATCAGCCTCGGTCATATGGATGCCGAAGGTCTCCATGGAGTGTTTCCAACTATAGGCATGGTTGGGCATGGAGTTGTAGAGCACACCGTCCATGTCGAACAACACGGCCTTGGGCTCGAATTTCTCAAAGCCTGTCTTGGCGAGATATCTTTCTATTTCCTTACTATACATATTGATGTTTTTACAATCTCTTTTCAGTCTGCAAAGTTACGTATTATTTCGCACACATGCGTTAACTATTTCTCTTTTTACCCGTTCTCGTAAACGTTTGCGTGATGTTTGTCTGGCAAAATATATCAAATAGTGCGGAAAAAGTATAATTTTGCAGCGCAATAACCCGATAATATAACAAAACAAACTATAATCGAAACACACTAAAACAGTGTTGAACCAAGGTTGTGAGTAACCTAACTAAGTACTTAATAAACATAATGAAGAAAATCGTAATGACTGTATGCCTTTTGTGCTCAATGGCTTTGGGCGCATGGGCTGATGCCACACAGACGATTACCGTAAACGGAAAGACGGTTACGGGAAAGACCGTGCGGAGTATCTCGTTCGAGGGAGAAAATGCCATTGTCCTCTATTCCGACAATAGCTCTGAGACCTCGCCCATCGAACAAGTGAAAATCTCCTTTGCTTATTCCACAACGGGAATCAAGAATGTGAGCGTGTTTAACTTCAGTGGCATTGTTGACGGCCAGCTCCATCTGAGCGGTCTCAAGGCTGGTGCACTCATCCATGTGCTTGACACAGCCGGTCGTGTGCAGGCCCGTGCCAAGGCTGCCGAGGGCGAAACAGTGCTCGATGTGAACAATCTGAACAGTGGTGTGTATATGGTGCGCGTGGGCAACCAGGTCATCAAATTCATGAAAAAGTAACAGGAGGATTTAGACTATGAAGAAAATCAACTCATTATTCACACTTCTCACCCTGCTGCTGTGCTTCCCAATGATGGCAAGTGCACAGACTTGGGCATTCGGGGATCGTGACCCGTTCTTGAGTGATGCCGATGAGGCTGCCATCCAGGCAGATGCCACCAACTGGTATAACGATGCCCCCAAGAATCGTTACAGCCACTTTACATCTTTGACCAACGCAGCATTGACAGCCAATGGGGTAGAACTGAACATAACCAAGGGCTTGCTCTTCACATTCGGTGCAGGTTCTTCCAACGACGGAGGAAAACTCCGCCTGAACTATGGCAAAGAATACGTGGAGTTCAATGCTTCGGGATTGAAGTGTGTCATTCCCAATGTGCAGAAGGGCTGGAAGGTAACGGTGGTTTGCCAGTCTGGCAACAGCAAGACAAAGCGTGCGCTCTATGCTGACAATCTGAGCGAGACAACAGGATTCGGAACACAATCCACCTCTAAGCAAACCTGTACGGGAGTCGTTTCGGAAACCGGCGATGTGACTCTGACAACTACAGACGGTGGCTTGCTTGTCTATAGCATTTCCGCTGTAGACCCCAACAACGTGACTCCAGAGCCTGTGAATCCCGATGACGGAAACAAAGTAAACAATGCCGTGCAGCGCAACACCAACAAGAACCAGATGTTCGTTACCACCAACAGCAACGCCATCAAGTATTACAATACAGAAGATGTGAAGACCGTATCTTTCGATGGAGACAAGACATTGGTGGCTCCAGCCAATGGCGGCGAGAGCGACGAGTATAATGCCACGGTCAAAGAGCTCAGCTTTGCCAAGGCTGCCGAGAGAGGCGAGAGTGGTGTCGTGACAGAAAACGGCATCAAAATCACTGAGAGCAAAGGTTGGCAGGAAAGCCTCTATGCCAAGTGGGCGCTTGTCAGCGATGCCAAGAAATACAACGTATATGTGAAAGGCGGACAATATGCCGACTATACCAAGATAGATCAGCAGCTCGTGCGCAACTATGGCACTTACGGTCGCGCCGATGTGGTGGGACTCATGGCGGGTGAATATTCGCTCAAGGTTGTGGCTGTAGATGCTGACGGCAACGAGATGGCAGCCACGGGCGAGACCACTGGCCTCAAGGTGAAAAACTACGACCGACAGGGCTTTGCCCATAAGGGCGAGTCTGTGGGCATCGGTGCTTATAAGAACGACGGTACACTCAAGGACGGTGCCAAGGTGCTCTATGTGACCAAGAACACCTTCAACACCGTGAAATGCACACTCAAAACCAATGACAAGGGCGCCACACAAGAGTTTGTGGGCATTGGCGCCATCTTTGCTGCCAAGCAGAAGGGCTTTGACACCACACCGCTTGCTGTGCGCTTTATCGGTGAAATAACAACCAATGATGCTGCCTCTTCTCAACGCCTGACCGACCAGGGTGGCCTGCTCTTGAAGGGCAACAATGAAAAAACGGTGATGAATGTCACCATTGAGGGTATTGGTGAAGATGCTTGTTTCCATGGCTTCGGTCTTGGACTTGTCAATGGTACCAATGTGGAAGTGCGTAATATGGCGTTCTTCTTCCAAGGATCAAGTGACGACAATATGGAAACTAAAGGTACTCAGCATCTGTGGGTACACAATTGTGACTACTTCTATGGTGAACAAGGTGGCGGTGACCACGGTAAGGGAGACGGTTCTCTCGACTCCAAAGACTGTGCGTCCTTCTGTACTTTCGCCTACAACCACTATCATGACACGGGTAAATCCAACCTCTGTGGCATGAAGAGTGAGACGACCACCAACCTCATTTGCTATCATCACAACTGGTTTGACCATTCCGACTCCCGTCATCCCCGTGTGCGCACTTCCAGTGTTCACGTTTGGAACAACTACTACGATGGCGTTTCCAAATATGGTGTTGGTGTGACTATGGGTGCCAGTGTGTTTGTGGAGAGCAACTACTATCGCAACACCAACAAGCCCATGCTGATTTCCGGTCAGGGTACAGATGCCAAGGGTGACGGCACATTCTCGGGTGAAAATGGTGGCGTGCTCAAGGCTTACGGTAATGTGTTCGCCGAGAAGAGCAAGAACTTCAGTTATATCACATGGGAAAAGAACCATACCAGTTTCGACGCTTACGAGGTGGCCGACCGCAACGAGCAGATTCCTTCCTCTGTCGTGGCCAAGGCTGGCGGAACAAGTTACAACAATTTTGATACCGACGCCAGTTTGATGTATGCTTACACACCAGACGCCGCCGTGGATGTTCCGGCTGTTGTCACCGGATTCTATGGTGCGGGCCGTCTGAATCAAGGCGATATTCAGTACACCTTCAACAATGCCAAGGACGATGCTGACTATGGTCGTTGTGCCGGTCTCGATGCAATCTTGACCAACTACAAGACTTCTCTCGTTGGAATTTTCGGTGACGAGAGTGCCTCTGTCGATCCTACGCCAACTCCGGATCCCGATCCAACTCCGGATCCCGATCCAACTCCGGATCCCGATCCAACACCTGATCCAACACCTTCTGTCGACGGAACTATCACTTGCAGTTTTGTGAGAGGCTCTAACAATGTGGCTGAAGCTTCCTCTACAGGTGCAACATTTGTCTTGACCAGTTGTAATAATGGTGTGAACAAGGGCACAGCCACAGTGGACGGCACTACTTATAAGGAATGTGTCAAGATGGAAGGATCTACCAACATTGCTTTCACTACCACGGTGGAGATGACCATGACTCTCTATTTTGGTTCGGAAGACACCAAGTGTACTGCCAAGATTGATGGAAAAAAAGCAGCCGACGCTGGGGCGACCATCGACACTGCAGCTAAGACTTTGACTGTAAAGCTGGGTGCTGGCTCTCACACCATAACCAAACAGGATACAGGTAACCTGTTCTATATCAAGCTCGTTCCTATAAGCAAATAGTTGGAAGCCGATTCTATAAACGAAAAATTCCCCACTCAAATCAAGAGTTGGGGAATTTTTTTTTGCGAAATATCATACACACCTACATAAACCTCTCGGAAACTTTGTGCTTATGCGGCGTTTTATGATGATGGTGGAGTTATTCCATGCTTATTCCACCCATACTTTTTTCACCGTTCCGTCACTCATCCGGACAATGTTCAGTCCTGGCAGAGGCGCGGAGAGACGCTTGCCTTGAAGGTTGTAGCGTGCCACTTCGCCAGCCATGCGGGTAGCTGTTGGACGATGGATGCCGGTGGGCTTACGGGGCGTGATATAGATGGGGTTGTCGTCGTAGCCTGCCACCAAGTGAAGGTCGGTGAATCCGCTCACCTCTGTCGAGGTCTCTCCAATCCACCCGCAGTGTTGGAAAATGCCCGTTGCCACCCGGATGAAGTTGCAGTGGTCGAGGCTCACAGGATTGCCGTCCGCATCCACAGCCCAGTCGAGGTCGAAGGTGGCGTAGTCATCCTTGTTGAGCGAAGCGTCCACATAGCCATAGCTGTCGGCGGCGTAGCGATAGAGCACCCACAAGGTCCCGTTGTGCTCTTTTGACTCGTCAATGGCGTTGTTGGGCAGTCTGCCGCCACGGAAGGTCAGCTCGTCCTTGTTCTCCCACTGGGGCCAATAGCTCTGTGTGCGATATTGGTTTTTCAAGTGATAACCCGTGGAGTCACGTTTCACACCGTCTTTGTCCGTCCATGAGCATTCCCATTTCAAGTAATTGTCGTAGATGGAGTAGGGAATGGTGTGTGGACCGCTTTCAGCAGTTGGCTTGTGATAGGTGATGGAGAAATCGTGTACTTCAGTTGTGTAGTATTCCGACCCCGCCAACTCATACCATTTACAGGTCTTCACATCGTCGCCCACGCCCACATAGACAATGCCCGGCTCGAAAGAGCCACCCATTGTGCTGCCTTCTTTGTAGGTTCCGTTGCCGGTGATGCGGAGATCGGAGCCGGGCTTGTTCTGGATGGGATGGTCAAACTTCACGGTGACATAACCGCCATAGGCACCAAGAGAGATGACGTTGTTGTCTTCCATTTGCTCCGTGCAGAGTCGGCAAGCCTCTTCTTGTGTGGTGTTCTCGTCGATCTTGGGATAGACGTGGACAAACTGGCCCGGTGCGGGATGAAACTCAACCACCTCCACATGCTGTGTCTGCGCATGGAGTGCGACACAACAAGTGAAGGTGATAAAGGATAAACAGAATCTCATGGATTACTTGTAGATTTCAATATCGTCAATGGCGATGTAGGAAGGTATGTTCAAACCATATTCATTGAACATGTCTGATGATGCACTGTATGTGATTTTGAGTGTATTGATTTTTCCAAGTGAAGACAAATCTGCATATTTCCACGTTGTGAGTGATGTGGTGCCGTCTTGCAGGTTCACTTTCACCGTACCTGTGGATTTACCATTGTTGTCGAAACCTTCAAATACAACATCTACAGATGTACTTGTAGTTGCATTTTTAGCCAGGAAATTGAGCAGGTATGAAGAAGGGGTAACCCAAAGACCTTTCACTTTTCTAGCTTTTCCATCCTTGAAATCAATGACTGGACGACTGTCGTAATTGTTGTCGCTATAGCCGTAAGCCATCATGAAGTTCTTGCCAGAATGTGCATTCAAGTCTGAAGGAATTGAAAGCTGTGTGTCTGCACTTCCATCAGCAACAGCGCAATGATAGTTGCTTACAGCTACACCTCCGTTCCAATAAGCCCATGAGCCATAGGAATTGTTTAATTTTGAGTGAAGTTGTGTGTCGTTGTCTGTCCATTCGTACACACCTTCGTCAGTGGTGTAACCAGAGCCATCCTCACCATACAACAATTTCCCTCCACTTTCTTTAGAGTCGATGAGGGCTGTCCAATAGTCACTGTCGAAGTTGAGAGTAGTCAGTGTGGCAGGATCGTCCACTTCTGCCTTCTTCAGACCGAAGATGCAATACTGGCCGCTACGCTCGTCGAAGGTCACGAGCACAGAATCCTGCTCATAGCCTTCCTCGATATTGAAGAATTTTGTGCTTCCCTGTATGGCGGTGCCAAATGCAGAGATGTTGGTATTGGCGGCATCATCTGCAGGACCGAAATAGGCGTCACCATTGGTCTTGGAAACAACACTGAACTTCACGCCTTTCTTGCCTGTAGGCATCAACTTGCCAGCCCATACATAGTCGCTAACCAATTTCATGTCTACAAACTGGAAACTGGTGGCAGAACCGAAGAGTTGTACATTTTTCATGTCTGTCTTGTAGACTGGAGCCTCCACGAGGTTGGAAGGAGTCTCGTCGGTGACTGTGATGGTTGATGTGATGGGGAAGGAATACTTCTTGCCGTTGTTGTCTACGGTGAAAGCTGATTGTGCGCTGGCTGCCAAAGGCAGGGCGAGGAGGGAGGCGAGTATAATCTTTTTCATTTTCTTACTTTTTTAGTTTGTCCGTTAACTTTGATGATGTAGATGCGGCCGGGGATAATCTTGGTCACGCGCTTGCCACTGAGGTCATAGATTTCCTCAGGGGTGTTGCCCTCGACAGTCACTTTGCCGATGGCAGTGAAGTCATGGCTGGTGGCGGTGATTTTCTCCACGTTGCTCAAGTCGGCGATGAGCAGTTGTTTCTGGTCATCGGTCGACACCACGTAGAGTTTGCCTCCGTCGGCTTTGATTTGCGGTTTCGAGGTGAAAGCCACAAACTCTGTCTGTCCCGACTTCAGACTCACGCACACAGCGTTCTTCTGACCTTCATTGTCGGTGGCATTGACATGTCCCGACAGTGTCAGCAGGGCTGTGGCGATAAGAAGTAGATGTTTCTTCATACTCAATTGTTTTTTATGGTTGATAAAATGTTTTGTTTGTTTTATTCTGTCGGCAGTGCCAGGAAATGTCCAGGGTTGAGTCCGCGTAGCTTGTAGCAGTTCAGTTGCTTGCCATCGGTGTCAAACTCATAGATATAGCCGTTGGTGGAGTTGCCTCGGGCATCTGCTACATAGAGGTGCCCCGAATAGGGCGAGATGTAGATACTGTAAGGGGTCTGCATCTGCTTGATGACTGGCTCTGCGGCGGCATATTCCTTCAATCCTTCTTCCGCTTTCAGCGAGGGCAGGGAGATGGTGTGGATGGAATAGGTGGCCACGTTCTCATCGTTGTTGTCCGCAGCTCCGATGGTGTAGAACTTGCCGTTGTAGGCGCAGCTGTAGGTGGTGGGGAAGTCGTAGACTTGAAACTCCTCGCTCGCCATGTTGAGCACGATGGATTTCTCTCGGTGATTTTTGCCGTCGCCGCGCGAGTTGATGCACAGAAACTGTCCGTTTTGCGACATCTTGCCGTAGAGGTTGGGGCAGCCAGTGTTTATGCGCTTCAGTTCCCGCATGCTCTCGGTGTCCACCACCGAGATGGTCTGTTCATATCCGTGGTCCTCTTGGAAGGCGTATCCTCCCGTGTTGGCGATGAAGAGCTTTCCCTCATAATAGGCGATACCATCCGGCTCATAGCCCACATTGCATGTTGCCACCACTCGCTTGGTTGTAAGGTCTATCTTCGCCACATAACCGTTTCGGGCATACGAGGTGCAGTAGAGGTAACCTTTGCCGTCGGTGGTGAGACATCGGTTGTTGGGAATGTCCTCGGTGGCGGTGATGGCTGTGCCGTCAAGGTGGATATACTGGATGATGTTCGACCAGTTCACGGAGATGGCTATCAGCGTATCGTTGACCAAAATGAGGTCGTTGCCCGTGTCGCCCAGATGTTGTCCGGGATTTTGCTGCTGATACCATTTGTTGGTCAGCGTGCCCTTGTCGATATAGGAGATAGTGGAGTTGTCCAGTCCCCACAATCCCTCGCAGAGCACCAACAACCGATCGTCGGTCTGGGTGGGTGCGTTGGTGGGCATGTCATCGTCGGGCTGCAGCGAGCATGCCGACAGCACGGCGACGATGGCTATATATAAGAGGTGCTTAAAATTCATATCTGATGGAGAACTTGAAGTTGCGTCCTGGCATCGGGTAGCGTTTCACTACCTCATGCCGCGAGTCGGTCACGTTGTTACACTCGAGGGTGGTCTGCAGTGCATGTTGGCCTATCTTGAACCGCTTGTTGAACTTCAAGTCTACCGTGTACCAGTCAGAGAGCAGGTCGTCCGAGTTGTTGGAAATGAGGGCGAAGCGTTCGCCGGTGTAGAGCATCGACGCGCAGAGCGAGTAGCCGTCATAGCCCAAGTCGACGATGAGCGAACCCGAGTGGAGCGGAGAGTAGGGCACATAGTTCTTGTATTCTGGGGTGCCCGGTGTGGTGAAGTCACGGTCCTGCTGGCAGGTGTAGTTGGCATTGGCGCTCAGCGACCATTTCCTCCATTGTCCCTCATAGCCTCCTGAGAGCGACAGCCCCAACGACTTTACCTGTCCGAAGTTGACCATCGACCAGCGGAACTGGCTCTTCATCGGGATAGCGACAATCTTGTCGGTGATGTGGTTGTAGTAGGCGTCCACAGCCAGATGCAAATGTGTGCTGCGGTAGTCCACGCCTGCGTCCCACTGTGATGTGTATTCCGGCCGTAGTCGTGTGCTGCCCACCAAGGTGTAGTAGAGGTCGTTGAGCGTCGGTGCGCGGAAGATGCGCTTGTGATAGGCGCGTACTACCCAGTTGCGCCATTTGTAGCTGGCGAGAAACATATGGGAAAACTTGCTCAGTGGTTGGGCTTCGCCGTGTGTGTGGTCCGCTATATGGGTATAGAGCAGTGCCACGTTGGCTTCCAGTCCATGCCAAGAGGCGATGGCGGAGAGCAGACTTTTGGAGTCGAGGCGGTAGACATAGCGGAAACCATAGACATCGCAGTTGAGGTCTGTCCAGCGCAGGTCGGTAGAGACGGTGACGGAGAGCCATCGTGTGTTCCACGATCCTGCCACTGATCCATAGAGGTCTTGCTGGGCATAGTGGTTGTTGCAGTACATGGCGGCGGCATTGGTCTTCGGATTCTGCAAGTAGTGCAGATAGTCGTAGGCATATTTCAAGTTGGCCTTCAGTCCGAAGTCCTGCCACAGCTTCTTGTAACTTGCTTGGGCAAAGAAGTTCTGGTCCCATTGCCGGTCGGTGGAGTCCCACTGGTCGGAGAGCCGTCTTACCACCGGTCCGGGCAGTCCACGCACGGAGTTGTAATAGTATACATGAGTGGACAGTCCCTTGTAGAAGGCTGCTCCCTCGATGCGGTAGAAGCGGATGTCGGAGTTGTGGCGCACGCCGGTGGTGTCTTCCGATGCGGAGTTGAAGCGAAACTTATAGTCGCCGTCCGAGTGTTGCCATTCGGCGTCGATGAAAGCCAACCCTTTCAGCGAGGCATAGAGTTTCGCCTTGTTCAGTCCGAACGAACCGTTGCCGTACTCTGCCTGGAGGGTGGTGCGGTCGGGGCGTCGGGTCTGCATATAGACCGTGGCTGCCGATGCGTATTCCGACGCAGACTGTAGACGTTCGTTCTTGTTGGCGTTGTAGAGCGACACCGACTCCATGTTCGACAGCGAATACTTGCCCAAGTCCACCTGCCCGTTTTGTGCGTTCGTGATGCGGATACCATCGAGATACACACCCACATGTTGTGAGCCAAGTGATCTCACGTTGACGGTCTTCAGTCCGCCCAATCCGCCATAGTCCTTAATCTGCACGCCGGAGAAATATTTCAAGGCGTCAGCCACGGACGAGGTGGAGAGATTGTGCAACTGCTCGCCAGCCAACTGCTGTGAGGGCGTGAGATAGTGCGGTTTCTCTCCCACGCATACCACAGTGGAGAGGGTGATGAGTGAATCTACGAGAAGTGTCAGCATAGATGTTTGTATCCGTAAGATGTGCGTTGCGTTCATGCCCAGTCCTCGAGGCAAATGCACGCATTGTCGTCAGTGGCAGGTCTTCTGGCTTGCTGTCCGAGAACGAACGCCTTCCCATCAATGTGTAGTGGCATCGTGTTCGTCTCGCTGAAGGACAGCACACAGCAGCGGGGTCTGCTCAGGTTTTTCACCTGATTCCCTTTTCATCACTTCATGAAGTGAACCATTGCGGTTGCAAAGTTACGCTATTATGATGACAATACAAAAATAAATCTTTCTTTTTTGTGAACTATCGGGTTGCTTTCCGTCTGATATAGCTTGGCTTTTATGGCGTGATAAGGTGCATTATTTCCCCTTGCGCAACCCTCTGTAGGTCTGCATGCATACACTGAAGATGATGAGTGCGATGCCGATATAGAACGAGAGGTTGAGTTGGCGTGCCTCGCCGAAAAAAACGAATGCCATGAGGATGGTGTAGCATGGTTCTAAATTGTAGGTGAGGTTGACGGTGAACGCTGAAAGGCTTTTCAGCACTTGGATTTGCAGAATGTAAAGTCCTGCGGTGCAAAACAGGGCATGGCAGAGCATCCACCACAGGTTGCTGCCGTCGGGCAGCACGACGACGGACGTGGCAGACGGAAAGAAATGCAGGTAGACGGGGATAATGAGGCTTAGCCCTACCAGTCCGCCGCTCATTTGGTACATCAGCATGGTGCGGCTGCGCACGCCTGTGGAAACCTTTTTGTTAATCGTGGTGTAGAGGGCTGCCGTTGCCGACGATAGTGTGCCTATCATGATGCCGTAGCGGTAGCGTGCGTCGAAAGAGAAAATGCAGATTAAGCCCAACAGGGTGATGCATGAGAAGAAAACCTCAATCCATGCCACACGGCGGCGGAAAATCAAAGGCTCGAAAAAGGCTGTGAAGATTCCTACCAAGGCATAGCACACCACACCGATAGACACGTTGCTTGCCTTGATGGAACCATAGAAAAGCATCCAGTGCGTGCCCAAAAGTGCACCGCACCCGGCTATCTGGAGAAACTTCTTCCATCCCACCCTCGGCAAACCTGTGAAGACGAACAGGATGAGGGCGGTGAAAAACATGCGGTACCACGTGATGTCTACCTCGTTGAGGGTGATGAGTTTGCCGAACAGGCCCGTGAAACCAGCGAGCAGCACGCTGAGGTGCAGCTTCAGGAACGATTCTCGTTTGTCTGTAGTATCCATTTGTACAAAGTTGTTTTGTTTTCCAAGAGAGCTTGCGTGTGCCGTGTGTTTCGTCCTTCTCGGCAAGTCCAGATGTGATGCTCGACTCTCTTTTCCGACTGCAAAAGTACAAAAAAAAGTGGGGATGGAAAGCCGTGGACCATAAAAAATAGGTGTAGTTCGAAGTTGTCATGTTTCGCTTTGTTAATTGCCTTAATAAATCTTTCATTATTTGCATGTTTCGGGTGATAAGTGTTATTTTTGCACGCAAAAGAAAGAATTGTTAGGATAATGCGTTGTCTCGATAACAGAAGAACGAGGTTTGCCTGGCTGCTGATGTTGGTCTATGTGCCAATGTTGCTTGCCGTCACTTTCCACCACCATTCGGAGGTAGAAAGCGCTGGCTCCTATTGTTACGAGTGTGCGCATCATATTCATCACGACGGTCACCTCACGGCACAACATTCCTTCATGCACGAATGTGTGCTATGCCAATTGCACAGCTTGCCATATGTGGTGCCGACCATAGTTAGGATAGCGGTATTTGTCGCTATCGTTCATTTTGCTTTCGCCGAAGTCTGTCCGTTTGTCAAGATCTGCGAAGGCAACATCCTTTCCCCACGGGCTCCACCTGCCATCTTGTCTTTTTAGTTAATTCGGAGGAATATTCAAGAATTGTCAATCGGCTATAATTGTATCATTAGGGTCGGTTAGGCTGGTTGATTTCCAAAAATTTAAGATGAAGAACAAGAAGTTAGCATTCGTTGCGCTTCCTCTTTTCTTCAATTTCGGTCATGCGCTTGTGTCGAGTGCCAAGGCTATCTCCTTACCTGAAGATTCGGTGAGTGGAAGTGTGGATGGCGACAGCATCAAGCGGATGATGAGAGACGGTGTGTCTCTCAACGAAGTGGTTGTAAGCGGAAGCTCCAACAAAGATATGCAGATGAAGTCTACCCTCAACATGATGAGGGCTAACAGACAGTTTATAGAAGAAAACTTCACTGGTTCGCTCATGCAGACATTGAGCCGGTTGCCAGGTGTTCAGGCCATGAACGTAGGCTCGGGAGAGTCGAAACCCGTGATACGCGGGTTGGGGTTCAATCGCGTGTTGGTGGCAGAGAATGGCATCAAACACGAGAGTCAGCAATGGGGAGACGACCATGGTCTTGAAGTGGATCAGTATGCCGTTGACCAGGCAGACGTATTGAAAGGCCCTGCCGCACTCTCTTATGGCTCCGACGCTATAGGAGGAGTCATCAACCTAAAGAGCAATGTAATGCCGGACCGGGCGTTTGGCGGACAGGCAAATCTGTTTGTGCGAAGCAATAATGAGTCCGTAGGCTCATCGGTGGGAATTCAGGGAAGAAATGGAAAGTTTTGGTACAAGGCCCATGCCACATGGTTGGACTATGCCGACTATCAGGTGCCTGTTGACAGTATTGAGTACTATTCTTATTGGATACAGCTCAAGGACCGTCGCCTTCGCAACACAGCGGGCAGAGAGATGGACGGAAATGTTATGCTCGGCTATGCCGGCAACAGATGGAACACGTCTTTTCGACTGTCTGACGTCAACACGAAGGCTGGATTCTTCGCCAATGCCCATGGACTGGAAGTGAGACTCTCAGACATTGACTATGACCGCTCGCGTCGTGACGTAGATTTGCCTTACCACACCGTCAACCATTTCTTGGTAGCCAACCACACAGACTGTAGTTGGGCAGACGGAATGCTGGAAGGCGACTTTGCCTATCAGAACAATCGCCAGCGTGAATTTTCCGAACCCGTATCACATGGGTATATGCCGATACCATCGGGCACGTTGGAAAGATGTTTCACCAAGCAGACATTCTCTGCCAGCGTGAAGGCCATGCAGCAAGTTGGTAACCACCAGTTGCAGGCGGGGGGCAGCATCGAGTACCAGCACAACAGACGAGGCGGTTGGGGATTCATCCTTCCAGACTTCGAACAGTTAGCTTTTGGTGCGTTTGTCACTGACAAATGGAACTTTTCCGATAAGTTCAACTTGACGGCAGGCGTGAGGTTCGACCACGGCAAGGTCCGCATCCACAGTTATCACGATTGGTACAAGACACCTGTAGGCAACGATTCTGTCTACGTGGAACGTTCAGCCAACCTCGGGCGCAGTTTCAACAGTCTGACTTGGTCGGTGGGCTTGAATCGGATGTTGGGCGACTGGGTGCTCAAACTCAATGTGGGCAAGAGCTTCCGTATGCCTATAGCCAAGGAGTTGGGAATGGACGGCGTGAACTACAACATATTCCGCTATGAGAAGGGAAACGCTGACCTGAAGCCGGAAGAAAGTTATCAGCTGGATGCAGGCATCGTGTTTGAACATGGCGCCTGGTCGGTGCAGTTCACCCCTTATGTCAACTACTTTCCCAACTACATCTATCTCAATCCTACACCCCAATACAAGGAGGGCCTGCAACTCTACTATTACACGCAGGCCAAGGTGATGAGATGGGGCTTCGAGGCAAATGTGGCGTGGCAGCCACTGTCGTGCTTGCGTCTGGAAGCATCGGGCGAATATCTCTATGCCCGGCAGTTGAGTGGCGAGAAGAGGGGCTACACCCTGCCGTTTTCCACCCCATGGTCATGCCGTGCCGCCCTCCGCTATCTCTTGCCCGCCAAGGAGTCAGCCCGTGCAGGCTATGCAGCACTGGAGTGGCAAGTGGTGGGCACACAGAGCCGAATTGTTCCGCCGGAGGAGAAAACACCGGGTCACCAGCTTCTGAACTTGAGTTTAGGCAAGGGGTTCGTGGTGGAAAACTGCCGGCTGGAGCTGACGCTCCGTGGCGAGAACTTGTTGGGCAAACGTTATTACGACCACACCAGTTATTACAGACTGATAGGCGTGCCGGAGCCGGGAAGGAACTTCTCGGCCATGGTGGCCTGGAGGTTTTAGTTTTATTCAAACTTTTATTAAAAACAAAACAACAATGAAAAAGATTATATTCCTGGCAGCTACCATGCTGCTGTGTGTGTTCACTTTAGTATTCACCTCTTGCGACAGCGACGATGACCAGCAGACATTGCCCAAGCCTGTCGCCGCACTTGCCGAGGTGGGCGAGGAGAACTGCAAGGAGGCTGTGGCTGGCAAGGATCTCCACCTGGAGGGCGACTTGGAGGCTCAGGGACTCATCGCCCGCATCGATGTGTCGATAGCCAGTGCCGACGGCAAGACCACGGTGCTTCAGACCGCTTTCACGGAAGGCAAGTATATCGGCGTGAGAAACACCACCTTCCATGAGCATCTCGACATTCCTGCCGCCACCGTTGCTGGCGAATACAAACTGACATTCACGGTAACCGACAAACTGGGACAGAGCACTACCTTCACGTCCGACCTGAAGATTACTTCACCTGTTGATGGCGCACCATCCGTCACGTTCAAGGAAGTGGGCGAGGACAACAGCAAGAAGGCAGTTGTGGGCCAGAAGATGCATCTGGAAGCGCAAGTGGAAGCCCCTCACAAGATAGCCAAGATAGAGGTGGAGTTCCACAACACGGCTGCCAAGTATGAGAAAGTCTACACTTATTCTGACGAGAAATACCTCGGACAGACCTCCGTGCTCTATCATGAACATCCGGAGATTCCTGCCGATGCTCCGGAAGGGGAATACCACATCCATTTCACGGTGACCGATGCCAACGGCAACTCGACTACCGAAGAGGCCGAGGGCATACAGATAACAAAGGAATAGAAATCTTTCAGATGAGAGAATCTTGGCTTGGCATACGGTATGACGAGCCAAGTTCTCTTCCTGTTCATTCTGATTATTATCGCAAAAGAGTAATATGGTTTATAATGACAAAGACGCAAAATGATGAAAAAGAGTATACTTTATATATGTAATGTATGGTTTGTCTTAGCAGTGCTTGTCGTGTCGCTGTGTTTGGCATCCTGTTCAGACAATGATGATGACACCCAGGCAGCAAACGATCAGGAAAAGCCGAAAATTGAAGATGGAACGGTGCCGAACCCCATAGACTGCCAGCAGTACAAACGTGGGGAAACCATACCTTTCCGCTATACATTCACCGACAATGTGGAACTCGGCAACTTCAACATCGAGATACACAACAATTTCGACCATCACACCCATTCCACCTCGGCTGGCGACTGTCCGCTCGATGACAAGAAGTCGCCCGTCAGTCCTTGGGTATACAATCAGGATCAATCCATTCCGGCAGGCCTGAAGAGCTATGAAGCTAAGGTGGACATACCCATTCCGCAGGACATAGACCCTGGCGACTATCATTTTATGATACGGCTCACCGACAAGGCGGGATGGCAAGAGCTCAAGGCGGTAAGCATCAAGATAAAGGAATAGGAATCTGCCAACCTTATAGATTTAAACTTTTGAATAGATTACAGAATTTGCCCTGTTGAGCATATTATTAAAAAGCAGGCACGGAGTGTTCCTCCGTGTCTGCTTTTTGAATGTTTGTTCGGCATGCATACCGTTTTATTCTTTTGTCTTTTCTATATCCTTGAGCACTACCACAGCTTGTTCCACGCTTTTCACAGGTTTCACCATTAGCACGGGTTTGCCGCCCACAGGCTTGAGTAGGCATTCGCGCGGATGTTGTGTGGCGTAGTTGATGATGTGGTCGAAGGCACGACTCTTGTAGTAGGCACTTTGCTGGTTGGTCACCAGGTGCATCTGCATCCTGCCTTGCTTGAGTTGCAGTTTTTCGCAACCGAGACGCTTGCCGAGTTTGCGGAGCAATACCACACGCAGCAGTTCTTCGCCCTGTCGTGGCACCGGTCCAAAGCGGTCCACCAACCGTTGGCGGTAGGCTTCGAGAGATGTCTCGTCCTCGATGCTGTCCAATTCGCGGTAGAGCAGCATGCGCTCGCTGCTGCCCGGCACGTAGTTGTCGGGGAAATACATCTCCAGGTCGCTCTCCAAGGCGCAGTCTTCCACAAATTCGTCACCGGAGATGTCTTGTCCCTCTGCCATCTGCGAGGCATAGAGGTCGGCAAACTCGTCGTTTTTCAGTTCGGTGACCGCCTGGTTGAGAATCTTCTGGTAGGTCTCGTAGCCCAAGTCCTCCATGAATCCGCTCTGTTCGGCACCGAGCAGGTTGCCCGCGCCACGGATGTCGAGATCTTGCATGGCAAGGTTGAAGCCGCTGCCCAGTTCCGAGAAGTTCTCCAGTGCCTCCAAGCGACGGCGTGCCTCAGGGGTGAGCACCGACTTGGGCGGCGCCAGCAGATAGCAGAACGCCTTGCGGTTGCTGCGTCCCACACGGCCGCGCATCTGGTGCAGGTCGCTCAGTCCGAAGCGGTGGGCGTCGTTGATGATGATGGTGTTGGCGTTGGAGATATCGATGCCGTTTTCGACGATGGTGGTCGAAAGCAACACGTCGTAGTCGTAGTTCATGAAGCCCATCAGGATTTTCTCCAGTTCCTCGGGTGGCATCTGACCATGGCCGATTGCCACGCGTGCGTCGGGCACATACTTGTGGATGAGGTCGGCGAGCGCCTGTAGGTTGTTGATGCGGTCGTTGACAAAATAGACCTGTCCGTTGCGGCTCATCTCGAAGTTGATGGCATCGGCGATGACCTCGCTGCTGAACGTCTGGAGCACTGTCTGAATGGGGTAGCGGTTTGGTGGCGGTGTGCGGATGATGCTCATGTCGCGGGCACCCATGAGTGAGAACTGCAGGGTGCGCGGAATGGGGGTGGCGGACATGGTGAGCGTGTCGATGTTGGTCTTCAGCTTGCGCAGCTTCTCCTTGGTTGACACGCCGAACTTCTGCTCCTCGTCGATGATGAGCAGTCCGAGGTCGTGCCATTCCACAGTTTTGCCGAGCAACTTGTGGGTGCCGATGAGAATGTCTATCTTGCCCGCCTTGAGGTCTGCCAACACCTCACGCGTTTGTTTGGCGGTGCGGGCACGCGAGAGATAGTCCACACGCACAGGGAAATTCTGCAGCCGTTTGCGGAAAGTCTGGTAGTGCTGGTAGGCGAGCACGGTGGTGGGCACGAGCACTGCTGCCTGCTTGCTGTCGCAGGCAGCCTTGAAGGCAGAGCGTATCGCCACCTCTGTCTTGCCGAAGCCCACATCGCCGCATACCAGGCGGTCCATAGGCTTCGCCTGTTCCATGTCGGCCTTCACGTCTTGGGTCGCCTTCATCTGGTCGGGTGTGTCCTCATAGAGGAAGCTTGCCTCCAGCTCGTGTTGCATGAACGAGTCGTGGCTGAAGGCAAATCCCTTCTCGTGGCGGCGCTTGGCATAGAGCTTGATGAGGTCGCGCGCGATGTCCTTGATTTTCTTCTTCGTGCGCTCCTTCAGCCGTTCCCACGCCCCTGTGCCGAGGGTGCTCAGCCGGGGAGTGTCGCCAGCGCCGTTGTTGCGGTATTTGGATATCTTGTAGAGCGAGTGGATAGACACGTCTACAATGTCGTTGTTCTGGTAGATGATGCGGATCATCTCTTGATAGGAGTCGCCTGTGGGCACACGCACCAAACCGCCGAACTTGCCGATGCCGAAGTCCACGTGTACGAGATAGTCGCCTGGGTCAAGTTCTTGCAGCTCCTTCATCGAGAGCGCCATCTTGCCGGCGCGCGCACCGTCGGAGCGGAGACTGTACTTGTGGAAGCGGTCGAAAATCTGGTGGTCGGTGAAGAAACACACCCGAAGTTCGTTGTCGGCAAATCCTTCATGGAGCGTCTTGTCGACAGGGATGAACTCGATGGGTTGTCGTTTCTGCTGCTCCGCCAGTTCGGTGAAAATGTCCTTGAGCCGCAGATTCTGCTTTTCGCTGTCGGCGAAAATGTAGAGTTTGTAGCCCATGAGAAGATAGTCTTCGAGCGATTTCTCCAGCAATTCGAAGTTCTTGTGGAACAGTGGCTGTGGTGAAATGTTGAAGCGGATGGTGGCGTTCGGCGTGCCAGTCGGGGCGTGGCCGAACTCCAGGCGGCGGAATTCCGCCATGCCCTCCATCAGGGTCGAGGCACTGACAAGTTGGCTCTCGCGCTGCATCTCCCGCATGATTTCCTGCTGTTCCATCTCTGTGGCGCCCTCCAACCGTTCGGTCAGTGCCTGGGACGAGAATCCGTCTTGGTAGATGCGGTCCACGGCATCGTGGATGTAGGTGAAATCCTTGACCACGAAGATGGCATCGTCGGGTAGAAAGCGGGTGAAAGGCATCTTCTCTTCCGCCATCTTGGCGAGTTCCGGCACAATCTCCACCTCTTCGCGCTTGTCCTTCGAGAGTTGGGTCTGCACCTCGAAGGTGCGGATGGTGTCGATCTCGTCGCCGAAGAAGTCGAGGCGGAACGGAAACTCGGAACTGTAGGAATAGACGTCGATGATGCTGCCACGCACGGCAAACTGCCCCGGCTCATACACATAGTCGGTCTCTTGGAATCCCAGTTCGCGCAGCTTTTTCTCCAAGTCTACGATGTCGATCGTCTGCCCCGCCTTGAGCGCGATGGTGCGTTCGTCGAGCCGGGTCTTCGACACCACCAGTTCACTCAGCGCCTCGGGACAGGTCACCACATAGAGATAGCCTCCGGCATGCTGGGCGATCTTGCTCAGCACCTCGGTGCGCAATATCTCGTTGGCGGCGTCGCGTTGTCCGTATTTCACGGCACGGCGATAGGACGAGGGATAGAAAAAAACTTGGTTGGTGCCCAGTGTCTGGGTGAGGTCGTGGTAGAAATAGCCGGCTTCATCGGCATCCTGCAAAACAAAGACCAGCGTCCGGCAGACTTGCGGGGCGATGGCGGAGAAAAGAACAGGGGCGGATGAAGCCAACAAGCCCTGAAGGAAGACCGTCTGTGCGGTGTCATCCTTCAGGACTTTCGTAAGTGCGCCCACCTGTGGCAGGTGGGCGTATAGGGTAGTGGTGTCTTGTATTCTCATTTCTTCTTGGGGTACTTCTTAAACCATCCGTCCCACCGGAGCCGCATCACACCGAAGAAAGCTTCACCGAAAATGCCGCCACTCATCTTGCTGGTGCCTTCGCGGCGGTTGACGAAGATGACGGGCACCTCCTTGATTTTGAAACCAATCTTGTAGGCGGTGAACTTCATCTCTATCTGGAAGGCATAGCCCTTGAAACGGATGTCGTCGAGCGGGATGGTCTCGAGCACCTGCCGCTTGTAGCACACAAAGCCGGCGGTGGTGTCGTGCACATCGAAACCTGTCACCATGCGCACATACTGCGAGGCGAAATAGCTCATCAGCACGCGGCCGATGGGCCAATTGACCACGTTGACCCCCGTCACATAGCGTGAGCCGATGGCCAGGTCTGCACCCTCGTCGTGGCAGGCAGCGTAGAGGCGCGGCAGGTCGTTGGGGTCGTGGCTGAAGTCGGCGTCCATCTCGAAGATGTAGTCGTAACCCTTCTCGAGTGCCCATTTGAAACCACGGATGTAGGCTGTGCCCAGTCCGAGCTTGCCCTTGCGCTCGATGATATGCAGGCGGTCGGCAAACTCTGTGTCTATCAGTCGTTTCACGATGTCGGCGGTTCCGTCGGGACTGCCGTCATCGATAATCAGTATGTCAAACTTCTTTTCAAGTCCGAACACGGCACGTATGATTTTCTCCGCGTTCTCTTTCTCATTGTATGTCGGAATGATAACAATGCTGTCACTCATGATCTTTTCTTTTTAAATCAACTGCAAAGTTAATGCAAAAGGAAGACAAAACAAAAAATATTCTGTCCTTTTGCCGTCACATTAACACTCTGTAATGTTCGAGGCTTACTGGTCGGGATTTTCCACATAGCCCTGGTATTCGGCGTCAAGGCCTGACATCACGGCATCGTAGGCCTTTTTCATTGTCGCCTTTTCCGCCTCCAGACCCTTGCCCTTGGGCGGAATGGGGTGGTGGATGGTCAGTTTGAGCGGATGCCACAACACCCATTTCATGTCGCGCATGCGGGGCATCACGTTGAAGGAGCCATTGATGGTGAGCGGCACCACGGGCAACTGTATCTCATCGGCGAGCATGAAGGCGCCGCGGCGGAACACACCCATGTGGCCAGTGAAGGTGCGGGCGCCCTCGGGGAACACCATCACCGACATGCCGTCACGCAGGGTGGTGCGGGCTTTGTCGTAGGTCTCCTTGATTTTGCTCGGGCCACGCTTGTCGACAAATATCTGGTGGGATGCCTCGCACGCCTTGCCCACGAGTGGAATGTTGCGCAATTGGCGCTTCATCATCCACTTGAAGTTACGGCTCAGATAGCCGTAGATGAGGAAGATGTCGAAGGCTCCTTGATGGTTGCTCACGAAGACATAGCTCTGCTTGGGGTCGAGATGCTCACGGCCCTCAACCTTGACGGGCAGCAACAGGACGCGGATAATGACACGCGACCACCACTTGCCGGGATAGTAGCCCCAGAAGTGGCCGTTGCCGATGGTGCAGCCGATGATGACGGAGATGGCTGTCACGATGGTGGCGACGAGGATGACGGGGAGGGCGATGAACAGTTGGTAAATGCGATAGAGATATTTCATAGCTGTGTGGTTTTCTGTTTGTGAAGGGTGATGACGGCGATTTCGGCACTGGCGCCGAAGCGGAACGGCACGAAGCCGCCGATGCCGGAAGTGACGTAGAGGGCGCGAGAGCCGTGGAGATAGAGCCCGTAGCTCTCTTTGTAGATGAGGCGGGAGGGTGACCACTTGAACAGACTGAACTGTGCATTGTGGGTGTGGCCGCTCAGCGTGAGCTGGGCTTGGCTGCCGGGCAGGATGTGGCGTCGCCAGGCGGTGGGGTCGTGCTGGAGCATGACGACAAAAGCTTTGGGACTCACGCCTGCCAGTGTCTGCCGCAGATTGCCCTTCGACGGGAAGGGCGGCATGCCGTCGTTCTCCTCGCCGGCAATCACTAAAGAGTCTTTGCCTCG
>CAKPTK010000014.1 GCA_934190685.1 uncultured Prevotella sp.
GTGCTCGGCGGCATCGGATCCATCGGCTCCACGGTCGACCTCTACGGCACACTCACTCCGGGCGATGGCGGCATCGGCACCTTGACACTCAAGAACTTCGCTACAGGCACCAAGCCCAATTTGGCCCTGCACCCCAAGTCAAAACTCAAGTTTGAAGTCACAGACGTAGACCATTATGACCGACTCTATGTGGACGGCAACATCACGCTCAGCAAGAAGATGGAAGACTTCAGCGAGTCGGAAGAGAAACCACGTGTCTACATCGAGCTGACCAGCAACCCGACATTCCAAGTGGGCGATGAACTGACACTCCTCACCTATGCCTCAAAGACAGAGGGCATGGAGTTTGAAATGCGCTATCCGAAACAATATACCTGGGAGTCCACAGAAAAGCAACTGCCCGACGGCCGCTATGCCCTCGTGGCACGCGTGACCTCACTCGAATATGGCGGACAGGGAGAATGGACAGAGGATGCCGACGATGAACCCAAACAGGACGACACCTATTTGGACATTGATACGGAAAAGCAGGACAACACGCCACTGCGTAACTATGCCGAACAGACAGGAAAATATATAGGTACCTGCATCTCCCTCTATGATGGAAAGATCAATATCGACGATGAAAACGACGAGAAGACCAAACTGTTTGCCCAGCAGTTCAACATGGCGGTCTGCGAAAACGAGATGAAGTTTGACGCCACCGAACCGACCCAAGGTGAGTTCCAATACTACAATGGCGACCGATTGGTGAACTTCGCCCAAAAGCACAACATGCGTGTCCGTGGCCATGCCCTTGTATGGCACTCTCAGGTGGCACAATGGGTGAGCAGCGACGGCAAGAAGAACGACAAGAACTTCACCCAACAGCAGTTGCTCGACATCATGAAGAACCACATTGACAATGTGGTGGGACACTGGAAAGGCAAAGTTGCCGAATGGGATGTATGCAACGAGGTGCTCGACGACGACCAGTCCATCGTGCGCACCGACCCGAACGGCTATAAGTTGCGCTCCTCTTCCATCTGGAACTTCGCCGGCGACGACTATATCGAAAAGGCATTCCGTTGGGCACATGAGGCTGACCCCGACGCCAAACTCATCCTCAACGACTATGGCGTGGAGTTCCAAGGACAAGCCAAAGCCGAGGCCTTCTACAACCTCGCCAAGCACTTGAAAGAGATCGGCGCGCCTATCGATGGTGTAGGTCTTCAGTGTCATCTCGACGTGGGCAAGGTAGACACCAAGAAACTCAAGGCAACCATTGACCGTTTCAACGCCATCGGACTCCGCTGTGTCATCACCGAACTTGACCTTGGCATGAGCGACAACGAAAGTAATCGCCTGCAACAGGCCAAGGACTTCTACAACATCGTCAAAACCGCTATGGGAGCTGACAACTGCAACGAGGTGATGATTTGGGGTCTGACAGACGCCATGACCTGGCGCAATGGCAGAAGTCCACTGCTCTATGACGCCAGCCTCACACCGAAATCAGCCTATTACGGCGTGCACGCAGCCGTGCGCGAGACAGCCAAGGCCACGGGCATCAACACCTTGCCTGCAGGCCCATCTTCTTCCGCACAAGTTGTCTCGGAAACCTACTACAACCTTCAAGGGCAGCGCATCGCAGCTCCCGCCACTGACAGCATCTACATTGTCAGCCGCAAGATGAGCGACGGCAGCGTAGTCAACCTGAAGGTGAAGAAATAGAAGAACTGACATTTTTATTTATACAGAACAATCCCCTGTTTGAAATCACTTCGGACAGGGGATTGTCATCTTAGAGAATATCTATGATGAGAGAAGATATATTATGGTCAAAACTACTCTTTCCAAGCCTTTTCCACGTCTTCAATGCCGATGCCAAGCAGGCGCATCTGACGGAAAATGTCGGGGAGCGTCTGCGTGAGAAACTGCTTGCGGCGTGAGGAAAGAATGCGGTCTTTCGCACCGGCGGTGACGAAATAGCCCAAGCCACGGCGTGTGTAGATGATGCCGTCGCGCGCCAACTGCTCATAGGCCTTGACTGCCGTGTTGCTGTTCACCTCAAGCGCCACGGCATACTCGCGGACACTGGGAATGCGGCTGTCGTCGGCATAGGTGCCGGAAAGGATTTCGTCACAGATTCTATCCGCCATCTGCAAATAGATGGCCTTTTCACTATTGAACATCATAGGTTGGTCCATTTAGTGTTTTTCAGTTGGATGCGGCAGAACAACTTATAGGCAAGGATATAGAACAGAACCGTGAATCCCCACGTAAACAGGTTGATACAAGTGAACGCCATCGTCTTCGCCAAATCAAAATTCTCCACAGCAATCGTGCTGAGCCATTGGGTAAAACCGTCCATCATGGGGCCAAACAGATTCGGACCTGCCATGACCAAGAACCACCCCATCACATTGGAGAGGACAAAACAGGTAGCAGTGGTGAGCAGCCACTGGTTGCGGCGGAAGAAGATGCCACCCAGCACATAGAAAGAATGCACACAGAAGAACATGGAGACGAACGTGAGCACAACCACAAAGTTATGGCCAAACAGTTCCCATACACCTGCTTTAGACTGCCATAACAAAAGGAGCCATGTCATCGACACCACGTGGTTGCCACTGACAGCCCGAAAGGCCATCTGACACACGTCTGCCACCAACACTGACACAACCAGACAGGCCAATGAAGAAAGTAGGGCAAACAAACAGCGCGAGACGAATTTCTCCAAATTGGAGACGGGCAACATGAGCACGTTGACGCGCTCTTGATTGGTCTTCATGTCACGAGTGACAAACGAACCCGAGAACACAAGCATGAACCACAACACGGTCATCACCATAGACAAAACGCCAGAATTATAGAGCAAAAGGTATTCTTGATTCTCTTCACCAACATTTCCCATCCAAAGGAAAGCGAAGAAAAAGAAGATGGCAAAGCCGATGGCGAATTTCAGCAAGTCGTGAAAGCGGGTCATGGAAAGCCAGACAAGGGCATTGGAAAAACGCTTCATATCAAAAGTTTTCATATTTTCATTCTTTTAAAGTCACTTATTCAGTATACACTAACTTGTTCTGGGTCACTGCGTTGAAGAACAACTCCAGATTGAGTTGAGTCTCCGGACTGCCCTCTTGCCGACGGACAATCACACTGTTGCCTTGCAATGAAGGCTCGGCATAGATGACCTCGTCATCCATCTCCGACGGCTGACGGAACTCAAAGCTGTAGCGGTCGGTGATGTCGGAAGTCGAGGCGTTGAGTTTCAACCGCGACTCGTCAAGAATGAGGATATGGTCGAGCAGTGCCTCCACATCGTGCACCTGATGGGTGGAGATGACGAGCGTGCGGTCTTCGGCCATGTTGTTCGCCATCGCCTTGCGGAACAGGCTCTTCGAAGGTATGTCCAATCCATTGGTCGGCTCGTCCATCAAAAGCAAGCGGGTGTTGGCTGCCAATGCAAAACTCATATATACTTTTTTCTTCTGGCCCATCGAGAGCGCCTTGAGATTCACCACTTCCGGCATCTCAAAGTCGCGCAGACTCTGACGAAGCACGTCGACAGAGAAACGGGGATAGAACTTCTCGTTGAGCTTGATGAACTGATCCATCGACATCCCGGGCAGGTCATATTCCTCGGGAACGATGAAAATGTCCTGCAAAGCCTCGGGGCGACGGTCGCGCATGTCCAATCCGTCAAACATCACCTCGTTCTGCCGTGCGCGCAGCAGTCCGCTTATCAGATAGAGCAAGGTGCTCTTGCCTTGTCCGTTCTTGCCCAACAAGCCATAGACTCTGCCCGGCTCCATCGACAAATCCAAGCCGTCAAACACCTGATGGCGACTGCCTGGATAACTGAAATGCAAATCGTGAATTTGTATCATAATCTTTTTCGTTTAGTGTACCACCTCAATAGAACACCACAAAGGTAGAGAATCTTGGGCTTACTTCCAAATAAAAAGACAAAAAAGTGAGGAGAAAAAGGAATTTAGAGATGGATATGGCGTTTGGAAAGCGATTATTTCGTAACTTTGCAAGACAATTCAACCACCAAAACAACGATCATTATGAAGACAAGAATCACCGAACTTTTCGACATACAATATCCTGTCATACAAGGCGGAATGGCATGGTGCAGCGGCTGGCGGCTGGCTTCCGCCGTGAGCAACGCCGGTGGATTGGGACTGCTCAGCGCCGGTTCGATGCACCCCGACACGCTTTTGGAACACATCCACAAGATGCAAACCGCCACGGACAAACCTTGGGGCGTGAATGTACCCCTGATGTATCCCGACATGGAAAGCCTCATCGACATCATCATCCGCGAGGGTGTGAAAATCGTGTTCACCTCTGCGGGCAGTCCGAAGAAATACACGCCGTTGTTCCATAAGCATGGAATCAAGGTGGCACACGTGGTTTCAAGTTCGAAATTCGCACGCAAATGCGAGGAGGCGGGTGTCGACGCCGTGGTGGCAGAAGGTTTTGAGGCGGGCGGACACAACGGCCGAGAGGAGACGACCACGCTCACCCTCATTCCACAAGTGCGCCGTGCCACCCGCATGCCCCTCATCGCAGCCGGCGGCATTGCCTCGGGCGAAGCCATGTTGTCGGCACAAGCACTCGGCGCAGAGGGCGTGCAAGTGGGCACGGCCTTTGCCCTGACCACAGAGAGTAGCGCGTCGGAGGCATTCAAAAAGCGGTGTATACAATTGGAGGAAGGCGACACTATGCTCTGCCTGAAGATGCTCGCTCCCACCCGACTGGTGAAAAACGACCTCTACTGCCGACTGCTTCAAGCGGAAAGCGAGGGGGCCGCACGAGAGGATCTGCGACGCATCGTGGGCACGGCTGCAGCCAAACGCGGCATCTTCGATGGCGACTTGACAAACGGAGAACTGGAAATCGGGCAAATCGCCTCCGCCATCAAAGAGATAAAACCCGCCGCTCAAGTGATGAAAGAATTGCTCGACGGCTATGCCGAGGCCAAAGCCAAGCTGCTTGCCTAAAGCGGTAAAAGCCATTCAAACAGAAAAGCGAGAAATCCCTTCCGGACAATTCCAACAGAGATTTCTCGCTTTATCTATTTACGGAGCAGACGACTTACAACAAGCCGGCCTCTCCATCACTTGTTTTCTTCGATGACTTTCAAGATGGCCCAAGCCGTCGCCTCATCCTTTTCCATTGCCTTTTGACGGAAGTGCTCATACTCCTCCTGATTATCGCATGCGAAAGAGAAGAGAGCCTTGACGGCGAGCACTTCGGCAGTACAATTCTCCTCGGAATGAACCTTGATTGCCTGATCCATCTCGTAATTGCCAATCTCGAAAAAGCGGCTGTCAAAAAGACAAACGCCTACTCTGAGTACCAAATCCATAGGCCAGTTCTTCAGCCTGAGGATTCTGTCGTAGACCAGACAAGCCTCCAACTGTTTTCCATTCTGCAGATAGACATTCGCCCGCAGGAAATCCAGCTCATCATCATCCCGACAATTCAACTTGCGGATGGCCTCAAGGTCTTCCAAAGCCTTGTCTATATTGCCCATGCAACTGTAAATATAGGCCTCCGTCTGAAGGATGTCGGCATATTGAGGAACTTCGAAGTGCTTGTTGACATACTTCTTCGCCTCTTGAACCATGGAGTAGGCCTTGGTGAGATTCCTCTCATCAATATTGACCAACAAATTCGCCAACTGATTGATCACTCCCGGCGAAGCAGGATACTCTTCCAGATAGCGCCGATAGCATTTCTCCGCCTCCGCAAAATTGCCCAAGTGGTTCATGATATCGCCCTTGATGAGCACGGCGTCAAGATTGTCCGGCTCTATCGCCAAAGCATAGTCGCAAGACTCACCAGCTTCCGAAAGCTGTTCGAGGTCAAACTGCACCTTGGCCAGTTCCACCCACGCCGTGCAACAGAAAGGATCCTTCTCCGTCAACTCGGCAAGCATCTTGGCACAGCCTTCCCAATCATCATCCACCCGCTGCACCTCAGCAGCCAAGAGCTGATAGCGTCGGGAAGTCTTGTCGGGCATGTGATCGAGCCACAGACGGGCATTGTTCACCTGTTGGAAATTGAGAAAAAAACGACAGGCGTCTTCTGCATAGTCTGCCATTTCCCTATCTCCACACACGTTGTCAAAATGCTCGTCGAGCAGGATGACCGCCTCTTCTGAGCGCCCGGAATAGAGCAGCCATTCAGCCTTGCCAAAAGCATAGTCGACGGAAAACTTGTCGGACACCCTATCCAAGATTTCCTTTGCCTTCATCATGTCGTTTTCCTCGAGCATGGTGAAACGGGCAAGGAAAAGCAACGGCATGTCTGCGTCAGGATAGACCGTCAACGCCGTGTCCACCACATCACGAGCTTTTTGGGTAAACCCCCGCTCATAATAATACTGGGCCAGGTCGGCATAGGCATCCGAATCGAATACGGGATAGCGTCCATCTTTCAAGCTGTCCTCATACTCCTGCTGGAGTTTTTTTATTTCTGCGTTTTGGTCGTCTCGTTTCATATGTCCTAATTATTAGCCACGCAGACAAGGCCGTCGCTCTTTGTCCGCGTCTTATTTGTTTTGCTTTGCCCACGTGTCCTTCAGACCCACGGTCTTGTTGAACACGAGATGCTCGGCTGTGGAATCGAGGTCTGCCATGAAATAGCCGATGCGCTGGAACTGCAGGTATTCGCCTGGCTTCTTGGTAGCGGCATATTCCTCCACATAGCAGTTGTCGATGACTTTCAGCGAGTCGGGGTTGAGCAGTTCACGGAAATCACGCTCGTCGGCAGAAGGGTTTTCGACATTGAACAAGCGGTCGTAGACTCTCACCTCGGCCTTCTGGCAGTAGTCTGCCGAAACCCAGTGGAGCGTGCCCTTCACCTTGCGGTTGGCACCCTCGAGTCCGCTCTTGCTCAGAGGATCGTATTCTGCCTGAATTTCCGTGATATTGCCTTCGGCGTCTTTGGTGCAACCGGTGCACTTCACGATGTAGGCGTTCTTCAGTCGTACCTCCTTGCCGGGAGTCATACGGAAGAATTTCTTCGGAGCATCCTCCATGAAGTCCTCGCGCTCAATCCAGAGGTTCTTGGTGAACTTGATCTTGTGGGTGCCGTCAGCCTCGTTCTCCGGGTTGTTGACGGCTTCCATCTCCTCCATCTGTCCGTCAGGATAGTTGGTGATGACGAGCTTCACGGGGTTGACCACTGCCGACACGCGGCATGCCTTTTTGTTCAAGTCCTCGCGCACGGCTGCCTCAAGCAGTGCCATGTCGTTGAGGGCGTCAAACTTGGTGTAGCCGATGCTGCGGATGAACTGGCGGATGCTCTCGGGAGAATAGCCGCGGCGGCGCATACCGCAGAGGGTAGGCATTCGTGGATCGTCCCATCCGCTGACCTGATGTTCGTCAACGAGGGTGTGGAGCTTGCGCTTGCTCATCACGGTATAGGTGAGGTTGAGTCGGTTGAACTCAATCTGTCGTGGACGGTTGTCGCCGAGATTGTCCGCCGTGCCATCCATTTCCTTCAAGAAATCCACGAACTTGTCGTAGAGCGGACGGTGGGGAACAAACTCCAGCGTACAGATGGAATGGGTCACACCCTCGAAATAGTCGCTCTGTCCATGGGCGAAGTCATACATCGGGTAGCAGTTCCACTTGGTGCCTGTACGATGGTGTGGAGTGTGGATGATGCGGTAGATGATAGGGTCGCGGAAGTGCATGTTGGGGTTGGCCATGTCCAGTTTGGCGCGGAGCACCATGGAACCTTCGGGTGTCTCGGGTTGGTTCATCTTCTCGAACAAGGCGAGATTCTCTTCCACTGGGCGGTCACGATAGGGTGAAGCCACGCCGGGTTCTGTGGGAGTGCCCTTTTGTTTGGCGATTTCCTCTGCCGACTGCTCGTCCACATAGGCGTGGCCGTTTTTGATCATCCAAACGGCAAAGTCCCAAAGTTTCTGGAAATAGTCGGACGCATAGTAGACATTGCCCCAGTGGAAGCCGAGCCACTTGATGTCGTTGAGGATGTTCTCCACATACTCGTTGTTTTCCTTGCTGGGGTTGGTGTCGTCGAAACGGAGGTTGCAGACACCGCCAAACTGCTCTGCCACGCCAAAGTCCATGCAGATGGCCTTGGCGTGCCCGATGTGCAGATAGCCATTAGGCTCGGGTGGAAAGCGGGTTTGTATTCTGCCACCGTTCTTTCCGTTCTCAAGGTCTTCCTTGACCAGCTGCTCCACGAAGCTAAGACTGCGCTTCTCTTCGTTCGTATTGTTCAATTCTGTTGTTGCCATAAGATGATTTTTATTTTTCTGCAAATTTATACAAAAATATCGAATTATAAGCGCGAAGGAACAAAAAAACGAGGAGGAAATGGCGCAAAAGGGAGAAGATGAAGAAAGAACAGGCTAAAGGTTTCTCCTTAGCTACTTTTCTTTTTGTCAATAGTTTTCCGATTCGTATTCCTTACACTACGACTAACGGGGCGTTAATGGCACACTAACGACTCGCTAATGGCACACTAACGGGTCGTTAATGGCGGACTAATTAGATTTTCACCGCGGTGAAAAGTAGAAAACTCATAACTGCTTGAACTGGCGTCTGTTTGCCTATTCACCAAAATAAAGGACCGTTCGTTTTGTCTGTAAACATATTTCATAAATATCAGAACGATGTTTTCCCCTTAATTTTTCCTTTCTCGATTCGTCTGAAGGGCAGATACGGGATACAGACAAAACGACAATTCATCACCAGCCCCCAAACAAGCGGAAAGCGACAGACCTGAACAACGTTCCCTATGAAATCCGCAAAATATGTTATGTAACATATAAAAAGATTTGGGAGTTGTGAAAAATCGTTGTACCTTTGCACCTGTTATCCTGAATACAATCTTTTTACCTTAAAAGGCTAATACCTATTGAGATTGAATGTCTGTCTCTGCGAAGAGACGGACATTTGTGTTTTTATCCCCTTCCCTTCTTCTGCCACATGACGAAAAACGTCTCCATCCTTTCAGACAGAGACGTTTCCGATTGGTTATATCTTTCTTATTTTATTTTTCCTGCCCGCCCTGTGGGGGCTTGGCGGCAAACACCTGATTGATGCCTTGCTCGCGATGGCAGACGCATACCTCGACACCGAATTTCTCATGGATATGTTCTGCTAAATGCTGGGCGGAATAGACGCTGCGATGCTGGCCGCCAGTGCATCCGAAAGAGAACATCAGACTGGTGAAACCGCGTTGGATATAGCGCTCCACATGGTGGTCGGCAAGGCGGTAGACACTATCCAGGAAGGTGAGAATCTCGCCGTCATCCTCAAGGAAACGGATGACTGGCTCATCAAGTCCTGTCAGTTTTTTATAGGGTTCGTAGCGTCCCGGATTGTGGGTGGAACGGCAGTCGAACACATAGCCACCGCCATTGCCCGACGGATCGTCGGGAATACCCTTGCGGAAACTGAAACTATAGACTCTCACCACAAGGGGACCCTTGCCGTCATATTTGGAGAAAGTGGCGGGACCGTCCTGAGGATTGGATTGGTAGACATTGGTCTCGGTTGTTTTGAAGCCGTCCGAGCGGTTGACCACCGGTTGGTCTGCCACGGCAAACTGCGGCAGTTCTGTGAGCCGGCGAAGCATATCCATCATGTAGGGATAAGGGAAACATTTCAATTGGCAGAGTTCCCGCAGATTCTGAATGGCAGCGGGAATGCTGTCAAGGAAATGCTTCTTGCGCTCGAAATAGCCCCGGAAGCCATAGGCTCCGAGCACCTGGAGCGTACGGAAAAGCACGAACAGGCTGAGGCGCTCCACGAAATGACGTTCGGAAGGCACTTCGGTATAGTCTTTCAGCGACTGATAATATTCATAGACGAGTTCGCGCCGCAACTTGTGGGAATAGTGGGCGGAAGCCTGCCAGAGGAAAGAGGCAAGGTCGTAGTAGTAAGGTCCCTTGCGGCCGCCTTGATAGTCGATGAAAAAAGGATTGCCTTTTGCGTCGAGCATGACATTGCGGGCTTGGAAGTCACGGTACAGGAAACTGTCGATATGCTCGTTGGTCAAGTCCTTGGCAAAGAGATGGAAATTGGCCTCAAGCTTCAGTTCATGAAAGTCGAGTCCCGTGGATTTGAGAAAGCAGTACTTGAAATAGTTGAGATCGAAGAGCACGCTTTCCTCGTCGAATTCGGGTTGCGGATAGCAGTTGTTCCAGTCCAGTCCACGTGCCCCGCGCATCTGCACATTGGGCAATTCACGGATGGTGCGCTTCAAGAGTTCTTTCTCGTGGGCGTTGTAGCGTCCGCCGGCATCACGTCCGCCCTTGAGGGCATCGAAGAGCGACACCGATCCCAAGTCGGTCTGGATGTAGCGCAACTCGTCGCCGCTCACAGCCAGCACCTCCGGCACAGGCAGCTGGCGCTGATGAAAATGCTGCGAGAGATAGACGAAGGCATGGTCCTCGTCACGGCTTGTACCCACCACGCCGATGACGGTTTGTCCTTCATGGTCAGCAAGTCTGAAATACTGACGGTTGCTGCCGGCGCCCGGCAACTTCTCCACATGGGCAGGCGCTTCGCCTCTCCATTGCTTATATAGACCCAGAAGTTTCTCCATCTTATGCCGATTAAATTTCCTCACTCTTTTTCTTGCGCTCATATTGTGCCAGCAGTGCGTCCACCACGAGCAGCAAGATAACGATGCCCAAGGTCATCAAGAACGAGCCGGTCAGTGCATAGATACCTCCACACACCACGAGTATAAGAATGAGATGATTGATTTTTATATTCTGTTTCATGCCACAAAGGTAGTGCAAATCGAAGACAATACAAAATAAAAGAGAACTTGTTTCACGTTTATTTTTATTGTTGAGATGTAGCCTACATTCTGTAAAGGTAGTGCAAATCGAAGACAATACAAAATAAAAGAGAACTTGTTTCGCTTTTATTTTTATTGTCGAGATGCTGCCTCATGCCTTTATCCTCCCTTTCCAAACCGGTGGGAGTGGAAAAGAAAGGACAAAAAAATCGGATGTCGTCACGACAACCGATTTCCTAAAACAAACTACTTAAAAACTAATCTACTAAAACAAATCAAAAAAATATCTCTTATTTATCAATCTTTATCTTGTAATTGTATTTAGTACACTTGCAAAAGTAGCGAAAAAACAATGTCTCGCCAAATGTTTTATCAAAAAATTCTATGCTTTTCTATACATTTAATACAAAAAAACGGGAACTTCCCAAAAGAAGTCCCCGTTTTGTTATGTTGGGTTTACAAATTTACATCATACCGCCCATTCCTGGCTGACCCATTGGTGCCTGTGGCTTTTCCTCAGGTTTGTCACAAATCAAGCACTCTGTCGTAAGGAACATACCTGCGATAGAGGCTGCGTTCTCAAGAGCCACACGCTCAACCTTCGCCGGGTCGATGACACCTGCAGCACGAAGATCCTCATAGACATCCTTGCGGGCATTGTAACCGAAGTCGCCCTTACCCTCACGAACTTTCTGCACTACGACTGCACCTTCGCCACCGGCGTTGCGCACAATCTGGCGGAGAGGCTCCTCAATGGCACGCTCCACGATGTTGATACCAGTCTGCTCATCAGCGTTTTCACCCTTCACGTCTTTCAAGACATCGAGTGCGCGGATGTAGGTTGTACCACCGCCGACAACAACACCTTCCTCGATAGCTGCACGAGTTGCGCAGAGTGCGTCGTCCACACGGTCTTTCTTCTCCTTCATCTCAACCTCGCTGTTGGCACCGACATAGAGCACGGCTACACCACCTGCGAGTTTGGCAAGACGCTCCTGGAGTTTCTCCTTATCATAAGAGCTTGTGGTGTTGGCAATCTCATTCTTAATCTGAGCCACGCGGTCAGCGATGTTCTGCTTGTCGCCCTTGCCGTTGACAATCGTCGTATTCTCCTTGGTGACAGTCACCTTGTCGCAAGTACCGCACATGTCGAGAGTTGCCTTGTCAAGGGTAAGACCTTTCTCTTCGCTGATGACAACGCCACCAGTCAATACGGCGATATCCTCAAGCATTGCCTTACGACGGTCGCCAAAGCCTGGAGCCTTGACAGCACAAATCTTCAAGCCACCACGCAGACGGTTGACAACCAATGTGGTGAGAGCCTCGGAATCCACGTCCTCAGCGATGACGAGCAACGGACGACCGCTCTCGGCTGCTGGCTGGAGGATTGGCAAGAAGTCTTTCAAGTTGCTGATCTTCTTGTCATAGATGAGGATATATGGGTTGTCCATCACGCATTCCATCTTGTCTGCGTCGGTCACGAAATAGCCACTCAGATAGCCACGGTCGAACTGCATGCCTTCCACCACACCGATACTGGTGTCGCGGCTCTTGCTTTCCTCGATGGTAATGACACCGTCTTTGGAAACCTTGCGCATGGCGTCAGCGAGCAACTTACCAATCTCGGGATCGTTGTTGGCACTGATTGTAGCCACCTGTTCAATCTTGTCGTAGTTGTCACCCACTTGCTCGGCATTGCTCTTGATGTAGTCAACAATCGCATTGACAGCCTTGTCGATACCACGCTTGAGGTCCATTGGATTGGCACCTGCCGTGATGTTCTTCAAGCCCTCTGCCACGATGGCCTGTGTGAGGATGGTTGCGGTGGTCGTACCATCACCGGCGTCGTCGCCAGTCTTGCTTGCCACGCTCTTCACAAGTTGTGCGCCTGTGTTCTCGAACTTGTCTTCAAGCTCCACTTCCTTGGCTACGGTCACACCGTCCTTGGTAATCTGAGGAGCACCAAATTTCTTCTCGATAACCACGTTGCGGCCCTTAGGACCCAGAGTTACCTTCACTGCGTTAGCCAACTGGTCCACGCCCTTCTTCAGAAGGTCACGTGCGTCTACATCAAACTTTATTTCTTTAGCCATTGTTTCTGTTGTTTTAAGAATTACACATTATTATTTATTAACTACAGCGAGAATGTCGCTCTGACGCATAATCAGATATTTGGTTCCCTCAAATTCGAGTTCTGTACCTGAGTATTTGCCATAGAGCACTTCATCACCTTCTTTAAGCACCATTTCCTCGTCCTTTGTACCTTTACCGGTAGCAACGATTTTACCATGCTGTGGTTTTTCCTTAGCGGTATCCGGGATAATGATTCCGCCTACTTTCTCTTCAGCTGGTGCGGGCAATACCAGCACTCTGTCTGCTAATGGTTTAATATTCATAATTCTGTAATTTTAGTTGTTCTTTTTATTTCTGCCAACATCCTATACGAAAAGTGTGCCAAAACTGCAGACTGACAGATTTGGCACACTTACGACTGACACACATGTCAGTTCTACATATTTTCGAGATTCACGAACTCTCCACGTTTCCGGCGTTCCTCCACAAGCAACTGGAGCTTCTTGCGACGGCTGGGTGCAATCCATTTACGGAAGAACACATTGGGAATAGCTACGCCGATGGCGATGAACAGGATGACGAGCGACGCCTTCACACCATTGGAGAACGCCTCTGTCAACTCTCCCACCACACCCTGCATCTCTATCAAGCCGAACAGAGCACGATACATCAGCACACCAGGCACCATCGGGATAACACTCGGAATAGCCAATATCTGATGAGGAGTATGGAACTTATGAACGGCCTTGATGCAAATGATGCTGATCACGGCGGAACCGACCAAGGAACCGATAATCAGCCCCATGTCGAGTCCGATATTGTTGTTGCTCGGACCGAGATTGACAAAGTTTCGGGTACAGACGGCGATGATACCGCCGACTGCCACTACGGGAAGGAGCCGCTTGGGAATGTTGAAGATCATAGAGAAACCCATGGCGGAGATGGCAGCCGCAGCAGCATAGGACAAATAATTATTGTGGGGCACCATGCTCAGATTCTTCACGAAGTTGTCAATGACGCAGAGCTTGATTGCGACAGCGATGCCGAACGACATGGCAACGACCATCAGCAGGGTGTTAAGAGCACGGTTCAAGCCCATTTCAAAATGATTGTCGAGCATATCGCTGACAAAGTTGATGAGCGGCACACCGGGGACGATGAACAAGGCACACGCCATCAAGGGATGCCAAGGTGTCTCACTGTGGAGCACTGTAGCCATCCAATCGGGCACAGCATCCTGCACTACAGGCATGGAAAGGAAGGCGGAAAGCCAGGCCAAGAGGGTGGAAAAGAAGGCGGCGACGGCAATGTTGGCATAGACGTTGCTGCCAAGTTCGTTGAGCCAAGCGCGCAGACGAAAACCAAGAATGGCAGCAATGGAGGCATAGAAAAACGCTGTCCAATCGCAGCCGAACTGTATACAGAATCCGCCGCAGGCAAATCCCGCACCGACAGCCACCTGCCAAACGGTATAATTGCGCTTTGCCTTCTGGATTTTCTCCAGTTCAGCCTCGAATTGATCGAGGGTGTAGTTCTCGCGGATTGCAGTCCAAAGCATTTTGCTCAAGGCGGAAATGGCAGTCATGTTGATGCCGTGCTTGTCGCAACGCTGGAACTTGGAGAAAGAATGAATCTCGTCGCTCAGGTTCACCATCAACATATTATAGGTCACATGGATGTGGAGATTTTCTTCTGGAAGACCCAGATAGACGGCGGCGCGCTCCATGTTGCGAATGATTCGACTGGTGTCGGCGGCGCTCTCCACCAACAACTGGCCCGTGCGGAGCAGCAAGTCGAGCTTTCTCCGCAACAGTTTTTCAGATTCGATGTTCTGTGTATCTTGCATGATTACATTAATAATTAGAATAAAAGGCTGTACGGTATTCTTACAGCCTGTCCATTCAAAGAAACGGTGTGCAAAGGTACTAACTTTATGCGAGACAAGGAAATTGTTTCAGAGTTTTTGATTTATAAACTATAAAAATTGGTTCCCGACCATACACATATTTATATTTATTACTATCTTTGCAAAGACAAAACAACAAATCAACATTTACCAATTTAAAAACATGAACAAGATTAAAGCGACAATCATCACATTCGCATTGGCATTTTGTGCAATTCCAATGATTGCCCAAAATCAGAAAGCGACACAAGTATTGAACGCGTTGAGATCCACCAACGCCTACTTCATGAAGAAGTATGCCGACCCGACACTCCCGACATTCGTAAAACGCGAGCGCCCCAGCAGCCTTTGGACACGTGGCGTTTACTATGAGGGACTGATGGCTCTCTATGAGATCGACAAGAACCCCGCATACATCGACTACACTGACCGTTGGGCTTCCTTCCACAAATGGACGCCACGCAATGGTGTGAAGACTACACATGCCGATGACCAATGCTGCACACAGACCTACCTGATGCGCTATGACATGACAAAGGACGACGTGATGAAGAAATTCGTCATCGAGGACTTCGACAACCAGATAGCCACCGGCAGAGTGGACTACTGGACTTGGATCGACGCCATCCAAATGGCCATGCCAGCCTATGCCCATCTCTATAAAATCACAGGCGAGCGCAAATACATGGACACAGCGATGAAGATGTACCGTTGGTCACGCAATGAATGCGGCGGAGGTTGCTTCAATGTGAAAGAAGGCTTGTGGTGGAGAGACAAGGACTTTGTGCCTCCCTACAAGGAGAAAGACGGCAACAATTGCTACTGGAGCCGTGGCAATGGTTGGGTATATGTGGCACTCTGCCGCGTGATGGACCAGCTCTCACCCAAGGACAAATACTACAAAGAACTGAAAAAGGACTTCCTCATCATGAGCAAGGCTCTGGTGAAGTGCCAGCGTGAGGACGGATTCTGGAACGTGAGTCTCGTTTCCCCCACCACCTTCGGCGGCATGGAGACCACAGGCACCTCACTCTTCCTCGCAGGCATGAGCTGGGGTGTGCGCAACGGCATCCTTCCAGCCAAGGAATACCGCCCCATCTGCGACAAGACATGGAACGGACTGGAGACCAATGCTGTGCGCCCCGATGGATTTCTCGGTTATGTACAGGGTACAGGCAAGGAGCCTAAAGACGGACAGCCTGTCACCGCCACACACATCCCCGACTTCGAAGACTTCGGTCTCGGATGCTTCCTGCTCGGCGGTACTGAATATTACAAGCTCATCACCAAGTAAAAATACGGAGGACTTCCGTCCACCAACACTTGTCATACAATGAAGATACAGGGAAGTTAAAGATTCCGACCATCAACCGCCGTCAACGCGGACAGGAACTTTAACTTCCCTTTATTTTAAAGCGAAAAATCACTTAGAACAAAATACAACACCAAAACCATATGAAAAACAAACGATACATCGCACTCTTCATGCTCGGCATGGGCACCTTGGGAATTCAAGCCCAGAACTGGCCCGCACCGACCACAGAATCCAAGCCAGCCGCCCGCTGGTGGTGGCTCGGCTCCGCCCTTGACGAAACCGACGTGAAATGGAACATGGAACAATATGCCAGCCACGGTCTGGGCGCTCTCGAAATCACACCCCTCTACGGCGTACAAGGCAACGACAAGAACAACATTCCTTATCTGTCGCCACGCTGGATGCAGATGCTTCAGTACATTGAGAACGAAGGCAAGCGCACAGGCATCGAGATAGACATGAACACCGGAACAGGATGGCCCTTCGGCGGTCCAAACGTGAAAATCTCGGACGGAGCCTGCAAGGCCATCTTCATAGACAAGACCGTGCAGACCGCCAAGAAAAAGGAGACCGTCACCCTCGACGTGAACGTGGAGGACAAGAAAGACGCCCCCTATGCCACCCTGCAAAGAGTCATGGCCTACGACACGACTAACGGAACGGCCCTTGACCTCACTTCCTTTACCAAAGACGGCATGCTGACTTGGAAGCCTGGCGTAAAAGGGTCGTGGCGCATCATCGCCCTCTATGCCGGACGTACCCGGCAGATGGTAAAGCGTGCGGCTCCAGGTGGCGAGGGCTATGTCATCGACCACTTCGACAAAGACGCTGTGGCAAGATACCTCCACACCTTCGACGAGGCGTTCAGTAAGAGTGGCGTGGAATATCCACATACATTCTTTAATGATTCCTACGAGGTGTTCGGTGCCAACTGGACCCCCACCCTGCTCGATGAATTCGCCAAGCGCAGAGGCTATAAGTTGGAAGACCATCTGACATCACTCATCGACATATATAAGAAAGGTGGAACTTATACAGACGCAGATTTGAAAGTGCTCTCAGACTACCGTGAGACGCTCGGCGACATGCTGCTCCACAACTTCACCGACCAATGGGCAAGTTGGGCACACAGCCACAACGCCATCGTGCGCAACCAGGCACACGGTTCACCTGCCAATCTGATTGACTGCTACTCTGCCGTGGACATTCCAGAAATCGAGGGCTTCGGACTCTCCGACTTCGGCATCAAGGGTCTGCGCAAGGACCCAGGCAAGACCCGTCGCAACGACTCCGACTTCTCCATGCTGAAATATGCATCGTCTGCCGCCCATATCAATGCCAAGCCTTACACCAGCAGCGAGACCTTCACCTGGCTGACGGAGCATTTCCGCACCTCACTCTCCCAAATGAAACCCGACATGGACCTGATGTTCGTGGCAGGCGTCAACCACATGTTCTTCCACGGCACATGCTACTCGCCCAAGGACGATCCATGGCCAGGATGGAAGTTCTATGCCTCCATCGACATGTCACCCACCAACAGCATCTGGCGCGACGCTCCCTATTTCCTGAAATACATCCAGCGCAGCCAGAGTTTCATGCAGATGGGCAAGTCGGACAATGACTTCCTCGTCTATCTGCCCATCCGTAACATATGGCTCAAACCCGCCAAGAGCATGCTGATGATGTTCACCATCCATGCCATGGGTGACAATGCGCCCGAATTCCGCCAGACGATTCTTGACATCGACGCCATGGGCTACGACTGCGACTATATCAGTGACAAATATCTTTTCACCACAAATATGAAAAACGGCAAGTTGCAGACCGCAGCAGGCACTTCCTACCATGGCATCATCATCCCCGATGGAGCCATCCTCACACCTGAGCTGAAAGCGCATCTCGACCAGCTGCAAGCACAGGGTGCCCACGTCATCTACGGACTCAAGCCTGATGAAATGGCCGCTGCCGCCAAGGTGGAAGAAATGAGACTGCCAAGAGACGGCAAGCCTGGAATGAAAACAATCCGCCGCAGCAACGACAAGGGCTACCACTACTTCATCTCCAATCTCACGCCAAACGACCAAGACAACTACTTCAAACTTGGCGTGGACTATCAAGACGCCCTGTGGTTCGACCCCATTGACGGAAAGCGCTACAAAGTGGAGACCAAGGACGGAAAAATCCATGTGACACTCAAGAGCGGTGAGTCCATGATTCTCCAGACTTTCAACAGTCCGCTGACCGATCAGGAGAAAGAAGGCGTGGACTTCAAGCCTCAGGTGGCAGCCGACGCTCCTACGATCGACCTGACCAACAATCCATGGACACTCAGTTTCATCGAAGAGGCACCGAAGGTGGACAAGACCTTCAAGCTCAACAAACTGCAGACATGGGAGAACCTGGACGATGACAGCGTGAAGGTGACCATGGGAACAGGCGTTTACACCACACAAGTGAAATTGACCGCCAAGCAACTCAAGGGTGCCAAGGGATGGATGATCGACCTCGGCGACGTGCGCGAGAGTGCCCGGGTCTATGTCAACGACAAATTGTTGGGTTGCGCTTGGTGCGTACCCTATCAGCTCGACCTTGGAAAAGCTTTCAAGCCCGGCGTGAACACCATCCGCATCGAGGTGACAAACCTGCCCGCCAACCGCATTGCCGACCTCGACCGTCGTGGTGTAAAATGGCGCAAGTTCAACGAAATCAATGTGGTGGACATCAACTACAAGAAGACCAGCTACGCAGATTGGGCACCTGTGCCACGCGGCCTCAACTCTTCCGTCAAGTTGATCAAATACTAAACATACGGCAACATTTATCAAATAACTTAAAAAGTCACGACTTGTGTCGTGACTTTTTTGTATCTTTGTGTTCCATTTCTCTATCAAGGAGGTATATTACACACATCTATTATGGGAAGAAGACTGAAAAAGAAATACAAGATAACATTCTCCATCTGCGGCATCATCATCCTCGCTGGAATCGTTTTCTCACTCACACGTTGTCTGTCGCGCTGTACCACCACACGACAAGAAGTTCAACAGGAGCGGCAATGGAAACATCTCAACGACACGCTCACCAATAGCATGTCGGCTGTCGGGGGGATGGATTCCATCATGGAGCGCTATCTGAAACGCTGGGAGCTAAATGGAGCACAACTCGCCATCTCGCGCCATGACTCCTTGCTTTACGCACGAGGCTTTGGATGGGCGGACATGGAACGGAACCAACTCATGGAGCCGTCGAACATCATGCGCCTCGCCTCCGTATCAAAACTGGTCACTGCCATTGGCGTGATGAAACTGCGCGAAATGGGGAAGGTGCGTCTTTCCGACCACGTGTTCGGTCCCAAAGGTATCCTCAACGATACTGCTTACACCAACGTTATCAAGGACAAACGCTATTTCGACATCACTGTCGAGCAGTTGCTACGACACAAGGCAGGATTCAACAACTATGCCGGTGACCCCATGTTCTCCACCCGCTATATCATCATGCAGAACCACCTCACCACACCTCCCGACCACCACACCCTATTGCGCATTCTTCTCAAGCGCCACCTCGGATACACACCGGGACAGGGCAAGCACTATTCCAATCTCGGCTACACACTGCTTTCGATGATTATTGAGAAACGCTCCGGCATGAGCTACGAGCAGTTCATGAAGAAAAACGTGCTACTACCCGCAGGATGCTACGACTTCCACATTGCAGGAAACTATCTGAAAGACCGCAGAAAAAACGAGGTAAAATACTATATGCACAAAGGTTCTGAACCCGTATATGAATACAACAACAGCGGACAGAAGGTGGAAAAGTGCTATGGAGAAAACGACATTCCCCGATTGGCAGGTGCGGGGGCTTGGTGCGCCTCTGCGGCAGAACTGAGCAGACTTGTCGCTACAGTCGACGGAATGGACCGCATCCCCGACATCCTGTCCGAGGAAAGTGTCGGACTGATGACCAGCGAAATGCCCGACCACGACTACTCACTGGGGTGGAACTATACCGCCAAGAACCAGCCATGGATCCGCACTGGCTCGCTGTCAGGCACCAGTGCCATCGTCCTAAAATACCCCGACGGCGAGTGCTGGATTCTCATCACCAATACCAGTACATGGAAAGGTCATGGTTTCTCCAAAGATACCATGGCGTTGTTTGACAAGCTACGCAAAAAATACAGTGCCCGTCTGCCGAAACAAGACCTGTTCTTCTACGGCAAGACCCGCTGACCCCAACAAGGGCGGACTCACCCACATACCGAATCTGGCCCGTATACATTTTATCTTTTCTCATACCAAAATTACGGATAAACTCAGCAGGGGCATTCTCCTTCGGAAAAAACACCGTAATTTTGCATACAGGGAACAAGCATTTCATGAAACCTAAATACTTCTCCAACAGATGAAATCCTCCAAGGAAAAGGAAGAACTGCTGCTGCTCATCCGCCAGCACAAGCCCATGACCATGCGTCAGCAACTGCGACTGATGCTGCAGCTCAGCACCCCTGCCATCCTGGCACAACTCACCACCCCCATCATGCAGTATATCGACGCATCGATGGTGGGCAGCATGGGCGCCGAGGCGTCCGCTGCCATCGGCATCACAGAGTCAACCTCATGGCTGATGGGCAGCATCTGCTCAGCCATCGCTGCGGGATTCTACGTGCAAGTGGCACACCTTCTGGGAAGCGACGACAGCCAACAGGCACGCTCCGTGCTGCGCCAAGGCATCACAGCCGCCCTCACAGCCAGTCTCGTCATTGCCCTCACAGCCCTCGCCATCAGTCCGTTTCTGCCCGTGTGGTTGGGCGGCAACGACAACATCAACGGCATGGCGTCCCACTATTTCGCCATTATCGCCCTGTTCGGTCCCGTGTTCATGCTCAACATGCTCGGTGCAGGCATGCTCCGCAGCAGTGGCAATATCGTGGTGCCCAGTGTCCTCAACGTGGTGATGATGGCACTTGACGTGGTGTTCAATTTCTTCCTTATCTTTCCCTCACGCACGCTGAGTGTATTGGGTATAGACCTCTTTATTCCGGGAGCGGGTCTCTCCGTCATGGGCGCCGCCCTTGGCACGGCATTGGCAGAGACCGTGTCAGCTTCTCTGATGATGTATTTTCTCTGCTGCCGCTCCAAGGAATTGTCGCTTCACATTGACTCGGGCCGTTTCCGCCCCTCTTTCGACTGCTTGCGCAACGCCTTTCGCATCAGTGCCCCCATGGGGCTGCAACAGGTAATCATGTGCAGTGCTTACATCGCCATGACCATCATCATCGCCCCTCTGGGCACCTTCGCCATTGCCGCCAACTCGTTCGGAGTCATCATCGAAAGTCTGTGCTACATGCCAGGGTACGGCATCGCCGACGCAGCCACCACGCTGGTGGGACAGAGCCTTGGAGCCGGAAGGGCGGATTTAATGAAACGCTTTGCCTACATCGCTGTCGCCATGGGTATGGGCGTGATGGCTGTAATGGGCTGCGTAATGTATGCCGGAGCACCTTTCGCAATGGAGATGATGACGCCCGTAGAGGAAGTAAGACAATTGGGTGTCGAGGTACTGCGCATTGAGGCATTTGCCGAACCGATGTTCGCAGCCGCCATCGTCAGCTATGGTGTCTTCGTCGGCACTGCCAACACCATTATTCCGAGCGGCATGAACCTCGTCAGCATGTGGGGAGTGCGCATTGTACTCGCCGCCATCCTCGCACCATCCTTGGGACTGAAAGGTGTATGGATTGCCATGTGCGCAGAGTTGTGCTTCCGAGGCTTTATCTTCCTCTGTCGACTACGCTGGGGCAACTGGGTGAAAGCCACCTCGCCCGTCAAGCAATAAACACCACTACAACTGTTTTTCTTTCCTCTACGGTGAAGAACTATGACAACATCTATATAATATAAACAACAAACATACAACAACGAACATCATATTTTATTATGGAATTGATCAAGAACAAGGTATTCGGAGGCGAGCGTCCTCTGTTTGAAATCCACGATACCGAACTCGACCACGTACGCGTGACATTCGGTGAATCGGGTGTCAAGGAATGCAGCAATATCATTTGCCGCAATTGTTATTTCGAAGGCAAGTACCCTCTGTGGCACGTTGACGGTTCAGAGATTATCAACTGCTATTTCGCACCTGGCTCACGCTCCGCCATTTGGTATTCCAACGACATGAAAATGACAGATTGTGTCATCAATGGTCCAAAATTCTTCCGCGAGATGAAGAATCTCGAACTCAACAACGTGACCATCAATGATGCAGACGAGACTTTCTGGGGCATTGACGGACTGACCCTCAACAATGTGGTGCTTCATGAAGGTACCTATCCGTTTATGCACTGTCGCAACATCAAGGTAGACGGACTGGAGAGTGACAGCAAGTACGTATTCCAATACTGTCGCGATGTGGAAATACACAACGCCAAGATAGACACCAAGGACTCATTCTGGGAAGTGGACAACGTGACTGTCTACGACTCCGAGCTCAATGGCGAGTATCTCGGTTGGCACTCGCGCAACCTGCGTCTCATCAACTGCCATATCTCTGGAGAGCAACCATTATGTTATGCAGAGAACCTGATACTTGAAAACTGCACCTTCGACCCCGAATGCGACCGGGCGTTCGAATACTCCACCCTTCAGGCGGACATACGAGGTACAATCAAGAGCATCAAGAACCCTACCTCAGGCAAGATTATTGCCGATGGCTATGGCGAAATCATTCTCGACCATAACGTAAAGGCACCTGCCGACTGCGAAATCGCCATCCGCAAATAATAAAATCAAACAGCCCATGACTTACGACTTCGACAAACTCACCAACCGCCGCCACACCAATTCTTACAAGTGGGACTCGGCTCCCGATGGAGTGCTACCACTGTGGGTGGCAGACATGGATTTCGAGACCGCACCGGTCATCGTCGACGCTCTCGAGCGCAGAGTGGCACACGGCATCTTCGGCTATACCCGAGTGCCCGACGCCTATTATCAATCCGTGGCAGACTGGTTCCGTCTGTGCCATGGATGGACGTTCGACAAGGAGTGGATACTCTACACTTCAGGTGTCGTGCCCGCTCTCTCCGCCATTATCAAGGCACTCACACGACCTGGTGACCAAGTCATCGTTCAAGGCCCTGTCTACAATTGTTTCTTCTCCTCCATCCGCAACAACGGCTGTGAGATTGTGTCTAATAGTTTGATCTATGAGAACCAAACTTACCACATCAACTTCGAAGACCTCGAGCGTAAATGTGCCCAACCCAAAGCGAAGTTGTTGCTGCTCTGCAACCCTCACAACCCGGCAGGAAGAGTGTGGACACGCAACGAATTGCTTCACATCGGTGAAATCTGCCTGCGCCACGGCGTGCGAGTAGTGGCAGACGAGATTCATTGCGAATTCGCCTTTTCTGGACATACCTACATTCCCTTTGGTTCGCTGTCACCCGAACTCATGCACAATGCCATCATATGTAACTCGCCCAGCAAGGCATTCAACACAGCAGGTCTACAGATTGCCAATATCATTTGCGACGATGCCGACATCCGAAGGAAAATAGACAGGGCTATCAACATCAACGAGGTGTGCGACGTCAATCCTTTCGGTGTGGTAGCGCTCATGGCAGCCTACAGCGACCAAGGAGCGGAATGGCTCCAAGCGCTCAACGACTATCTCTTGACGAACTATCATTGCTTGCGTGATTTCTTCGCCACCCACCTACCGCAATTCCCCGTCACCCGTCTCGAGGGTACCTACCTCGTTTGGGTGGACTGCTCCGCCCTGCCTTGCGACTCCGAAGCCATCGAACATGAACTACTCAAGGAGGAAAAGGTTTGGATTAACGCCGGGGAGATGTACGGCGAGGAGGGACGCCACTTTATCCGCATCAATATCGCCTGTCCGCGCCAACGGTTGACCGACGGACTGGAAAGAGTAGCGCACGGACTCACACGATTAATCACTCAAAAGCCATAATCATGAAAATACGACAAGCTCTATTCCTAACAATTGCCTCGGCACTCACGCTTACCGCCAATGGCGCAACGCCTGAGACCAACCCTAAAGAGAAGCAGACGATGGCGGTGAACCCCATTCTCCCCGGATTCCATGCAGACCCCGAAATTCTTTATTCGCACAAGACCAAGCGATACTACATCTATTCCACCACCGACGGCACCCCCGGTTGGGGCGGATGGCAATACTACGCTTTTTCATCGAAAGACCTCAAGCACTGGAAGGACGAAGGCGTAGTGCTCGATGCCAAGAGCGACCAAGTGGCATGGGCAAACGGCTACCTCTGGGCACCGGCAGCTGAGGAAGTGAAAGTGGGTAAGGGTAAATACCGCTATTTTCTCTATTTCAGCGCACGTCCCAACGACAACGGACGTAAACAGATAGGTGTGGCTGTGGCTGATTCGCCTACAGGACCCTTCCGTGACTTAGGCCATGCCCTTATCGCCAAGAACCATCCTGGTTGCCGAGGCCAGCTTATCGATGTCGACGTATTTGTCGACCCTGTGTCAGGCAAACCCTATCTCTACTGGGGTAACAGTTTCATGGCAGGTGCCGAGCTTGCCCCCAGCATGACCGCCATCAAGGACAGCACTGTCACCGTCATGACACCCCGTGGCGGCTCACTTCAGGACTATGCCTATCGCGAGGCCCCCTACGTATTCTACCGTAAAGGGCTTTACTATTTCATGTGGTCGGTAGACGACACGCGTTCACCCAACTACCATGTGGCTTATGGCACATCGCACTCACCGTTGGGTCCTATACGGGTGGCTGACCAACCCATAGTACTCCGTCAAGACCCCTCCCATGGAATCTACGGCACTGCCCACAACTCGGTCATCCAGGTGCCCGGCAAAGACGAGTGGTACATCGTCTATCACCGCATCAACAAGCAACACCTTAACGACCAACCTGGCGTCCACCGCGAAGTGTGCATCGACCGCTTGGAATTCAACGCTGATGGCACGATCAAGCCCGTTGTTCCCCATTGATACTTATAAACATTTTCACTTTCACTTGCTGGTTTCCAAGACAAAAGACAAGAAGTAGGAGGAGAAAAGAATATGAGTAGAAAGCCCAACAAAACCTGAGCTACGTGCAAAGATTTTGTTGGGTTTTCTCTTTTTACCACACTACGTATATATAAAAGCGCACAAAGTATTACGAATCCTATTATTTCGGAAATATTTTGTAATAAATAGCAAGATAATTCTATCATTATTAAGAATTTATTACTACTTTTGCACTCAGAAATAAACACACACAAATATGCAGGAAACGATAACACTCGACATGCTACAATCGGCGGGCATTGGTGCCCTCGCCCTTGTAATAGGAATGATGATGACAAGGAAAATAGCATTTCTACAAAAATTCTGCATTCCCTCACCCGTCTCTGGTGGACTGCTCTTTTCCATCGCCACCCTCATTGTCTACAAGACTTGCAATGTGGAAATATCCTTCGATGGTACCTTGAAAGACGCTTTTATGCTCGCCTTCTTCACCGCTGTAGGCTTCCAATCCAATCTGAAAGTACTACGCCAAGGTGGCAAGACGCTCATCACCATGCTTTGTCTCTTGGTCATCATCATCGCAGCACAGAACCTCGCGCCACTTGCCATCACGCGAATACTTGAAGTAAACCCTCTTATCGGCATGGCTGCCGGATCCATTTCCATGGCGGGAGGACACGGCACTGCAGGAGGTTTCAGCGCCGTGCTTGAGCAATTGGGATTGGAGGGTGCCGCCACCATCTCCATGGCTTCAGCCACCTTTGGCCTCATCGCAGGTTCGATGATTGGCGGTCCCATCGCCGAGCGGCTCATTCGCAAGAAACTGGCCACCGAACATATGGAACCCAAAGACTACACTATCGACCCTGCCATGGCAGGAATAGAGAGCGAGGAATCACTGCCAACAGGACAGGAAAAACACTTGAGCACCAACGAACAGGAATTCCGCCAATACGCCACCGCCACCTATGCCCTGCTCATTGTCATGGCATTGGGCACCTTGGCGAGTATCCTACTGTCGAAGACGGGTATCACTTTTCCAACCTATTTCGGCGCACTGCTCGTCGCTGCCCTCACACGCAATGTTCTCGAGCACACACAATACCGTAGTCTTTTGCCCATGGAGAAAATTGTCAGTGTGGGCAACATCTGCCTATCTGTCTTTCTCGGCATGGCAATGATCTCGCTCAAACTTTGGGAGCTGCAAGCACTGGCCTATCCACTGACCATCATCCTCGCCACACAAGTGGTACTGATGGGCGTCATAGCATGGTTCGTGGCGTTTCCACTGCTCGGACAAGACTACGACGCTGCCGTGCTCGTGGCGGGTGTCTGTGGATTCGGACTCGGTGCCACCCCAAACGCCATGGCCAACATGAGCGCCGTGTGCTACAAATACCATTACTCCGCCAAACCTTTCCTTATCGTCCCCATCATCGGCGCCATGTTTGTTGACCTCATCAACACTGGTATCATCTCTGCCTTCCTCAGTTGGATTGGCTGACATCAAAAGGATTTTCCTAAAACCATCACCTCTTTTCTTGCATATTCCTATGGTTTGTACTACCTTTGCGGTGTAAACCAATTTCTAAAACCAACAAACCGTATTATATGCACAGATTTTTCATTTCCATCGCCATGCTGTGCTGCGCCACCCTTAGCAGTATGGCACAACACGCATGGCAAGGCATCCACAAACCATCCATCACACAACTCGAGCAAACCTTCAGTACCCCAACCAACGACTATGCCAACCACGTCATCTGGGGATTGCAAGGCAACATCGACCGCACCATCATCCGCAACAACCTCGACTCCATCCGTAGCCATGGTTTCCGCAACGTCATCATCGAGCCAGGCTATCGTATGCCCAACAAATATCTCTCCGACGGATATTTCCGCATGGTGGCGGACATCGTCAAGGAGGTAAAGGCACGCAAGATGAACATGTGGATTATCGATGAAGGCAAATATCCATCAGGTTTCGCCGGCGGACTCTTCAGTCAACGACGCCCCGACCTGCGCATGCAAGCACTCATCGCCGATGGCGACAGCGTGAAAGCAGACTTCCGCACAGGACAGACCCGCTGCGTCAATGACCCGACAGGAGCCAAGACCACCGACAACTCCTTAATGGATTACATGAACCCCAAAGCCACTCAACAATTCCTTGACTGGACACACGAAGGCTACAAGCGTGTGGTCGGCAAGGAGATGGGCCGCACCATCCTCGGATTCCGTGGAGATGAGCCCGATTACAACCACGTGCCATACACTCCCGGTATCCTCGATACGTTCAAACAGCAGAAGGGCTATGACGCACGTCCTTATCTCAAATCGCTCTTCAGCGAAGGCGGCACTATGGAACAGCGTCTCTTCCGCGCCGACTATTGGGACGTATGGTCGAAGCTATTCGCACACAACTACTTCCAAAAGGAAAGCGAATGGTGTGAGCGCAACGGCATGGCACATATCACTCACCTTAACAACGACCACCGAATGGAGCGTAATATCAGATGTAGCGGTTCCCTGTTCCGTTGCCTCCGGCAAGCGACCATCCCCGGTGTCGACGCCATTTGGAACCAAATATGGCCTGACACCATCAACGACTTCCCAAAGTTCGCCTCCTCCGTCGCCCACGTATGGGGCAAGCCGAGAGTATTCAGCGAGTCCTTTGCCGCCTACTTCAACACTCCCACTGTACCTGAAGCAAAATACGTGCTCGACTATCAATATGCCCGGGGCATTAACTTCTTCGAGTTTATGTTCTGGTCGGCGGACGCCAATGGTAAGGGGTGGCTCACGCAACCCGGTATCAAGCCTCTCAATGCTTACGCCAACCGCATCTCCTACCTTCTCTCACAAGGTATACCAGGTGCCCGCGTGGCTATGTACTACCCCATTTCTTCCCTATGGATGCGTGACAGCCAAATAGCAGCTCGCAACCGTCGGATTTCCCAACTTCTCATCCGTGAGCACCACGACTTTGACTATGTCGACGACGACGCGCTCCAAGAAGGCCTAACCATGGGGAACGGATGGTTGGAAAACCTAAGTGGACAGAAATAC
>CAKPTK010000015.1 GCA_934190685.1 uncultured Prevotella sp.
GACCAGTGCTGTTTGTTGGCAACAAAAATTCAAGCAAAAGCAAGGAATTTTGCATCTTGCTTTTGCCTGAATTAGGACATTATAATTCTGCTTATTTTACAGTCTTATCTCTTCCAACAATAAAAGATTTGTTCCAATTGGAGTCAAGTCGCAACCTTGCTACCACTTTTGTCTTTTTGCCATAGGTAAAATAGAGAAAAGCACTATTTTTGACGGCATATCTAAGCATCTCTAATGCTGGGAGTGATATATTCTTAATGGTGAAATAAGCCCTTCCTTCCTTTGTCGGGAAGAGTGAAGTACCTTCAGTTTGAATAATAGCCTTTCCGTTTTTCACCGCCAACAAACAGGGACGCAAATCACTTGTTATGGTATCGCCAAATTCATCAACAGAAAACCTAAAGCCCTTCTCTCCCCATTCCGCCAAAGCCTTATCGGGAACATTTCCTGCTACAGAGTCCTCTGATTCAAAATTATAGGGTTCCAAGACGATGGCAGCATATCCATTCTGGCCATCTGTCTTTATTTGTCCACTTGAAATGATATTAATCCATTGATGATTTTTGACAGCGTAGCTGATAAGTTTTTGTGCCGCAAGACTCATACGCCAAGTGAAAGTGCGTGGTTTAGTCTGCATGGTCATGTATTTCTTGAAAGCCACTGTTGCCGTTCCGTCTTGATGACACTCAATCGATTCTGGAGATATATAGTTCATAAGTGGTTTTCCGGGAAGGTGATAAATGTCTACTCCTTTACCTGTCATCACATCAATTCCTGTGAGCCACAAGTTGTCTGCTACAGGTTCTTTCTCTTGGGCATTCACAATGGAAAGCGCCAATAATGAGAAGACTAAAAAGATAATCCGTTTCATATTCATTATGTTTTAAATATTCAACAATAGCTTCACTCTTGATTATCTGAAGAGTGAAAAGGCTTGGGCCACATTAAAAAGAAACATTTTAATGTTTCAAATTGCATTGCCCATTAGGCACCAGTATCGTTTCATTTGAATCATAAAACATCAAATCCAACACCTCAAGTTGGGCAAAAAATTCATCATCGGAAATCGAATTCATTTCTTCTGAATTTCTATCGAAATCAGAGTCGTCTGAACAGCTAGTAAAGAAGCCGCACAATGCCAACAATAAATTAAAAAAACTTTTTCATACAACAAAATATTTAAAGATGAAACAATAAAATACTTCTATCCCCTTAGACAACATAAGATTCTCTCTGACCATAACAACATGGTATATTGACGGCATCAACAGAGGGATACTTACAAACATCATGTATAACGGCTTCAAAATTAGTAACATTTCATGATTCATCCAAAAATTTTGAACATATTTTGTTTTAAAACGAAAACAAACTTCAAACTTCAATCATTAACCAAAACTAAAAAGAGGTTGGTGCAGGATGCTACCAACCTCAAAAAGATGATTTCGATAACTGCGAAATCAAAAAACCTGTCGCAAATATAGTCCCTTTTATTGATAAAAGCAAATTATCCGGAAGAAATCTTCAATATTTAACATTTCAGCCTCAAACGCGCCCTTAAAATGCCTAAAAAACAATAATACTTGAAACGTAAGTTGTGGATTAAATGTTAAATTTGTATCTTTGCACCTAATTGTATAACACATAGAATTAATCATCAACCGATAACAAACAATGAAACTGATCCAACTCGTATTGATGGCACTCTTGATGCCATTGTCGATGATGGCCTCGGTCTGGGATACGGAATATCCACAGATTGAGCAAAACATCCAGCAACCCACATTTGCCAACCGTACTTTCCTCATCACAAAGTATGGGGCGTCCACCAAGGCTACAGCCGCCAAAAACCAGGCTGCCATCAACAAGACCATTGCGGCTTGTTCCAAGGCTGGCGGCGGCAAGGTGGTAATTCCTGCTGGAGAATGGAAAACGGGAGCCATCACTCTGAAAAGCAACGTGAACCTGGAACTGCAGAAAGACGCAAAACTGCAGTTTGTGTTCGACACCAACCTCTACCCCAACGTGCGCACACGCTGGGAGGGTCTCGACTGTATCAACTATTCGCCCTGCATCTACGCCTACCAGGCAAAGAACATCGCCATCACTGGTGAGGGTGTCATCGATGGCGGCGGCAACAAGCAGACTTGGTGGCCCATGTGCGGCGCTCCCCGCTTCGGCTGGACTCAGGAGGGAACTCCCGAGTCACAGAAGATCGGCCGTCCTGAAATCTTCAAGATGGCACAGGACGGTGTGGCCATCGAGAAGCGTGTGATGGGCAAGGGCAAGGGTCTTCGCCCACAGCTGGTCAACTTCTACCAGTGCGAGAACATCCTCATCGAGGGCGTGTTTATGCTCAACTCTCCATTCTGGGTAATCCACCCTCTGCTTTCCAAGAACATCACCGTTCGCGGCGTGAAGATTTGGAACGAAGGGCCTAACGGCGACGGATGCGACCCCGAGTCTTGCGAGAATGTGCTCATCGAAAACTGCGTGTTCCACACCGGTGACGACTGTATCGCCATCAAGAGCGGACGCAACGAGGACGGACGCAAATGGAACATCCCCAGCCGGAACATCATCGTTCGTGGCTGTAAGATGGAAGACGGACACGGTGGCGTGGTCGTAGGTTCGGAAATCTCAGGCGGCGTGAACAACGTGTTCGTGGAGAACTGCGAAATGGACTCGCCCAACCTCGAGCGTGTGCTCCGCATCAAGACAAACTCTTGCCGTGGTGGCCTGACAGAGAACATCTATATGCGCAATGTCAAAGTGGGACAATGTCGTGAGGCTGTGCTCCGCATCAACCTCTGCTATGAGCCTAAAGAAGCTGCCAAGCGCGGTTTCAATCCTACAGTGCGCAATGTCTACATGGAGAACGTGACCTGCCAGAAGAGCCGCTACGGCATTCTGCTCAACGGTCTTGACGACGCCGACAACATCTACAACATCAATGTGAAGAACTGCTCCTTCAACGGTGTACAGGAAGACCACGTGAAGAAGACAGGCAAGAGCCACGACCTGCACTTCGACAACCTCATGATCAACGGCAGTCTCACACTCGACAAGATGCCTTACCAACACTACAGCGAGTGGCTCGCAAAATCAGAGATGCAACGTGTGCCAGAGTCCTACATGCTCGACTTCTCCAAGAAGCCCAAATGGAGCTACGTGATGGGCATCGAACTGGAGTCTATCCTCGACACCTACCTGGCCTATAAAGACAACTCACTCCTGGACTACTGCAAGGCATACCCTGCCAAGATGATTGCCAAGGACGGCACGGTGACGGGCTATAAATATGAGGACTTCAACCTCGACAACATCCGCACCGCCCGTTTCATCTACCGCATGTATCAGCTCGACCCGCAAGAGGGTGAACTGAAAGCGCTCCAGACAATGTACAAGCAGCTGCTCAAACAGCCCCGCACCAAAGAGGGTGTGTGGTGGCACAAGGCCATCTATGCCAACCAAGTTTGGCTCGACGGCATCTTCATGGGTCTGCCCTACTACACCATGGCGGCACCTCAGTTGGCCAAGAAGCCCAAGAAGATTTACGACGACGCACTGATGCAAATCACCCGCACCTTCAACCGCACATACGATGCCAAGACTGACCTTTGGAAACATGCCTGGGATGAGACCCACACCATGTTCTGGGCCAACAAGGAGACCGGATTGAGCCAGCACTCTTGGGCTCGTGCCATGGGTTGGTTTACGATGGCGATGATCGAGGTACTCGATGTTCTGCCACAGGATCACCCACAACGGCCCGAACTTATCAAGATGTTCAACAAGGCGATGACTTCCGTGGTAAACTATCAAGACAAGAAGAGTGGCGTGTGGTATGACGTGCTCGATGTGAAAGACCCCAAGAACTATCTGGAGTCTACCGCTTCCTCTATGTTCGCCTACTGTCTGCTCAAGGGCAACCGCCTTGGCTATTTCGACGGCAACAAGAATTTCAAGGCTGCAGGCCTCAAAGCTTACAACGGCATATTGAAGAACTTCATCCGTGTGAATGCCGACAAGACCATCTCTTTGACCAATTGTTGTTCTGTTTCCGGCCTTGGTCCTGCCAAGAATCCAAAGCGTGACGGCTCGTTCGCCTACTACATGAGCGAGCCTGTTCGCGACAACGACGCCAAGGGTGTCGGTCCGTTCATTTGGGCTTCCCTCGAGATGGAGCGCATGGGCTACAACACCAGCTCTACCATCAACGTGAAGTAAGCCTTCCCCATTTTCCGTTAAAGCCATTTGCCCTCAAGACAGAGGTCTGATGAAGGCAAGTGGCTTTAACTTTTTTCCAAATTCCTTTCCATTCGCAAAAGCTAAAACCAAACATACATGAAGAAAATTCTATCCTCACTTGCCATGGCTACAGTTGTGACCACCGCCATGGCGCAGGCTCCGGCCTTCCCCGGTGCTGAAGGACATGGACGCTATGTCACAGGAGGACGTGGCGGCAAGGTGGTGCATGTGACCAACTTAAACGACAAAGGCACAGGTTCGTTCCGTGCAGCCGTCAGCGGTTCCACCAAGAAGATTGTCGTATTCGACGTGGCGGGCGTCATCCCCTTGGCTTCCGACCTAAGCATCGGCGACAATACCACCATCCTCGGCCAAACCGCCCCCTACCCCGGCATCACCCTCCGTTACTACACAGTAAAACCTGGCAGCAACAACATCATCCGTTTCATCCGCTTGCGCCGTGGACAGGAGAAAGATGTCAACGACGGTGCCGACGCTTCCACACAACGCCATCGCACAGGCATCATCTTCGACCACTGTTCCTTCAGCTGGAGCATCGACGAAGTTGCCTCGTTCTACGACAACAACAACTTCACCATGCAGTGGTGCACCATCGCTGAAAGTCTATGCAACGCAGGACACGACAAGGGAGCACATGGATATGGAGGCATTTGGGGCGGCAAACTCGCCAGTTTCCACCACAACATGATTGCACATGTGGCCAACCGCTCTCCACGATTCAACGGTGCCCGCTATGGATGGACAGGCTATACCGCAAATTATGACTATAATACTTATAAGTGGCAGAATCCGACACAAGCAGAGAATGTGGACTTCCGCAACTGCTTGATGAACAACTACGGCAGCGGTACTTGCTATGGCGGTCCTGGTGGCGGACAGATAAACATCGTGAACAACTATTACAAGGCAGGTCCTGAGACCAGTGCCTCTGTCATCAACCAAGTGACCGTATCGTCTGAGGGGAACTCTGACTCCAGCCATCCTGAATACTATGGCATGGCAAGTCGATATTATATTTCGGGCAACACGATGTGCAGCAACAACGGCACTGTGGTCAACAACCGAGATTGGAACGGTGTGAGCTATGACTCTGGCACCCACCTATTGAATGGTGAAAGATACACAGAAGACAAGAACAATTTCTACAATGCCGACCATGTGACAATAGACGGCGTTTCTTGTGTAAAAATGAAGTTGGATGCTCCTGCACCTACAGGCTTGGTAACGACCCATACTGCAGCAAACGCTTATCAGAAAATCCTCAGTTATTGTGGAGCCAATATGTTCCGCGACGATGTAGACGCACGTTATATGAAAGAAGCACAAACAGGTAAACCAACTTACCGCGGTTCTGTCACCAAGCGGTGGGGACGCATCGATGTGGTGGCGGACGTTGACGGATACACAGAGAAAAACTTCCCTGTAGGTTCACGAGACAAAGACTTCGACTCTGACAACGACGGTATGCCTGACGCTTGGGAGAAAGCCAACGGATTGAATCCAAACGATGCAAGCGACGCCCTCACCTATTCACTTGACAAGAAAGGCTACTACACCAACCTTGAAGTGTACGCCAACTCACTCGTTGAGGAAATCATGCAGAAGGAGAATACAGACGCCATCTCTTCCGTTGACGAATATTATCCGACGGTCAACAAGGCTGACGGCATAGAATACTACTCTGGCCGTATCGTGGAAAGAGTTGAGGACAGTGGTAACACGGGAGGTTCCGAGCCAAGCACGCCAGACTCACCTGACACACCAGAGACCATTACAGGTGAAAAGGGCACCATCACGTGGACGCTCAACTCAGGAAGCACCACAGAGACTCCGATCATATCGAGTAACATTGCGTCCACCATTGCCTCTACAGCCATCACACTCGGCTCCAATATCACCATAGCAGGCACGGCATCTGTCAATGGTGCCACACAAACTAAATTCCAGCCTCTCGTTACCAGTGGTTCTGCTTCTGAGGAAGATGCTGTCAAGTTTAGTGTGACCACTACCGACGGCATGCTGTTCCAGCCTACCAATGTGGCCTTCAACATCACTCGTTGCGGTACTGACGGAGGAAACTTTGATGTTAGCTGGGAGAACACTGCCGGCACAACTGAAATAGACAAGCAGTTAAAGCCGAACAGAAATAACGCTGCTGGTGGTTGGTGGACAACCTACAGCAAAGACTTCACCGCTAACGCTACAACAGGCACAAGCAGTCTGCTGGTCTACATGTACAATTTCAACGGCAAAGAGTTAACTAATCCTAAACAATGCAGCATACACCAAGTAATAATCACTGGTGTGGTAGCTAACACCACTGGAATCTCCGACATCAATCGAGGCGAAACATACAAGACGGAATACTTCACTGCCAACGGCAAAAAGCTGTCTACACCGCAACGCGGTATCAATATCCGCAAGACCACTTATGCCAACGGCAAGGTTGTCGTGGACAAAGTCATCAAATAAATCATCAAGTAGGGGAAACAAGAGGAAGTTTCCCCTACTTCCTTTTATGTTATGGACAACACCTCCACCGCCCAACATTTTGCGCTTCCTCGCGCGCACACGCACGCGCGCACGTAAATTTTATTTTTCGAGAAATATCATACATTCCTACACAAACACGCAATAACACTCTGATTATAAACATATTACACCAATGTATAATCATACACAAATCATACATTATCCTACACAACCTACACGGATTTTTCTTTGTCAAAAAGTCGGAAATAGACTATGTTTTGTCAAGTAAATTCACATTAAAGAAAACCTACTCGCCCACTTACAAATCCTTAGTGTGCCGTTAGCGATGCGTTAGTGTGCCACTAACGAGATTTTCACCGTGGTGATAATTTGATTAGTCTGCCTGTAGCGTATAAAGGCCAAGCCTGCGAACCATAGAAGAACTGGTCAATAAGAAAACGCCAATAAATTTTGTAAAATAAAATCAGAATCCACATGCTCTCTGTCTCAACATTTGCCGACTCTGCAAAAAAATCAGTGAGAAAAGCATAAAAATAGATTTTCCGAGCCGCCAGAAGCCATTATATGAAAGCCATATACAAAGAAATCCCGATGCCGCCACATTTAGAAGCATCGGGATTTGTATTTTTAGAATGTAACAAGCGTTACTTCTGAACGTATTTCTTACCGTTCTTCACAACCACACCCTTATAGTCCTTAGAAACTTTCTGACCATTGAGGTTGTAAACAGGAGCGTCTAAATCAATCTTCTTTGTTTCAGCATTTGTAATACCAGAACCTGCCCCATAGGTAATTTTAATAACAACACAAGGCTGATAGCCTGAGTTCTTAAACGAGAATTTCGTAGCACCATTCAAGTCAAAAGCGGCAACATCAGGATTAGCTTGATAGTCATCCACATCGTTAAAATCCTTCATAAGTGTTGCAGTTTCTGCAGTGTATATATTATCACCAACTTGAGACCAAAAATTAGAACGATCACTTGCGTCTGCCGTCGACTTGTTCACATAGCTGTAGAAAGTTACTTTAGCAGCAGCTTTGGGCAATTCTACAATGTTTTCAGCACCATTAGACAATTTAAGCGATGTGTATTCAGTACCATCTACAGTAATAGTCTTACCTGTATCATACGTTTTACCGTCCTTATTCAGCGTAAATTTCACACCATCAGCGAATTCCAATACAGATACCTTAGCATCATCTACATCACTACCACTATAAATAGTTTCCTGTGCGTTAACACTCATTGCGCAAAGCGCAACGAAAATAGAAGTAAAGAATTTCTTCATAATCTTTTGTTTTAGTTTGTTGTTATAAATGGTTATATTTAATCGAATACAGTTAAGTAGGATTTCGGTTGCAAATATACAACAATTTAGTTTATTAAAGAAACAAAAGTTGCTTATTTTTGTCTTTTTCCCCATAATCCGTTAGAAATTACACCTCCATGCCTTCTGGAATCCGTCGTTGTAAAACACTGTCTGTCAAAATATTCATAAAAATGTAGTCTCAAACACTTGACAAATTCAGTATAAATACATATCTTTGCAACAGGATACAGTATTAACTTTTAAAATCTCGTGATTATGAACAAAATTTTACGCTATTCATTAGTTTGTCTCCTCACCCTCATCGGTGGCATAGCCTATGCAGACGAGGTGACGTTTGACTTTTCTGCCAATGCCTACGGCATGACTGTGGGCAGCAGTAGCAACCAGAATGCATATAATACTGCGGACACAAAAGTTAGCGAAGGCGACATTACACTTATTGTCAACGAAAAGACAAGAATCTGGAGTGCAAAAGCACAAGACTTCCGCATGGTGACAGGCGGAAAAATGACCATTTCATGCTCTGCAGGTAAAGTCATTAAAAATATTGTGTTCACAGGAAACAACTTAGCTTCCATGAGCGCAGACTTGGGAACTTTGAGTGGCAAAGCTACAAGCATGGAATGGGAAGGCAACGTTTCCGAATTGACTGTATCAAGAACAGGAAGTTCAACAGTCCAAATCAGCAAAATGGTTGTCACCGTTGAAGCAGGTTCTGCCAAGGCTGCCGCTGATCTGTCTTTCGGTACGGAAAGTGCTACTATTGAAAAAGGGCAACCGCTGTTTACACCTTCATTCACTAAAAAGACAACGGCTCCTGTCACATTCACTTCCGACAATGAGGATGTTGCCACGGTGAACAGCGAAGGTGTCATTTCTCTGACTGGAGGTTTGGGCACAGCCGTCATTACGGCAACTTCTCCCGAGAACGACGCCTATCAGGCTGGTAAAGCAACGTATACCATAAAAGTATACTCAAACTACATCTACAAAAAGGCGACAGCCATTGCAAGTGGGAAAAAATACATCATCGTGGCCATTAATGGTGACACAAAGAAAGTTGTCTATCCATTGTCAAGCGACAAGACATACGGTGATCCTTCTTCGGGAAACGTAACTATTGAAGATGAACAAATCACCTTGTCAACCCTTCATGATGACAACTTCTATTTTGAAGCTGCTGAAGGAGGCTACACCATCATGGACTGCTATGGCAGATATGTATTCAGAAAAGGGACCTACAACAATTTCAATGTACACAAGTCACCTAACGTGCCTTATGTTTGGACCGTGGAACCACAGACTGACGGAACCTTCAAAATCTCTATGGATGGCTACTATATGCAATACACGACCAAGTTGAACTGCTTTACTGATGCACAAGACAAAGCTGTGATGCCTTGCTTGTTTGAATTGGTAGAAGACCCAACCGGCATCTCCACCGTCAATGCAGACAAGAAGAACGACGGAAAGAAATACAACCTCAATGGCCAGCGTGTGAACGATGACTACAAAGGCGTGTATATCATGAACGGTAAAAAATATTTGAGCAAGTAATATTGTACACACAAAAGTGTGATTGACCAACAAATACGTCCTTCACCGCTACACTTTAATGACTATCTGTCAAAAAGTTGCGGTGAAGGATGTTTGTTTTCACACCGAAATGAACACAAACAGATGGAATGTTAACACACATTTAACATATAAAATCGTACACCTACAATTTTTTATACTAACTTTGCAACCCGAAAAAATCGAAAAACTATCTGAATATCTTTTATAACACAAACACTACAAGATGTTTTCAGCATAACAAGAATGGACTTTGACAAGACATTCACATGCCCTGTCGGCGACTACGAGAGCGGAAGTTACCGGCACAGAAGGAAGTATGGAATAACACCTAACTAAAATTATAATTATCTCAATTATGTCTGTAAATTTGAAAAAAGTTCGATTTGCGCTGACATTGGCCCTGTTGCTCATCACAACAGCCCTCTCCGCGCAGACGATTTCCGGAACGGTCGTCGACCAGTCTGGAGAAAGCATTATCGGAGCTTCTGTCAAGGAAAAGGGTGCGGCACAAGGCGCTGTGACCGACCTCGACGGAAAGTTCACGTTGAAACTCACCGGTAAGAGCAACCAGGTGGTTGTGAGCTATATCGGCATGAAGACCAAGACCGTGAACGTGTCTGGCAAAAGCACGGTCAACATCACCCTCGAAGAGGAATCGACAAGCCTCAACGATGTCGTGGTCATCGGTTATGGTACAATGAAGAAGAAGGACCTCACGGGTTCTGTCGCTTCCGTATCCGCCAAGGACATCGCCAATGTGCCTGTGTCGAGCGCAGCCCAGGCCATCCAAGGAAAGATGGCTGGTGTGAGCGTGATGCAGACCGAGGGTTCGCCCGACGCCGACATCAAAATCCGTGTACGTGGTGGCGGTTCTCTGTCACAAGACAACTCCCCTCTTTATATCGTCGACGGTTTCCCTGTCAGCAGCATCTCAGACATCGCTCCGAGTGACATCGAGTCCATGGACGTGCTGAAAGACGCTTCTTCCACCGCTATCTATGGTGCCCGTGGTGCAAACGGTGTTATCATCATCACCACCAAGAGCGGTAAGGAAGGAAAGGTGCAGGTGAACTTCGGCGCTTCGCTCGGCGTGCGCAAAGTGGCAAAAGAGGTAGGTATGCTCAGTCCTTACGAATATGTAAGATACCAGTTGGAGAATGGTGTGACCAGCAAGTACGGCGAGTATGACGATCTCGACATTTGGAAATCCGTCAAAGGCAACGACTGGCAGGATGATCTCTTCGGCCGTACCGGCTTGCAGCAGATTTACAACCTCAGTGTGAGCGGCGGTTCCAAGGACACCAAGTTCAACGTGAGCTATTCACGCACCGACGACAAGAGCATCCTCATCGGCTCTGACTTCACCAAAGACAATATCAACGCCAAGTTGAACACCAATCTCAACAAGTGGTTGACACTCGACTTCAACGCACGCTTGAGCTATCAGGTGGTCAACGGACTCGGGTCCGGCGCCGACACCAACGAGAGTTCCGCCGCCTATTCAGCCGTAGCCCGCGCCGTCATCTTCCGTCCTGTAGATCCGCTCACAGGTGGCGACAACGAGGACGACGACAGTTCATCAAGCAACGACCCGAGTCCTTTGGACCGCATCAACGACACCTTCAAGCAGCAGCGTCGTTTCCGTCAGAACTACAATGTGGGACTGAACTGGAAACCTTTCAAGCATATCACCTTCCGCAGCGAATTTGGCTATGCCTTCTCTTTCGACAAGACAGACCAGGTGTGGGGCAACATCGCCAGCAAGAGTTCAAAACTCGACCCCAAGGGTCAGCCACAGGTGCAGATTGACCGCACGGACAACAAAAACTGGCGCAACGCCAACACTTTGACCTACGACAACAAGAATGTGCTGACCAAGGGTGACAAGTTGAACGTGTTGCTCGGTCAGGAGTGGTCCAGTTCTCAAGACAAGAGCTACACCACCAAGACAGTAGGTTTCCCTTCCACCTTCACCTTGCAGGAAGCACTCGCCAATCTCGCCTCCGGTACGGCACTCGCCAACGAGAATTCCGTGGGTAGAAAAGACAATATGGCCTCTTTCTTCGGCCGTATCAACTACACCCTGTATGACAAATATCTCTTCACCGTCACCATGCGTGCCGATGCCAGCTCGAAGTTTGCCAAGGGCAACCGTTGGGGCTACTTCCCATCTGCAGCTTTCGCTTGGCGTGTGAGCGAGGAGCCATTCATGAAGAACACCGCCAACTGGCTCTCCAACTTGAAGATGCGCTTGAGCTATGGTACAGCCGGCAACAACCGCATCAAGAGCGGACTGAACCAGACCTCTTATAAACTGGTCAGCTCAGGCCGTGTGCCTTACTTCGGCGAAGAGGCCAACACTATGCTGGAATATCAATGGCTCGCCAACCCGAATCTGAAATGGGAGACCACTGTCACCCGTGACCTCGGTATAGACTACGGATTCCTCCGTGGACGCATCAACGGCACTTTGGACTTCTATTGGAACACCACTAAAGACCTGCTCATGGCGGCCAACATCCCGACCATCTCAGGTTTCAGCACCCAATATCAGAACTTCGGCCAGACTTCAAACAAAGGTTTTGAATTCGCTGTCAACGTGGCTGCCATCGAGAAGAAGAATTTCGCCCTCAACTTCACAGGCAACATCTCCTACAACCGCAACAAGATTGACAAGCTCGCCACCAGCTCAGACTTCATCAACTATGCCTGGGCAGGCAACACCATCTCAGACAACCAGAACTTCAAAGTGCAGGAAGGCGGCCGTCTGGGAGAAGTGTGGGGCTATAAATACAAAGGATTCTACACCGCTTATGACGAGAAGACCAACCCTAACGGCGACCTTGTGTGGAACGGCAACACATGGGCTTTGCGCGAGGGTGTGAAAGACAACAGCTCTACCGTGGTGGGCCGTCTAGTTCCCGGCTCCATCAAACTTGAGGTGGACGAGAACGGCAATCCTGTGAAACAAAGACTCGGCAACACCGTAGCTCCCTGGACAGGAGGTTTTGGCGTCAACGCCAGCTTCTACGGCTTCGACGCTTCCGTGTTCTGCAATTTCTCCTTCGGCAACAAACTCATCAACGGCACCAAGCTGGCTTCCAGCTTCCGCTGGGGGTCCAAGGATGAATGGAACGTCAACAACGACTTCATCAACCGCTACACGGGTTATGACGTGAAGACAGGTGTCAACCTCACCGGTGACTTCAAGAAAGCCATCAGCTATTATGGCAGTCAGGAAGCAGCCGTGGAAAAGCTCAATGAGCTGAACCAAAACGCCACCATCTGGAATCCATCCGTGGTGAGCACCATGCCGCTCATCGACTATGCTGTGGAGAACGCCTCCTTCCTCCGCATCCAGAACGTGACCCTGGGCTACACACTGCCCAAGTCGTTCGTCAAAAAACTGGCGCTGACCAACGTGCGCTTCTACTTCACAGGCTACAACCTGCTCACCATCACCAGCTACTCTGGCTCAGACCCCGAGACCGACGTGAGCAGCAAGAAGAACGCCATGTGCCCGGGTGTGGACTATGCAGCCTATCCCAAGAGCCGCCTCTACGTGTTCGGCGTGAATGTTTCATTCTAATCATCTAAGGAGAATATACAACAATGAAAACAAATATCATCAAGATAATGCTCCTGGGCGGTGTGCTGGTCGGTGCGACATCGTGTAACGACTTTCTCGACCAGACCTCCCCTTCCGAGCACACAGAAGAGAATATCTTCAATTCAATATACTATACAGGCACCGTACTGAACAAGGCCTACGGACAGTTGACCTATGGTGACGGAGCCTACACACAGGTGATGGCCATCACCGTGACCGCCGGCACCGACTGCGAGATAATCGACGTGGATGCCTCCAAGCCAAGTTCGTTCACCGACACCAGCGAGCGCGGCCTGTTCAACTACAGCGGCGTGGCTGGCGGATGGTCAAAGATTCTTCAAGCATGGGATGCCTTGTATTCAGACATTGAGTACTGCAACCGAATCATTGACGGCATCAACGGCAGCCAATATGCCAACGAGAAGAGCAGCAACGGCAACACGATGCGCCAATACAAGGCTGAGGCCCAGGTAATCCGCGCCATGGTCTACTATGACTTGATCAAGAACTTCGGCGACGTACCTTTCAAAACGGAAGGCTCCAAGTCGGACTTGAGCAATATCTATAAGGGCAAGACCGACCGCGACCAAATCATGGATGCCCTCATCGAAGATTTGGAAGACGCCATTCCCAACCTGCCTTGGGCTGACAACAACACAAGTTTCTCCACCGAACACGTGAACAAGGGCTATGCCCACGCACTGCTCGCACAAATCGCCATGCAACGTGCAGGATGGGCCATCCGCGAGAGCGACAAATCGGCAGAGGGCTATATCACCGCCACCGACGGAAACAGCGACCCCACCTACCCCACCCAGCGTTGCAGCAATGCCGACCGCGAGAAATACTACAAGCTGGCCCTCTCCCACCTCAGCGCCGTCATCAGCAGCGGCAAGCACCAACTCAACCCAAGCTTCGAAAACGAATGGTATCTCGTCAACCAGCGCAAGCTCGACACACAATACCAGGAAAACCTCTTCGAGATTCCAATGGGTCTGAGCGTGTCAGGCGAGCGTGGCTATATGATTGGCGTGCGTGTGGCTGAAGGCAAGAGCTATACCAACCCAAGATACGGCGCCAAGGGCAACTCGTCCGGCAAGATAAAGACCACGGCACCTTTCTTCATGTCGTATGCCGACGGTGACAGCCGACGCGACATCACTTGTGTGCCCTACACCATCACCTATCAGGACTATTCCAAGAAGGATGACAACGGCGATGTGGAAAAAGGCACCAACACCGTGGAGAAGTTTGATTCCAACAAACCCTTCGGGCTCTATATCGGCAAATGGGATGTGCGCAAGATGAACGAAACTTACCGTCAAGCAGCCTGTGCCACCACCGACAAGTGTCCTACCGGTATCAATGAAATCAAAATGCGCTACGCACAGGTGCTCCTGCTCTATGCCGAATGTCTGAATGAACTCCACGGACCGGATGACGCCACCGACGGCGTGGCTGGTCTGACAGCCCGCAAGGCTTTGGCTGAAGTTCATGAGCGCGCATTCAACACCGCAGCCGAAAAGGCCACTGCCGAGCAGTATATCAACAGCATTCAGGGCAAGGATGCCTTGTTCAACGCCATCGTGCAGGAGAACGCTTGGGAACTTTGCGGAGAGGGTTATCGCAAATATGACTTGGAGCGTTGGAATCTGCTGAGCCAGAAAATCGACGAGGCCAAGCAGGCTTATATCAACGAACTGAACAATGGCGAGTATCCAGAGAAGCTCTACTACAAGACCAAGACCGACGCTTCCGGCAACGTGTCCATCGACATGAGTTCTGTATGCTGGAAGGTGGCCGATGAACCTGCCGACAAGTCGGACAAGACGGCATGGAACAGCGTTTCTTGGTGGGGCTCGGAACTGGCTGCCGACAGCAAACGCCAGAACATCGACGTGCTGATGCAGAACCTCTACAAGGGACTGAACACACCGGTGAAAAACAGATACCTCATTCCGCTCCACACTTCAACCATCGCCGACGCCAATGGTCTGTTGAAGAATTCATACGGTTTCTAATCCATAGATAAAGACAAAAGATGAAACTCAAAAACATTTCCAACATAGCACTTGCAGGAGCACTCTTGCTCCTGGGTGCAGTTTCGATCAGCTCTTGTGCTGACCAGAACGACTGGGACGTGGATCCAGCCTACGACCGTTTGTTCCATGCGACAAATCTCTCGGTCACACCTTATGACACCAAGGTGGCTGTCAACTTCAACACAACGAAGAACACCACGGGGTATGTGGTGGAGTTGAGCACCGACACGCTCTACGACGACATTGCCCAAGGGGCCAACGCCGACTGTGTGATCGACACCATTCCTACGGCTCCCGACACCATTCGCGGCATCGACGCTGAGACAAAATACTGGATTCGTGTGCGTGGCATCAACGCTGAAGGCAAGAGTTCAAAATGGGTATACTACAGCAAGTACAGTTTCAAAACAAAATCGGAGAACATCATCTCCGGTGTAGACGCCACCAAGAACACCGCCACCATCTCGTTTGACAAGGGAGCACAGTTCACCGAAGTGGCTTGTGTCTACACGAAAGAAGACGAGACACTCGACTCCATCAGCGTTCCCTTCACCGCAGAACAAGTGGCTGCCGGCGAGATTGAGGCTACTGGGCTGACACCAAGCACACGCTACACTGCAAAGATCTATCTTGAAAAAGACGGCGTGAAGAAGCTCCGCGGTTCGAAAGACTTCAAGACAAGCGAGGATTTGCCCGACGGATTCGATGAAATCGACTTCAACGGCAACAGTGATCTGCAGACTGTTCTGAACGAAGCTGTAGCGGCAGGCAAGCAGAATGTGCTCATCAACTTCACACAAGGCACCAGCTACAAGCAGGAAGACGGTGCGAATGCCATCGTCATCCCCCAGGGTCTCAAGAGCATTGTGTTCTGGGGACAGGAGGGCGAAAACAAGCCGACCTTCCACACCAAGGGCATCAATGCCGAGAGCGACTTGACCTTGATTCGCTTCTACAACTTGAACCTTGTCAACGAGGGCGCTGACGCTGACTATGTGGTCAACTTGTCCAACGCGTCAATCATCGACAACATCTTCTTGGAGAAGTGTAACATCCGTAACTCCCGAGGCGTTGTCCGTACACAGACCAGTTTCACAGGCACCATCGGCACCATCAAAATCAACGACTGTGTACTCAGCAACATCGGTTCTTATGGCATCATCTGGACCAAGGGTGCCACTAAAGCCACACTCAAGAATGTGGAAATCAGCAACAGCACCATCAACGGTTGCAGTTCTGGCGGTCCTATCTCGACCGAGCAGGAGAACGTGAAGATTTCTTTGGATCGCTGTACGGTGTACAACTGCACCCAGTTGGCCAAGTCGTTCATCGACGTGATGAAAAAGACGACCGTTGTTCCTGTCATCAGCAACTGTCTGTTCGGTCCTGCCAACGGTGCCAACGGAACAGGCACCATCAAGGGGGTGAGCACCAAGACTTCCTCGGTCAGCAACACGTTCTACACATCAGATATGTTGTGGAACAAAGGCTATGAGTTGGGCACAAAGATGGATGTCAAAGCCGCTGACTTCTGGATAAACGCTGAAGACGGCGACTTCCATATCAAAGACACCTACCAAGGCCTTTATGGCACATTAGGAGACCCACGATGGGTGGAATAAACCATAAGGGGAATAAATTATCGAAAAGGCGGAAGGATTTATACTCTTCCGCCTTTTTGTATAAAAGGATTTGGGAACGCCCCCATTTTTTGTTACTTTTGCATCTGTTTTGTATACAAGAAAGAAAACAACAACTAAAATAGAATAACAATGAACAAATCTTTAAGCAAGACACTGCTCATGTGTCTTCTTATGCTTCCCGCTACTGCCTTCGCCGACAGTGACGTAACCAAAGAAGCCACCGAACAAAACACACCCTCTGGATGGACCACCGTACAGTTGCCCAAGATTCCAGCAATCACAGCAGCCAACACATTCAACATCAAGGATTATGGCGCAGATCCATCCAAGGAAGACAACACGAAAGAAATACAAGCAGCCCTCGATGCCGTGCCCTCAACAGGCGGCATGGTGGTCATCCCAGCCGGCACATGGCGCTTCGGCACAACAACAAACATGACCAGCAAAACAGAAGTGCTCAGCATCAAGTCGAAGACAGTTCTCCATCTATGCGCCGGTGCCACACTGAAACTCGTGGAATATGGTAAAGCTCCCAACAACAAGACTCTATTCATCGGATGTAAGAACAAGAAACAGAGCGACATCATCATTGAGGGTGAAGGAGAGACATCGGTTTTTGAAGGACAGGGTGCCCGTTGGTGGCAAGCACGCGACAACAAGGAAACATTCAACCCTGGTGCGTTCATTCGTTTCGAACAGGGTTCGCGTTTCTTGCTCCGCAACTTCAAAATACAGAACACGCCTGGAGTGAATCTCACCATAAGCAACAGCGGAAAGGCAAGCCAAGCCACCATACACAATGTAACCATCTACAACCCTTCGTCAACCACCAAGACAGAACAGCCCTCACACAACACCGACGGCATCTCTATCTGGGGAGACCACGTGAATATATACGACTGCAACATCAGTACTGGAGACGACAATGTGGTATGCGATGACAACGCACAGTATGTGCACGTATGGAACTGTCAAATGGGTACTGGGCATGGCGCCTCTTTCGGCAGTTTCACGAACAACATGCACGACATCATCTACGAAGGCCTGACATTCAATGGTACAGACAGCGGTTTCCGTCTCAAATCACAACGCGGAAGAAGTGGGGATGTTTACAATCTTGTTTTCCGCAACTGCACGATGAAGAATGTGAGCAATCCTGTTTATATAGAATGTTGGTATGACCAAAGCACCAAACCAGAGCCGAGTCAAGCCGCGGCAGGAACAGTTACAGCCAAGACGCCTGCCTACAGGGATATACTCATACAAAATGTAACATCAACAGGCACACCATACAATTCAAGCCCCAAGGCTTATTTCCCCATCTACATTTATGGACTTCCGGAAAGTCACGCTAAAAACATCACATTCGACAATGTGAAGATTACGGCACAAAAGGGAATGTTCCTTGCCTACTGCGATAATGTGAAGTTCATCAACGGCTGCAAAATCACCAACTCAAAAAATACCTCATCATGCATCTTCAAGCAATACAAAGCAGAAATTTCAGGTGACTATGTTACTGCCATCAACACCATTGAAGCGAACAGTCCAAGAGATGGCTATCTATACTCTCTGAATGGAGTAAAGGTGAGCGACAATGCAGACAAAGGCATTTATATCAAGAACAACAAGAAATACATCAGAAAATAAGAAAACGCAAAAGGAGATTCGCCTACAATAAGCGAACCTCCTTTTTTATGTATGCAGCGATAACAATTTACCACATCACTCGACATTATATCCCTCGACACTGTATTTCGTTTCTTCCTTATCAAATATCTCTGGGTCAAACTTGTAGCCCAACCACTCTTCCATTTCCCGGGCACGGGCAGAATAGGGATGGATCACGGCTTCACACAAATCATAATAACCAAACACACCGCCACAATCCTCTGGCGGACAAGCACGTTTTCCACCAAGAAAATGAACTCGCGGCTTTTCTCCTTCAGCGTAGTCTGCCACCTTGCTGAGCACCACATCATGCTCCCATCCATCGCCATAATCATATTCAAACAACACCTTGTCTTTCTGCGATATGGAATAATCTCCACCCCAAACGGAATTTGACAGGAAAAAAACATTGTCAGCCTTCCGGGCAGTACGGTAAATATTGCTTCTTCCCTTCGTCACAAACTGATGAAGGTGTGCATTACACCACCCCATGGCATCAATAATTATTTCTGCTAACGACGTGAGTTACACAGAGGAAGGCACCTCAATCTTTCGCCAAATGCTTGGAGATATTCCCCTTAGCTTGATACGAATCGTATATTTCTTCAATTCTCTGACTGGCATACACTCAAGTTGTCCGGAACCTTCAAAGATGTCATCATTTTCACACAACAGACCATCAAGGCCTTCTTCATCGTCCAAACAGTTGTCATCACCATCATCGGACAAATTATCAAGGGAAAAGGGATCTATGTCCTTCATGACTATGTCCATATTCAAATTGAAAAGTTCAACAGGGGAAAGCGTATTGATATAAGCGGTTGTCTCTTCTTTCGTTGCTTCCTTACCAAGCGCTTACTTAACCTCCTGTAATAAATCTTCTATAAATTTTTCCTTGTTCATTATTTGGTCATAAAACAAAAATTGGCTTGGTTCACTATAAATGGAGCCAAGCCAATAGTTAATAAATAAATCCATGAATGTGAATTACCTGTTACTCCACTTTTTCAGGTGTCACAGTTGCTGCGTTCTCTTCCTGAACCGTGACACTTTTGGCAGGCTTTACCTTTTGTGCAATCTTGGCAGAAGGTTTGGCAGTCGCCGTAGTCTTCTTCTTGGCAACAGCAACTTTCTTCTTGGCAGCATCGAGTTTGGTCTTCAACCCTGCTTCGGCGGCCTCCACTTTTTCCACCTTAGCCTGCAAACGGGCTATCTCCTTATCCTTCAGTTCAATCTCCTCATCTTGGTTTTTGATAGTCGTGAGGAGCGAGTTGAGCTCGTCGTTGTCAATGGATTCAGGATAGAGCGACTGCACACGATTGATGAAGTCACCGAGAATGTTCATATAGTTGGTGAAGGCATCAAAGGCATCGAGATAGATACCACGGTCAAGTCCCACATTTGACGGTTTGGTAGTCATAAAGCGGAAGTTGTTGCTGGCCTGCAGATAGTCCCAATCCTGATTGATGCGAGGATCGTTGGCAATGCGCACACGGTCAGCCACACTGTAAAGTTTGTTGAACGCTTCCTGCTGCATGGGGTTGCCGAGCCATGTACTCACGTCGCGCTCCTCGTCCACCCAACTGAGGGTGTCTGGAACGTCAAGCGAACCGACACTGTTCATCTTCAGGCAGATTTCTGTCGGTGTGGAGAATGTGATGCCTTTAGTTTTTGCACAAGCAGGCAAAGCCTTGATGAATTCAAGAATGTTTGACGACAACGGTTGTGCGATGCCCAAAGCAGAGAGTTCCATAAAGATGTTGATAATCTGTTCTTCTTCCGGGAAGGCTGCGATACGATTGATATAGTTGTCGGCGAAAAGAGGATAACCCTCCCAGTCGCTATTGTTAAAGCGCAGTGAGATGTCGTCGCTGAGCGTCACGTCACGGAGCAGCAATTTCAAGTTAGGAGCGATGGCGCAATTGTAGACATAGTGGGGAGACTTCCAACCCAGCACATGCTTGGCACCCTCGGTCAGCATTCCTTTGAAGCCCATGGCTGCCACCTGTCCGCCGATGTCATCGCTATAGATGAGGGACGAGTTGCGAAGCACCTTGGGTTTCTGCCCGAAATATTGTTCTATCTTCTCACACTGTTTCTTCACATCCGCCGCGAAACATTCTTCATTGGCAAGTGAAGACAAACCGTGGGAATAGGGTTCTGCCAAGAATTCCACACATCCCGTATCGTTGAGTTCCTGCAGTTTCTCGATGACCTGCGGGGCATGGAGTTCCAACTGCTCGATGCCGACACCCGACAAGGAAAAAGCCACCTTGAAATATTTTCCGTTGGCACGAATCATGTCAAGCAAGGTATTGAGCGCAGGCATATAGGAACGCTCGGCAATGTCACTGATGCTTCGATCGTTCTCGTAGTCATCATAGTAATAATGATCCGTGCCGATGTCGAAGAAGCGATAACGGCGGAGATGTATAATCTGGTGTATCTCGAAATATAAGCAAATTGTTTTCATAATCTTGTTGTTTAGAAGGTTGCTAAACGGGGTTTATAACTGATGGTTGATGGTGCGGTCATAGAGTTCGCGTATCCACAAGCCCACTTTTTCCCAAGTGATTTGGTCGACTTCTCGCTTGCCCTCATCTTGCAGATAGTGGAACAGACTGTCGTTGTGGCAGATGCTGTAGATGGCGTCCGCCATGGCATGAATGTCCCAATAGTCCACCTTGATGCAGTTGTGCAGAATCTCGGCGCAACCACTCTGTTTGGAGATGATGGTCGGTGTACCGCATTGCATGGCCTCAAGTGGAGAGATGCCGAAAGGCTCACTCACCGAAGGCATCACGTAGACATCCGAGTCTTTCAAGCACTGATAGACTTGTTTGCCCCGCATGAAACCCGGGAAATGGAAACGGTCGGCAATGCCACGCTCTGCCGCCAGATAAATCATGGCATCCATCATGTCGCCACTGCCCGCCATGCAGAAACGCACATTGCGAGTGCGGTGGAGCACCATGTTGGCAGCCTCCACGAAATATTCAGGACCTTTCTGCATGGTGATACGTCCCAGGAAAGTGACGATTTTTTCCTTGCCCGTATGGTCCGGACGTGGAATGTCCTGCAGTTCCTGACGGAGCGGATATACGGCATTGTGCACCGTGAAGCACTTGCGTGGATCCTGGTGATACTGATGAATGACCGTCTGACGGGTCAATTCACTGACGCACATGATGCAGTCGGCATTGTCCATTCCGTCTTTCTCTATCGAGTAGACCGACGGATTTGGCTTGCCGCGGCTACGGTCAAACTCCGTGGCGTGCACATGGATGCACAGAGGCTTTCCGCTCACATTCTTGGCATGAATGCCGGCAGGATAAGTGAGCCAATCGTGGGCATGGATGATGTCGTAGTCCTGTTGACGGGCCACAACGCCAGCCACGATGGAATAGTTGTTGATTTCCTCGTGCAGGTTGTCGGGATAGCGTCCCGAGAACTCCATGCAGCCCAGGTCGTTGACGTGCATATAGTTGAAGTCGGCATAGATGTGGTCACGCAGTTTGAAATACAAATCAGGATCCATCACATTGCCCACACGCGATTTCACATAGTCATAGTCCACATCACGCCAAGCGATTGGCACAGCATTCATGGCTATGATGTTCAGAAAACTCTTGTCCTCGTCACCCCAAGGCTTGGGCAGACAGAAGGTGATATGCATGTCACCCTGCTCAGACAAACCTTTGGTGATACCATAACTGGCAGTACCTAAACCTCCGAGAATATGAGGAGGATACTCCCATCCAAACATTAGTACTTTCATAGTTTCTGTCTCCTCTTATTTTAAGGTAAAGGCATCTATCAATTTAAGGGTTCTCAAGATTTCAGCCACATTCATGGCAAACGACACCGCTCCACGGCCGGTAAACGGCGGATTGCCGTCAAAGAGTTCGGGAATGGTGCCGATACAAAGATGCATCATCTCGTCTTCATAGCCCACCATCTGACGTTCCACAAAGCTCAGACGTGTGCGTTTGTAGAGTTTCAGACACGCTTCCATATAGAAGCCCTCCAGCCACGGCCAGGCTGTGCCCTGATGATAGGCATAGTCGCGCTGGGTCTGCGGACCGACATACATCGGATTGTAACCTCCACTCTTTGGCGAGAGTGAGCGCAAACCTTTGGGCGTGAGGAGTTCGCGGGTGCAGATATCGAAGACGCTCTTCTTCTGTTGCTGGTTGAGAGGGGAATAGTCGAAAGCCACGGGGAATATCATGTTCGGCCGCACACTCCAGTCCATCATCGAACCATCCACATAGTCAAAGAGATAACCATAGTCGTTGAGGAAAGTTTCTATGAAGGAGGTCTTGCAGAGTTCGGCGCGCTTCTCGAGCGACTCCACCTCCTGCGCCTTACCTTGTTCTTCAGCCAAAGAGGCGACAAACTTCAAGGCATTGTACCACAAAGCGTTGAACTCCACAATATATCCGGTGCGAGGCACTACAGGATGTCCGTTGACAGTGGAGTTCATCCAAGTCACTGCCTCGTCCTTACCATTGGTATAAAGCAGTCCGTTGGCATGAAGTTCGAGATTCGGATGCTTGTTGCTGACAATGTAATTGATGATGTCCCGAAGCAGTTTACCATATTTGTTCCAACACTGCTCACGGCCCATACTTTTGGCGTATTGCTGAAGACACCACACCGCCCACAACGGAACATCCGGCTTTTCTATTTCATAGAGCTTGACCGAAAGGGGTTTGTTGTCCATAAACTCGCGCAGGCCCTTCTCTGCAGTTTTCATCACCGACTCGAAATAAGACACCTCGTCGATGGCCAGCGTCAAACCCGGCAGCGCGATGAAGGTGTCGCGGGCACGGCTCTTGAACCAAGGATAGCCGGCGAGGATATAGTGCTCCTGGTCGTTGACATAATAAGAAAACTGGTGGGCGGCATTGTAGAGACAATGGAAGAAATTGTCACGAGGCATGCGGTCTTCCACTTCCTTGTCGAAAAGACGTTTCAAACCAGAAGTGTGGCTCTCGGAAGTGGAGGCGGCAAAGACGATGCTCTCGCCCTTGCGGATGCTCATCTCGAAATAGCCGGGAACGTAGAGGTCCTCGTTGGAAGCATAGCCACGCTCCTGCTCCTTGGGATATTCCACGCCACGATACCAATCGGGAGCGAAGATGAACTCGTTTTTCTTGCTGAACTGCATGAAGAGTTCCGGATATCCGGCATACATGCAGGTCTTGATACCATTGTCCACCAACTGATAGTCGCGACTTGCCACAGTATTTTCATGTGTGAACTGGCGCACACTGCGGAAAGCGAGGAACGGGCGGAAACGTAGGGTCGTTGCCGAATGGGCATCAACCAAGGTATAACGAATCAGGATTCGGTCTTCGTGATGCTGGAAGACCACTTCTTTCTTCAAAAGCACACCACCCACACGATAAAGTGTGGTGGGCACCTTGTCACAGTCAAACTCACGTATATACTTGTGTCCCTTAGGACTGAAATTGTTGCCCTGATATTTGTGCAGTCCGAGGTTGAACTCGGCTCCGTGTTGCACCACGGTCACGTCGAGTGACGAGAGCAAGACATGGTTCTCATCGTCGAGGTTGCGCACAGGCACCACCAACAATCCATGGTATTTGCGCGTATTGCAGTCAACAATCGTCGAGGAGGAGTACGCTCCCGAGCGGTTGGTTCTGAGCAGTTCCCTCGACAAGGATTCCTGCAAGTTGGTCATCAGAGCTTTTTCGAATCTAAGATAACTCATAATATTTAAGGTTTACAATGTTTCGGTAACAGAAAATGCTATATCCGAGAGGATTATGCGACAAGAGTCGCCTCCCCTTTAAGATTGTGTCAAAGTTAAGGTTTTTTGTTTAATCCACAAAATAATCGGGGTGAAAACTGCCCCTTTGCCATCATTTTTTTCGTCCTAAGGGAGAAAAGCGGACTTGGGGCACGAATAATAGAAGAAAAAGTACTAATTTTGCAAGATATTTTTAGATTGAAGCATGGATAACAACCAAGAGCAACTGAAAGAACGGGCACTTGCCACAATTTCTACACAATGGAAGCCAATGAATGACGAGCAGGAAAAACTGCTCCGGGACACTATCGTTATCGAACAATACAAGAAGAACGAAGTAGTCTACAAGAAAATGGAAATCCCGTCATATATTTCTTACCTGATTGATGGAAAAGTGAAAATATGCAAGGATGGAATCATGGGCAAGAACCGCATTATCCGTGTGGTGAAGCCATGCGACCCATTCGGCTATAGAGCTTTCTTTGACAACCAACAATACACCACAGCCGCCATGACCCTTGAAGACTCGGTTGTGGCGAAAATTCCCGTCACCACCGTCCGCACTATCATGCGGCACAACTATTTCTTCGCCATGTCGCTCATCAAGCATCTGGCCAGAGAATTGGGCATGGCGGACACGCGCACTGTCAACCTCACACAGAAGCACGTGAGAGGAAGACTTGCCGAGGCCCTCATCTATCTTGAAGACGGCTATGGCGTGGAAGAGGACGGACAGACACTGAGCGTCAAACTGAGTCGCGAGGAACTAGCCAACCTGTCCAACATGACCACCAACAATGCCATCCGCACACTTTCAGCCTTTGTTTCCGAAGGACTTGTGCAGACCGACGGACGGGACATCAAAATATTGAAAGAGGAAAAACTTCGGAAGATTTCCGAATTCGGATAGTTCTTCCTATTCAGGTATAATCAGGTTGAGCACCTCCTGCTCCACCGTGATTTTATAGACTCCCAATGGAGTGTTCATCATGCGCCCGTCGATGCTCACCAAGGCATGACGCGCTTCCTCCACGATCACCTCATGAGTACGATAGGGATGGACACTCTTATGGTTGAGGAACTTTCCACAGAACAAGAGATAAAAACCTTCTATAAGTTGCGTCATCTCAGGATGATAGACAACCGACACGTCCAGCAATCCGTTGTAGGGAACGGCATTGGGGGTCTGACCATATCCTGTGCAATTACCCACACAGACAGTCATCACCTTTCGCTTCACCTCGTCGGAATTGATTTTCAAATGCATCTTGTAGTCAAGTCGCTGGAAAATCATCAGCACGAAGGAGAAGAGGAACGAAAGGGTGCGTGAACCGAACATCCGGCGTGTCTGATGGCGCATGTTCATAATGGAGGCTATCAGTCCGATGTTGACACAATTCAGGAAATAGCGATGGCAATTCTCGTGGTTTTTGTTGACATAACGGATGCAGCCCAGGTCTATCTTGCGGATGCGCCGCGCCTTCAACCACTTCACTGTCTGCGACACTTCTCCTTCCTTGAATCCCCAGAAGTGGGCAAAATCGTTCATCATGCCATTGGGAATAACGCCAAGGGCGATACTGTCGCGAGTATCTTTGTCCACCTGCATCAGACAGTTGACAGCATCGTTGAGTGCCGAGTCACCTCCCACGATGACAATAGTCTTGTAGCCATTGTTGATCATCATCGTGACCAGCCGTTCCACACTCTTCTGGTTCTCGCTTTGTATGAAGTCATACTCCACATCTTCTTCTCTCAAACAGCGTTCTATCCTCTCCCACCGCTTGTGCGAACTCATCAGTCCACCATGCTTCGGGCAATAGAGCACGCCCCATCTCTTCTGTTCCATAGTTATGAATTATCGTTGAGCAGTTGCATTACTTGTTCCACCTTTTGTTCCATCGGCTGCAGTGCGTCTATCCAATGAATGGTGTATCCTCTGCGCTCCATGCCCCGGAACCATGTCATCTGCCGCTTGGCAAACTGATGGATGGCTATCTCCAATCGGTTGAACATCTCGTCATAAGTCGTCTTGCCCGTCAGATACTCGGTCACAAACTTATATTCAAGTCCGTAGTAGATCAAGTTCTCCGCAGGGATGCCACTGTCGAGCAAAGCCTGTATCTCGTCTATCATGCCGTGGGCAAGACGCTGGCGAAGACGGGCCGTGATTTTTTCCCGACGGTTGGCCCGGTCAATGTCGACTCCAACAATCACGGAGTCTATCTTCGGAAATGCCCGGTTGTCGGTGGGATGTTCCAGATTATAGGTCTCAATCTCTATAGCACGGATGGCGCGCTGGGCGGTGTCTACGTCCGTTGTATTGTGCATATTGGAATGATTACGAGCCTTCAAGTTTTCCAACAAGCGGGTCAGCTCATCCAAAGACTTGTCTGCCAGCAACTCCCGAAGTTCGGGATTTTGCGGAACGGGAGATAAATGATAACCTCCCAATACCGCTTCTATATAGAGTCCCGTGCCACCACAAAGAATCGGCTGCACACCTCGTGAGATGATGTCACGATAGGCATCCAGGAAATCCTGCTGATATTCAAAGAGATTGTATTTGGTTCCCGGCTCCCGGATGTCTATCAGATGATACGGCACAGACTTTCCGTTGACCACATAGTCATCCAAGTCCTTGCCAGTTCCGATGTCCATTCGCCGGTACACCTGTCGGCTGTCGGCACTGATAATCTCGCCGTCCAACCGGGCGGCCACCTCTGTGGCAAGCGAAGTTTTGCCGCTTGCCGTGGGTCCCAATATCGTGAGCAGTCTATTCATTTCGGGTGCTAAGTTAATAAAAAAAAGCCGTCCAGCAATGCTGAACGGCCTATTTTTATAGTTTTAACGACTTATTAGCCATTGTGCTTCTTCATGATCTTGATCAGATCAACCACCTTGTGAGAGTAACCGATCTCGTTGTCATACCAAGAAACAACCTTTACGAAGTTGTCTGTGAGATATACACCTGCGTTAGCGTCGAAGATAGAAGTCAATGGACAACCGAGGAAGTCAGAAGAAACGACAGCATCCTCAGTGTAACCGAGTACACCCTTGAGTTCGCCCTCAGAAGCCTTCTTCATAGCAGCGCAGATATCCTCCTTAGTAGCAGCCTTCTTCAAGTTAACTGTCAAGTCAACAACAGATACATCGAGAGTAGGAACACGCATAGAGATACCTGTCAACTTGCCGTTGAGCTCAGGAATAACCTTGCCTACAGCCTTAGCAGCACCTGTTGTAGAAGGGATGATGTTGCC
>CAKPTK010000016.1 GCA_934190685.1 uncultured Prevotella sp.
GAGTAGGTAGCCGCCTTCTTTCAGAGAGCCTCGAGGACGAAAGTCTTCGGGGCTTTTTTCGTTTGCGGGCGTCTTCCCGACTTTTCTGGAGGAACCGTCCCTTCCTGCGTTTCCTTTCGTTCCCATGCAATATTTTCTGTCTCCTTCCGTTGTTTCAATATGCAGTGGACAGATAGAATCAGACACGTGAAGATGTTTTTGGTGCTCTCGGCTATTCTTATAGCCGTGGGGTCTCTGCTTGTGTCCCATTGTCTGGTGAGAGACTTGTCTGCCGAAGAGCGCAACAAAATGGAAGTATGGGCGGAGGCCATGCGTTCTCTTAACGCCGCTGACGAGAACACAGATTTGACGTTGGTGCTGAAGGTTGTCAACGAAAACCATACCATCCCCGTGATTGTCATGGACAATCACGGACAGGTGCAGACTTTCCGCAATTTGGATACAGAAAAGACGGATGAAGCCTATGTCAAGCGGTTGGGAGAAAAATGGCATAGAAGAGGACAATATATAAAAATAAGTGTGTCTGCTCGTGAAGACATCTTCGTGTGCTATGACGATTCCTTGATGCTCAAGCGTTTGGCCTACTATCCTTATGTGCAACTTTGCGTGATGCTGATTTTTGTCGCGATAGCCATTTTCGCCTTGCTGACCTTCAAACGGGCAGAGCAAAACAAAGTGTGGGTGGGATTGTCGAAGGAAACCGCCCACCAGTTGGGCACACCGATATCCAGCCTGATGGCGTGGACAGAAATGCTGAAGGAGAGTTATCCCGACGATGAACTGATTCCCGAGATGGACAAAGATGTGAAGCGGCTGCAACTCATTGCCGACAGGTTTTCCAAGATTGGTTCTCTGCCGGAACCTGTTCCCACCAGTTTGAACGACATTGTAGACCATGTCATTGAGTATATGGACCGCCGTACCTCCAAGTCCATCGAGATGAAGAAGCATATCCCGGAAGGTGATATCATCCTCAATCTCTGTCCCCAACTCTTTGAATGGGTCATTGAGAATCTCTGCAAGAATGCGGTGGATGCCATGGGCGGCAAGGACGGTGTCATCACCATCTCTGTTTTCGACCTGGCAGGGATGGCTGTGGTGGAAGTTGCCGATACAGGCAAAGGGATCAGGAAGAAAGATGTGGCCAATGTGTTCAAGCCAGGCTTCACCACCAAAAAGAGAGGGTGGGGACTGGGACTTTCCCTTGCCAAGCGCATTGTGGAGGAATATCACAAGGGCAAGATATTCGTGAAATATTCGGAAGTGGGCAAGGGTACCACTTTCAGAATAGAGCTGAAGAAATAGACCTCCAGTGAGGGCAGAACCGATGGTTTATCATGATTATTCATTAAGAAAGCCAAAAAATAGGGGCATAATTTGCACTATGTCGGAAAATATTCGTAACTTTGCAACCCAAATGTGTAGTTTAGAGCTGCTTAAGATAGATTTGAAAGAGTTGAAAGAGGGCATAACGACTCTCTGTTACTCTTTAGGCGACACTTATTTCGATTCCTTGGATGAAGTCGAAATCAAGCGTGGCCATGTTGACGTAACTGTCACTGTTCACAGAACGGAGAACTATTTTGAGCTTGACTTCCATACGGAAGGCTCTGTACATGTGCCCTGTGACATCTGCTTGGATGACATGGAGCAGCCCATTGAGACTGACAACAGGCTCGTGGTGAAATTTGGAGAAGAATACTCTGAAGACGACGATCTCATCACGGTGGAAAAGAACGACGGCGTTCTTGACGCGTCTTGGTTCGTCTATGAATTCATAGCCCTCAACATACCCATTAAGCACGTGCATGCACCTGGAAAATGCAACCCTGCGATGATAGAAAAGCTCCATGAGCATTCAGCTACCCGAAGTAGTGATGTGGATGAAGAGACCGTTGTGGATCCACGCTGGAGTGAATTAGAAAAATTAAAAACTATAATTAAAGATTAAAGTAAAATGGCACATCCTAAAAGAAGACAATCAAAGTCTCGTACACTCAAAAGAAGAACTCATGATAAGGCAGTAGCTCCTACATTGGCAGTATGCCCTAACTGTGGCGCATATTACATCTACCACACCGTATGCCCAACTTGTGGCTACTACAGAGGTAAGGTTGCTATCGTTAAGGACGAGACTGCAGAATAATGGGAAAGATCAATGCAATAATCACCGGTATTGGCGGATATGTTCCCGAGTATGTCCTCACCAACGAGGAACTCTCAAGAATGGTTGATACCAGTGACGAGTGGATTACGACCCGTGTGGGTATCAAGGAGCGTCGCATCCTGACCGAAGAAGGTCTGGGCACATCCTATATGGCACGCAAAGCTGCCAAGCAACTCATCCAAAAGACTGGCGTAGATCCCGATACAATCGATGCATTGATCGTGACCACCACAACGCCGGACTACAAGTTCCCTTCAACTGCGTCTATTGTTCTCGGCAAACTTGGTCTCAAGAATGCCATGGCTTTTGACCTTGAGGCAGCTTGTTGCGGTTTCCTTTACTCGCTCGACGTGGCTTCGACCATGATTCAGAGCGGACGCTACAAGAAGATTATCGTTATCGGCGCCGACAAAATGTCTTCTCTGGTGGACTATACAGACCGTCAGACTTGCGTGTTGTTCGGTGATGGTGCGGGAGCCGTTCTTGTAGAGGCTACAGAAGAGGAGAATATCGGTGTGAGAGACTCGTTCCTTCGCACTGACGGCAAGGGACTTCCTTTCCTTCACATGAAAGCGGGTGGTTCTGTTTGTCCTCCTTCCCACTTCACTGTAGACCATCGTCTGCATTACCTCTATCAGGTGGGGCGCACCGTGTTCCGCTATGCGGTGACAGACATGAGCGACGACGTGGCGGAAATCATGAAGCGCAACGGATTGACCAACGACGATGTGAAATGGGTGGTGCCTCATGAGGCCAATCTCCGCATCATCGAGGCTGTGACCAAGCGTGTTGAGATTCCAATGGAAAAAGTGATGGTGAATATCCAGCATTACGGCAACACAAGTGCAGCGACGATTCCGCTCGCTCTTTGGGACTATGAGAAAGAACTGAAGAAGGGCGATAATGTCGTGTTTACAGCTTTTGGAGCAGGCTTCGTTCATGGCGCATCCTACTATAAGTGGGCTTACGACGGTGCTTCAGCCGCAGCCAAGGCAAAGTAAAAACGGTCATTGATCAAAGATACGAACGCATCCTTTTCCCATTCCATGAGAAAAGAATGCGTTTTTTGTTTATTCCGTAAAAATCATCAAACAGAAATTTATGCATAAAGCCGGATTTGTAAATATCGTGGGCAACCCGAACGTGGGCAAGTCGACACTGATGAACCAATTGATAGGCGAGCGCCTGTCCATCGCCACTTTCAAGGCGCAGACCACGCGTCACCGCATCATGGGGATTGTCAACACTGACGATTGTCAGATCGTGTTCTCCGACACGCCGGGTGTGTTGAAACCGAACTATAAATTGCAGGAATCCATGTTGGCCTTTTCCGAGTCTGCCCTGGCGGATGCGGACGTGTTGCTTTACGTGACCGACGTGGTGGAGAATCCCGAGAAGAACATTGATTTCCTGGACAAGGTGAAGAAGATGGACATTCCTGTGCTGCTGCTCATCAACAAAATAGACCAGAGCGACCAAAAGGTACTTGGCGAGATTGTGGAGAAATGGCACGCACTACTGCCGAATGCGGAGATTCTTCCGATTTCGGCGAAGAACAAATTCGGCGTGGACATGCTGATGAAACGTGTCAAGGAATTGCTTCCGGACTCTCCTCCTTATTTCGACAAAGACCAGTTGACCGACAAACCGGCGAAGTTTTTCGTGTCGGAAATCATCCGTGAGAAGATTCTGCTCTATTACGACAAGGAAATACCCTACTCGGTAGAGGTGGTTGTGGAGCGCTTCAAGGAAGACGAGCAGAAGATACACATCAATGCCGTCATCTATGTGGAGCGCGACTCGCAGAAGGGTATCATCATCGGCCACCAAGGAGTGGCGTTGAAGAAAGTAAGCTCGGAGTCGAGAAAGGCGTTGGAGAAATTCTTCGGCAAGAAGGTGTTTCTGGAAATCTTTGTGAAGGTGGACAAGGATTGGCGTTCTTCTCAACGCGAATTGAACCATTTCGGCTATAATCCGGAATGAGAATGACGAAAAAAAATAAAATCAACATAACAATATATGGCAAATTTAGTAGCAATTGTGGGACGGCCTAATGTGGGCAAGTCAACACTTTTCAACCGACTGACAAAGTCGCGCCGCGCAATTGTGAGCGACACGGCGGGCACCACACGTGACCGTCAATATGGAAAATGTGAATGGAACGGTCGCGAGTTTTCCGTTGTGGATACCGGTGGATGGGTGGTCAACTCTGACGACATCTTCGAGGACGCTATCCGGCGCCAGGTGCTGGTGGCCACGGAGGAAGCCGATTTGGTGCTGTTCCTTGTGGACGTGACAACAGGTCTGACCGACTGGGATGAGGACGTGGCGATGATTTTGCGCCGCTCCAAACTGCCTGTAATTCTGGTGGCCAACAAGACCGACAATAATGACCAACTGTATGATGCAGCGGAGTTCTACAAATTGGGCTTGGGCGATCCACAGTGTATCAGTTCCGCGACAGGTAGCGGTACCGGCGACCTGCTCGACCTCGTCTTGTCGAAGCTGAAGAGCGACGAGGCGGAATTGTTGGAAGAAGGCATTCCCCGTTTTGCGGTGGTAGGCCGTCCGAACGCAGGAAAGAGCAGCATCATCAATGCCTTTATCGGGGAAGACCGTAATATCGTGACCGAGATAGCAGGCACGACCCGCGACTCTATCTATACCCACTATGACAAGTTCGGCTTCGATTTCTATCTGGTGGATACAGCCGGTATCCGCCGCAAGAACAAGGTGAGCGAGGATTTGGAGTTCTATAGCGTGATGCGTTCCATCCGGGCTATCGAGAACAGCGATGTGTGCATCCTGATGCTCGACGCCACCCGTGGTATCGAGGCGCAGGACATGAACATCTTCCAGCTCATTCAGAAGAACAACAAGAGTCTTGTGGTGGTGGTCAACAAATGGGATTTGGTGAAGGATAAATCGCAAAAAGTGATTGACACCTTCGAGAACGCCATCCGTGAGCGCATGGCTCCGTTTGTGGATTTCCCGATTATCTTCGCTTCCGCTCTGACCAAGCAGCGTATCTTCAAGGTGCTCGAGACAGCCAAGCAGGTGTATCTGAACCGTAAGGCCAAGGTGGGAACAACCAAGTTGAACGAGGTGATGCTTCCGCTGGTGGAGGCCTATCCACCACCATCCATCAAGGGCAAGTACATCAAGATTAAATATTGCAGCCAGTTGCCCAATACGCAGATTCCTTCCTTTGTGTTCTATGCGAACCTGCCGCAATATATCAAGGAGCCATATCGACGCTTCCTCGAGAACAAAATCCGGGAGAATTGGTCGATGCATGGTTGTCCGATCAACGTGTTTATTCGCCAGAAATAATGAAACGGCATGTGACACTTGTCTTGCTGTCAGCAGTAGTCCTGTTTGCGGCCTGTTCCCGTGACAAGGGACCCGATGCGGGAGAAGTGGCGGGAAAGACGGCAAAGATATACTACGACTATCTGCTGAAAGGCAAATATGTGGAATTTGTGGACGGCTTTTACCGGCCGGAGAAAATACCGGACTCCTATCATGCCCAATTGGTGGAGAATGCCAAGATGTTCATGGCCCAGCAACAGGAAGAACATCGGGGCATGGCACGGGTGGAGGTAGAGAACGTGATGGCGGACACTGTGCGCCATGTGGCTGATGTGTTCTTGACAATTTGTTATAAGGACAGTGCGAAAGAACAGATTGCTGTTCCGATGATACAGAAAAAAGGCATTTGGTTGATGAAATAATCGACCAAATGCCTTTTGGGTATTTCGCTATTCTGTATGTTTAATCTTGCTTTTTCAAGGCTTCCGACATTTCCACCTTCTTCACCTTTTTGAACAAGTCGGAGGCGTAGACCAGATCGTTGAGTTTCTCGTTCGTCGAGGTGATGACCCCATTCTTGTCACCCGTCCATTCGTTTCTGCCCTCGCAGATGAAGATGATGTTCTCGCCAATGCCCATGACGGAGTTCATGTCATGGGTGTTGATGATGGTTGTCATGTCATATTCCACCGTGATGCCGTGGAGCAGCTCGTCGATGACCAAGGACGTCTTGGGGTCGAGTCCGGAGTTCGGCTCGTCGCAGAACAAATATTTGGGGTTGAGGACGATGGCGCGTGCTATGGCTACACGTTTCTGCATACCGCCGGAAATCTCGCCGGGATACTTCTGCTGTGCCTCGGAGAGGTTGACACGGTCAAGGCATTCCTGTGCCCGGTGTACCCGTTCACGATAGTTCAAATTGGAGAACATGTCGAGTGGAAACATCACGTTCTCCAATACCGTGAGCGAGTCAAAGAGCGCCGCACTTTGGAAAATCATGCCCATCTCCCTTCGCATTCTGATTTTCTCATGCTTGTTCATGGCCACAAAGTTGCGCCCGTCGTAGAGCACTTCACCACTGGTCGGAGTGAGCAGTCCCACGAGGTTTTTCATCAGCACGGTCTTTCCGCTGCCGCTCTGTCCGATAATCAAATTGGTCTTTCCGCTCAAGAACTGTGCGTTGATGTCTTTGAGTACAGCCTTGTCCTCGAACGACTTGTATAGATGTTTAACTTCAATCATAGTAGGGATTATTATGACAGCAGTTCTGTCAGGAATACGTCAGAAAACAAAATCAGCACGCTTGAGGAGACCACCGCGTTGGTGCTCGCCTTGCCCACTTCCACGGAGCCACCCTCTACCGTGTAGCCACAGAACGACGACACGCTGGAGATGATGAAAGCGAAGAAGAGACTCTTGATAATGCTCATCCACATAAACCAGGAATTGAACTGGTGTTGCAAGCCCAGGGTGAGGTCGTCAGGACTGAGCACATGCCCGATGTAAGCCGTACCGTAGGCGCCAAGGATACCCGTGGCGGAAGAGAAGATTACCAAAAACGGCATGATGGTAATCAAACCCAGAATCTTGGGGAGGATGAGATAGCAGGCAGAGTTGACACCCATGATTTCCAAGGCGTCGATTTGCTGCGTCACCCGCATCGTTCCCAATTCGGAAGCGATGTTGGAACCTACCTTTCCCGCCAAGATGAGGCACATGATGGAAGAGGAGAATTCCAACAACATAATCTCACGGGTGGTGTAGCCAGAAACCCATCTCGGCATCCACGGACTTTGGATGTTCAACTTCATCTGGATGCAGATGACCGCTCCGATAAAGAATGAAATCAGCAGCACGATGCCGATGGAGTCAACACCCACCGAGGACATTTCCTTGATGTATTGCTTGCCGAACATTCTGAGTCTTTCGGGGCGAGAAAAGGAGCGTCCCATCAAGATGAGATAATGCCCCAGGGTGTTCAGATATTTCAGTATAATCATATTTCTACCTTTATTAAATAAATAATAGCCGTGCAAAAGTAGTGAAAAAACCACAAAACCGCAAACAGTCTATAAGTTTTATTTGGCAGTTTGATTATTTTACTCTAATTTTGCAACCTATCAAAAGGTTATTATGAGCGAAATAGAAAACAATGTGACAGACGGACAGGAACAACGCATGGTGCTTCGCAGTGAAGGTTTGGTGAAGCGCTATGGCAAGCGTACTGTGGTGAATGATGTTTCCATCAATGTGAAACAAGGTGAGATTGTCGGACTGTTAGGCCCCAACGGTGCAGGAAAGACCACCTCATTCTATATGACAACAGGTCTGGTGGTTCCGAATGCCGGTCATATTTATCTCAACGACAAAGATATTACAAGCTATCCTGTGTATAAGCGCGCGCGTGCCGGCATCGGCTATCTTCCCCAGGAGGCCAGTGTGTTCCGCAAGATGAGTGTGGAAGACAACATCATGTCTGTCTTGGAAATGACGAAAACACCGCGCAAATACCAATTGGAAAAGTTGGAAAGCCTGATCAAGGAATTCAATCTCGGCAAGGTGCGCAAGAACCTGGGCGACCAACTGTCGGGAGGAGAGCGCCGTAGAACAGAAATCGCCCGGTGTCTGGCCATAGACCCCAAGTTCATCATGCTTGACGAACCTTTTGCCGGTGTGGACCCGATTGCCGTGGAAGACATTCAGCATGTGGTGTGGAAATTGAAATACCGCAACATCGGAATCTTGATAACCGACCACAATGTGCAAGAGACGCTGACCATTACCGACCGTGCCTACCTGCTTTTTGAGGGTAAAATCCTCTTCCAGGGAAAACCGGAGGAATTGGCTGAAAACAAAACTGTCAGAGAGAAATATCTCAGTAACAGCTTTGTACTCCGCAAGAAAGATTTCCAACTGATTGATGAGGAAAAGCGGGCAAGAGAGGCTAATCAAGTAGGTTAAAAAAACAAATTTTTTATCTATATATTAGGTCTTTACGTGATTATTGAGTAATTTTGCAACTCAATTGCGGTTTTGTGGCCTCATGCCAAGCCGGAAAAAGTATAACTTGACAGAATAATTAATAAAAACATAATAAAACATCAGAGATGAAAATTACATTTGAAAATCCTGACAAGATCAATGGACAGATGACATTGGTCGTGGAAGAGGCTGATTACAAGGAAAATGTAGAAAAGCAACTGAAAGACTATCGTAAGAAAGCAAACGTTCCCGGTTTCCGTCCCGGCCAGGCTCCTATGGGCATGATCAAGAGACAGTTTGGAACCGCTGTAAAGGTGGATGCCATCAACAAACTCATTGGCGAGGAAATGTACAAATACATCCAGGACAACAAGATTCAGATGCTTGGCGAACCTCTTCCTTCAGAAAAGCAGGAGCAGCAGGATTTGGAGGCAGCAGGTCCTTATACCTTCGTGTTCGACATCGCTGTGGCACCAGAACTGAAAACCAAGTTGACCAAGAAAGACAAGATTGAATATTACAATATTGAAGTAGATGACAAGTTGGTGAACGACCAAGTTGACATGTTCGCTTCCCGTGCCGGTCACTATGACAAGGTGGAGACCTACGACGCCGAGCAGAACGACATGCTCAAGGGTGATCTCCGCGAACTTGACGCCAACGGCAATGCCAAGGAAGACGGCGTTGTGGTGGAAGGTGCCGTGCTGATGCCTAAGTACATCAAAGTGGAAGACCAGAAAAAACTCTTCGACGGCGCAAAGGTAGGAAGTGTCATCACATTCAATCCTAAGCAAGCTTATGAGGGCAATGAGGCAGAAATCTCTTCTTTGCTCAAAATTGACCGCGAGAAGGTGGCGGAGATGGATTCCAACTTCACTTATCTGGTAACAGAAATCAGCCGTTATGTCAAGGCTGAGGTGAACCAGGAACTCTTCGACAATGTCTATGGTAAGGATGAGGTGAAGAGCGAGGAAGAATTCCGCAACAAAATCGCCGAGGGCCTGAAGGAACAGTTGAAGCTGAACAGCGACTACAAATTCCTCCTCGATGTTCGCGCTCACTGCGAGAAGAAGAACGAGAAGGCCGTTTATCCAGACGCTCTCTTGAAGAAAATTATGAAGCGCAACAATCCTGACAAGGATGACGAGTTCGTGGAGAAGAACTACGACCAGAGCATCAAGGAACTTACATGGCATCTCGTGAAGGAGGCTCTTGTCGGCCAGACAAAGATCAAGATCGAAGACGCCGATGTCAAGGAAGCAGCCAAGGAAGCAGCCCGTATGCAGTTCGCTCAGTATGGCATGAGCAATGTTCCAGAGGAATATCTTGACAATTATGTTCAGGAACTTCTGAAGAAGAAAGAATCCGTGAACCAGTTTGTTGACCGTGCCATCGACGTGAAATTGACAGCAGCCTTGAAGGACGTTGTTGCCATCGAGGAAAAGACTATTTCTCTCGACGATTTCAATAAGATGATGGGCGAATAAGAAGTTTTTTTTGAAAAAAACTTCTAATATTATAGAGGTTATCGACTTTTTTTATTATCTTTGTTGCTACAACAAGAATAATGAGGTCGATAACCTCTCTTTTTGTCTATATAAAAACAGGTAACAGGTATTAACATGATGAATGATTTCAGAAAATATGCCACAAGCAAATTAGGCATAAATGGGATGGCGCTTGATGACGTGATAAGTTCACAGGCACAATATCTTAATCCTTATATTTTGGAAGAACGCCAATTGAATGTGACTCAGATGGACGTGTTCTCCCGTTTGATGATGGACCGTGTAATCTTCTTGGGTACACAGATCGACGACTATACGGCCAACACCTTGCAGGCGCAGTTGCTCTATCTGGACTCTGTGGATCCTGGCAAGGATATTTCCATCTATATCAACTCTCCTGGCGGAAGCGTTACGGCAGGCTTGGGCATTTATGACACCATGCAGTTTATCACCAGTGATGTAGCGACGATGTGCACCGGAATGGCCGCTTCCATGGCTGCTGTCCTGCTCGTGGCTGGTGCCGAAGGCAAGCGCTCTGCATTGACCCACAGCCGTGTGATGATCCACCAGCCATTGGGCGGTGTGCAGGGACAAGCTTCCGATATCGAGATTGAGGCCAAGGAAATCCAGAAATTCAAGAAGGAACTTTATACAATCATTTCCGACCATTCGCACACACCTTATGAGAAAGTGTGGAAGGACAGCGACCGCAACTATTGGATGACAGCAGAAGAGGCTAAGGAATATGGCATGATTGATGAAGTGATGACCAGAAAGAAATAATCAAGGATACGGAAATATGCCAAAGAAAGTATGTAGCTTCTGTGGAAGGAGCGAGAGTGATGTGAAACTCTTGATTACCGGCCTTTCTGGCAATATCTGCGACCAGTGTGTGCAACAGGCATACGAGATATTGCAAACCTCAGGGGCCATTGAGGACGAAAAGGGCAAGAGCGCTTTCAAACTGAAGAAGGTGCCTAAGCCGACGGAAATCAAGAAATATCTTGATGAATATATCATCGGCCAGGATGAGGCGAAACGCTACTTGTCTGTGGCTGTGTACAATCACTACAAACGATTGCAACAGCCGGTGGACGACAATGGTGTGGAAATCGAAAAGAGCAATATTATCATGGTCGGCAGCACAGGTACTGGAAAGACGTTGTTGGCACGTACAATCGCAAAATTGCTCGACGTGCCCTTCACTATCGTCGATGCGACGGTGTTCACAGAAGCCGGCTATGTGGGCGAGGATGTGGAGAGCATCCTTTCCAGGCTGCTCCAAGTGGCCAATTATGATGTGAAGGCAGCGGAATGCGGTATCGTGTTCATCGACGAGATAGACAAGATTGCCCGAAAGGGTGACAACCCAAGCATCACTCGGGATGTGAGTGGCGAAGGTGTGCAGCAGAGCATGCTGAAACTGCTTGAGGGTACGATGGTAAATGTTCCTCCAAAAGGTGGACGCAAGCATCCCGACCAGGACTATATTCATGTGAACACTAAGAATATCCTGTTTATTTGTGGCGGTGCGTTTGACGGCATAGAACGGAAAATCGCCCAGCGTCTGAACACCCACACGGTAGGCTATGCGTCGGTGCAGAACGTTTACAAGATAGACACCAACGATTTGATGAAATATATCCTGCCGCAGGATTTGAAGTCCTTTGGACTGATACCGGAAATCATCGGTCGTCTTCCCGTTCTCACTTACCTCAATCCGTTGAACAGGGAAGCCTTGTCCAAAATCTTGACAGAACCGAAGAATTCCATCATCAAGCAGTATAAGAAACTCTTTGAGATGGACGGCATAGACTTGGAATTTGCTTCAGATGTGTATGACTACATCGTGGACAAGGCCATGGAATACAAATTGGGCGCTCGTGGATTGCGTTCCATTGTGGAAAGCATCATAATGGATGCCATGTATGAGATCCCTGCGAAGAAGGTGAAAAAGTTCACCGTGACACTCGACTACGCGAAAAAACAACTAGACAAGGCACATCTCCAGAAATTGGAGGGCGCTTCTTAAAAATATTCTCCTTCCCTTTCTGATTGAAAGGGAAGGGAATCTTTAACCTGAAAAACATTGAATGCAATCGGCTTAATCGTTTAGTAACATGGCAAAGGAAGTAAATCTGACACAGCAACTGAAATACTATTTCGGCTTTGACAAGTTCAAGGGAGACCAAGAAGCCATTATCCGCAACGTGCTTGCGGGTAACGACACTTTTGTGCTGATGCCGACCGGCGGAGGCAAAAGTCTTTGCTATCAGTTGCCTTCTCTAATTATGGAGGGAACGGCAATTGTCATTTCTCCGCTCATCGCCTTGATGAAAAACCAAGTGGACGTCATCAACGGATTGAGTGAGGGTGAGGGCGTGGCTCATTATTTGAACTCTTCGCTCAATCGTTCGGCAATAGAAACGGTGAAGCGGGATGTCATGTCGGGAAAAACAAAACTGCTGTATGTGGCACCCGAGTCCTTGACCAAGGAGGAGAATGTCGACTTCTTGAAGACGGTGAAGATATCGTTCTATGCCATCGACGAGGCTCATTGTATTTCAGAGTGGGGCCACGACTTCCGACCGGAATACCGGCGCATTCGGCCGATAGTCGACGAGATCGGGCGTGCACCGATTATCGCGCTCACCGCTACCGCTACGGACAAGGTGCGTACAGACATCATCAAGAATCTGGACATCTTGGACGCTAAGGAATTTAAAAGCTCTTTCAACCGCCCCAACCTTTATTATGAAGTTCGCCCCAAGACGGAAGATGTGGATCGACAGATTATCATGTTCATCCGTCAGCACCAAGGCAAGAGCGGCATCATCTATTGCCTGTCCCGCAAAAAAGTGGAGGAGTTGGCAGCCATCTTGAAGGCCAATGACATCAAGGCTGCTCCCTATCATGCTGGATTGGATTCGGCGACACGCTCGCAGACCCAAGACGATTTCTTGATGGAGAAAATAGATGTCATTGTCGCCACAATCGCCTTTGGTATGGGCATAGACAAGTCCGACGTCAGGTTCGTCATCCACTACGACATCCCCAAGAGTCTTGAGGGATATTATCAGGAAACCGGACGTGCCGGCAGAGATGGCGGCGAGGGCATTTGTATCGCTTTCTATTCGAACAAAGACCTCAAAAAACTGGAGAAGTTCATGGAGGGCAAGCCTGTGGCGGAGCAAGATATCGGTAGACAACTGTTGCAGGAAACTGCCGCTTATGCCGAATCTTCAGTCTGTCGCAGAAAGATGCTCCTACATTATTTCGGAGAACAGTATGACAAGGAAAATTGCGGCAACTGCGACAACTGTCTTCATCCCAAAGAGCGGATAGAGGCGCAAAAGTTGTTGGAAATCGTATTGCATGCCGTGAGTGCGGTGAAGGAAAATTTCCGTGCCGAGTATATCATTGACTTTGTCAAGGGACGTGGTACGGACGACATTGTCTCCCATAAACACGATCTGTTGGAAGAATTTGGCGCAGGCGATGGCGAGGACGACAAATTGTGGAGCCCGGTCATCCGTCAAGCCATCATTGCCGGTTATTTGAAGAAGGATGTGGAGAACTATGGATTGCTCAAATTGACGGCTGCCGGGCGGCGATTCATGAACCATCCTAAGTCGTTCATGATTGTCCGTGACCGGGAGTTCAAGGATGTCATCGGGGACGAATCCCATGACGGAGCTGCTTCGGCGCTCGATCCTGTTCTCTACCGGATGCTTGTGGACTTGCGTAAAACGGCAGCCAAGAAACAACATCTGCCTCCATACGTGATTTTCCAGGACGAGTCGCTCAAGCAGATGGCGATGATGTATCCTGTCAATCTTCAGGAATTGCAAAACATACAAGGTGTCGGTGTGGGGAAGGCCAAACGCTACGGCAAGGAATTTTGTACCCTGATTGAGGAATATTGCAAGGAGAACGATATTGAACGCCCTGAGGAAATCCGTGTCCGTACAGTGGCGAAAAAGTCGATGATCAAGGTGAAGATAATTCAGAACATCGACCGGAAGATCGCGCTGGACGATATCGCCGCGGCCTTGGGCATCGATTTCGACGAGATGCTGAACGAGGTGGAGGCTATCGTGTACAGCGGAACGAAGTTGAACATCGACTATTTCCTGGAAGATATCATGGACGATGACCATGTGGACGATATTTATGAATATTTCCGTGAAAGTGAAACCGACGACCTTGACACGGCAGTGGAAGAGTTGGGTGGAGACTATACGGAAGACGAGATACGTCTTGTGCGAATCAAGTTCCTGTCTGAAATGGCGAATTAGGGTTAAATAGCATTAACGGAAAAAGAAATTCGGGCGAAGATAGTGATAGAGTGAAAAATAATTACTAAATTTGCACGCAATAAATTTTTAAATATATGTCATCATTTGTTGCAGATAAAATTTTGATGGACGGTCTGACCTTCGATGACGTCCTGTTGATTCCTGCTTATTCAGAAGTACTGCCCAAGACAGTAGAGTTGAAAACCAAGTTCTCTCGCCACATTGATTTGAACGTTCCGTTTGTGACGGCGGCAATGGACACTGTAACAGAGTCGTCTATGGCCATAGCCATCGCTCGCGAAGGTGGAATCGGTGTGATTCACAAGAACATGAGCATTGAGGAACAGGCCCGCCAGGTCGCTATCGTTAAGCGTGCGGAGAATGGTATGATTTATGATCCTGTCACCATCCGCAAGGGCCGTACCGTGAAAGACGCTCTTGACATGATGGCGGATTATCATATCGGGGGTATTCCTGTCGTTGACGAGGACAACCATTTGGTGGGTATTGTGACCAACCGTGATTTGCGCTTCGAGCGCCGTCTTGACAAGACCATTGACGAGGTGATGACTTCTGAAAATCTCGTTACAACCCATCAGCAGACAGATTTGGCTGCTGCTGCACAGATTCTGCAAGAAAACAAGATTGAGAAACTTCCTGTGGTGGACAAGGACAACCATCTCGTGGGACTCATTACATATAAGGATATCACAAAGGCCAAAGACAAGCCAATGGCTTGCAAAGACGATAAAGGCCGTCTGCGTGTGGCTGCCGGTGTCGGTGTCACTGTTGACACCCTTGACCGTATGCAGGCACTTGTTGATGCCGGTGCTGATGCTATCGTAATCGATACAGCTCACGGACACTCGAAGTTTGTGATTGAAAAACTGAAAGAGGCAAAGGCTGCATTCTCCAATGTGGACATCGTGGTCGGCAATGTGGCTACAGGTGCAGCTGCCAAGATGTTGGTAGACAATGGCGCTGATGCTGTCAAGGTAGGTATCGGTCCAGGTTCTATCTGTACGACTCGTGTGGTTGCCGGTGTCGGTGTTCCACAGTTGAGTGCCGTTTACGACGTCTATAGTGCATTGCAGGGAACAGGTGTTCCTCTCATTGCAGATGGTGGTCTTCGTTATTCCGGCGATATCGTGAAGGCAATTGCCGCAGGTGGCAGTTGTGTGATGATTGGTTCTCTTGTGGCTGGTACAGAGGAAAGTCCCGGCGAGACCATCATCTTCAACGGTAGAAAGTTCAAGAGCTATCGTGGTATGGGTTCTTTGGAAGCCATGGAACAGAAAAACGGTTCCAAGGACCGCTATTTCCAGGGCGACACCAAGGATGCCAAGAAGTTGGTGCCGGAAGGTATCGCAGGTCGTGTGCCTTACAAGGGAACCGTTCAGGAAGTCATTTATCAGTTGATAGGCGGTTTGCGTTCCGGTATGGGCTATTGCGGCGCTCCGACCATCGAGAAACTGCACGATGCCAAGTTTACCCGCATTACCAATGCCGGTGTGCTTGAAAGTCATCCACATGATATCACCATCACCAGCGAGGCTCCTAACTATAGCCGTCCGCAGTAATGGATTTGAAGAAGAAAATAGACAAACAATAAAGTTATGGGGCGGGCAATCAGATGTTCGCCCCATACACGCTTAAATAAATGTAGAGAACCTATAGACTCGAAAGAACACGTGATGAAGATAAAAGCGATATTGGCAACCTTGCTTCTTTGTGGGGGAATGGTTTATGCCCAAACTGACGACGTGACAATCATGACCATTAATGGTCAACCCATAAGCAAGTCCGAGTTTGAATATTCTTATAACAAGAACAATGCGGAAGGTGTCATCGACAAGAAAAGTGTGGACGAGTATGTCGACCTGTTCATTAATTATAAGTTGAAGGTCGCCGCCGCACTCGATGCCCATTTGGACACGCTTAGTTCTTTCAAAAAAGAATTCGCCACCTATCGCGACCAGCAAATACGTCCTGCAGTCATCACGGATGCGGATGTTGAGGCTGAGGCCAAACGCATTTACTCTGAGACCCAACACCGCATTGATTCGTTGGGCGGACTGTTCCGCCCAGCCCACATATTGTTGCTATTGTCGCAGCAAGCTTCCGACAAGGACAAGGCGACTGCCGAACAACGCATCGATTCTATCTATACAGTTCTGAAGAAAGGGGCCGATTTCGCGGAAATGGCGAAGAAATATTCTCAAGATCCAGGCTCAGCCAGTCAAGGTGGACTGCTGCCTTGGTTGACGAAAGGACAGACACTGAAAGAGTTCGAAAACCAGGTAATGGCGCTGAAAGTAGGACAGATGAGCAAACCATTCCTTTCTCCCGCCGGCTATCATATAATCTTGCTGAAAGACAAGAAAATGTTTGATCCTTATGACTCCGTTCGCAATGACATCTTGCGCTTTATTGATGCAAGAGGACTGAAAGAGCGTATCATCGACAACAAACTGCAATTGATGGCAGCTCAGGAGGGAAACGGCGCGACACCACAGACTGTGTTGGCGGAGAAGGAGAAAGAGATGGAATCATCCGATTCCGACTTGAAGAATTTAATTCGTGAATATCACGATGGTCTGTTACTTTTCGAAATCAGCACCCGCATGGTGTGGGATAAGGCCGCCAAAGACGAGGCGGGATTGCAGGCTTATTTCAAGAAGAACAAGAAAAATTATAAATGGGAAGTTCCACGGTTCAAGGGTATGGCCTATCACGTGAAAACCCAAGAGGATGTGAAGGCCGTGAAGGATTGTGTTAAAGGGCTGTCTTTCGACAAATGGGCGGAGAAGCTTCGCTCTACCTTCAACAACGATAGTACCATTCGCATCCGTGTGGAAAAAGGACTGTTCAAACAAGGTGACAATCCTCTGGTTGACAGGGACGTTTTTGGAAAGAACACGGAAGTGAAACCTTTGAAAGACTATCCCATCGATGCCGTTTATGGCAAAGTCATCAAGGCTCCGCAGGCCTTGGATGATGTACGTGGACTTGTGACCGCCGATTATCAAGACGCACTTGAAAAAGAATGGGTCGCTTCCTTAAGAAAGAAATATCCGGTGGTGGTGGACCATGACGTTCTCGCCACTGTCAACAAAAAATAAAAATAACGACATAACGAAGATGAACAAGACTTACCGGTGGGGCGCCTCCTTGATGGTGTCACTGATGATGATGGCTGTGGTTTCAGCCAACGCAGGCAAGAACTCTGTATATGCAGACAGGGCTTATTCAAGATCCCTGTCAGGCGACTCGGTTAAAAAGGATCAACCAACCGCTCCTGTCCATGAAAACAGCATTGTCGACGAGGTGATATGGGTTGTGGGAGATGAACCTATTTTGAAATCGGATGTCGAGGTGATGCGTTTGCAGAGCGAACAGGAAGGTGTGAAGTGGAATGGCAATCCCGACTGTCTGATTCCGGAGCAGTTGGCTGTGCAGAAACTCTATCTTCATCAAGCCGCCCTTGACAGTATCGAGGTGACTGAATCGGAAATCTCGCAAGGCATCGACCAGCAGATCAACGGTTGGATACAGATGATTGGCTCCAAGGAAAAATTGGAGGAATACCGCAAGCAGACCGTTACACAGATGCGACAGGAACTGCACGATGACTTCAAAAACCATGAGCTTATCGACAAGATGAAGCAAAAGTTGATTGGCGATGTCGCCGTGACACCGGCTGAGGTGCGCAACTATTTCAAGGATATGCCACAAGACAGTCTACCTTTCATTCCAACAGAAGTGGAAGTCGAAATTTTGACAAATGCCCCAAGACTGCCACAGGAAGAAATCAACAGAGTCAAGGATGAACTCCGCAATTTCACAGATCGTGTCAACAAAGGCGAGGTGTCATTCGCCACTTTGGCGCGTCTTTATTCCGAAGACCCGGGTACAGCCCGTCAAGGTGGTGAACTCGGTTTCACAGGCCGAGCCAATTTGGATCCAGCCTTTGCCAATGTGGCGTTTAATCTTACGGATCCCAAGAAAATTTCCAAGATTGTAGAGTCTGAGTTTGGCTATCATATCATCCAGTTGATTGACAAACGTGGAGATAAGATCAATGTTCGTCATATTTTGCTGAAACCTAAGGTTGACCAAGAAAGTATTGACAAAACCCTTGCCCGTTTGGATTCCATCAGGACAGACATCTGTGACAAGAAGTTTACTTTTGAGGATGCCGCCGGTGTGCTTTCTGACGACAAGGACACACGTCTCAACCATGGCTTGATGGCATACATTGATATGAACAGTCAGACCAGAACTTCAAAGTTCCGTATGCGTGACCTTCCATCGGAAGTGGCGCGAGTGGTTGACACGCTGAAAGTAGACCAGGTGTCAGCCCCCTTCTCCATGATCAACGACAAGGGAAAGACCGTGTGTGCCATCATCAAACTCAAGTCTAGAGTTGAAGGCCATCGTGCCACCATCACGGAAGACTATCAGGCGATGAAGGATGTGGTGCTTGCCCAGCGCCGAATAGATATACTCCACAAATGGGTGACGGACAAAATCAAGACCACATACGTGAAAATGAACGACCGATATAAGGATTGCAAGTTTGAATATCAAGGTTGGGTTAAATGACAAAAAGAAATATAAATCAATTGCTTGGCGGGCACAGAATCATCCTCTTGATGGTTCTGTGCCTGTTTGGGTTATGCGTGGCACAGTCCAGGCTGGCTCCAAGGAAATCGAAGAAAGTGGCTCCCGACGACCGCGTCTACTTGGAGCATGCCGATGTGCTGAAGTTCGATGAGTTCTCCAAGCCTGGTGTCCAAATCGTCAAAGGAAAGGTGGCCTTCCGCCATCAAGGTGTGCGCCTCACCTGTGACAGCGCCTATTTCCGACAGGATGATAATTCTTTCGAGGCTTTCGGTCATGTCTATATGGTGGAAAAGGGCAAATACACCTTGAATAGTGACTACGCTTTTTACGACGGTTTGGAAGAATTGGTCAGGGCACGTCGGAATGTTGTGCTCCACCATCAGAAATCCACACTTTATTGTGACAGTCTCGACTATGACCGTAAGTTCAATTTCGGCTACTTCTTCGAGGGAGGACGATTGGTGGACGGCAAGAACACGTTGGTTTCCGATTGGGGCGAATACAACACGAACACCCGACAGGCTACTTTCTATTATAGCGTGCGTTTGAAAAGTCCGAAATACGACATCCACACCGATACCCTGCATTATGATACCCGCATCAAGTTGGCGCATGTCACAGGTCCGTCGACCATCTATACCGAGGGCAATCTCATTAAGACTGAAGACGGATATTACGATACGGAACATGACAAGGCGAAACTTTATGGCCGTTCCACTGTGACGAGCAAGGATAAGACCCGGACTGTCACCGCCGACAGCTTGTACTTTAACAGAAAGACCGGTGTCAACCAAGGTTATCGCAATGTCGTCTATGTGGACCACAAGAACAAGAATATGTTGACGGGTGACTATTGCTATTACAATGACAAGACCGGTGTCGCCTTGGCAACCCGTAACCCTACCGCCATCGACTATTCACAGAAAGACACGCTATGGATGCATGCGGATACCATTCGCTTGAAGACTTACCATATCAATACAGACTCCGTCTATCGGGAGGTCTATTGTTACAAGAAGGTGCGGGCTTTCCGCAATGATGTACAGGCCGTCTGCGACTCCTTGGTGATGAACAGCAAGGACTCTTGCATGACGATGTATCAAGATCCGATCGTATGGAATGGCGAGAACCGGCAGTTGCTCGGCGAAGTAATCAAGGTGTATACACGTGACTCCACCATCGACTGGGCTCATGTGATTGGACAGGCGTTCTCGATAGAACAGATGCCCGACAAGCAACATTTCAATCAGATTTCCTCCAGAGAGATGAAGTCTTTCTTCACCGACGGAAAGATGAAGCGCAACGAGGCCATCGCCAATGTCACCACCATCTATTACCCTGTCGACGACAAGGACAGCACGCTCATCGGACTCAACTATGCCGAGAGCGACACCATGCGCATGTATCTGGACAAAGACCAGCATCTGGAGAAAATATGGATGCCCAAGGCCGATCTTGTCATCTATCCTATGACCCAGATTCCGCCAGGGCGTGACAAGTTGGAACATTTCGCATGGTTCGACTATATCCGCCCTGTCGACAAGAACGACATCTATGTATGGCGGGGCAAGGCCAAGGGAACGGAAATTCGCAATGTGAAACGACACGAGGCTCCCCTGCAGCGGTTGGGACTGGAGACAAAAGCTGCTTTGGCTCCACCCGCGACGGAGACTCCTAAGGCCGATAAGCAATGAGTCTGTTCCGTATGCGCAAGCCCCGCGACTTCCACCACGACTACATCTATTATGATGAACGCAAGGAGAAGTTGCGGGAGATGGAGGACAAGGCCCGGCGGGAACTCGGCATGGAAGCTGACGACACGTTCCGTCCCGAACTCCTTCGGGGAGCGTTTGTCCGTGCCACGCACCATCTGCGCCGCCGCAAGGAAAATGAGCGGTCGGGACGCAAACATTTGAGTCTTGGCAAACTGTTGTTTCTGATTATTGCATTGGCAGCCCTTTGGGCTATGCTTGCAAAATGATAAAATAGGGAAAAAGAATGAGTGATATAATTCAATTGTTACCCGACTCGGTGGCCAACCAAATAGCCGCCGGCGAGGTGATTCAGCGTCCGGCAAGTGTTATCAAGGAACTTGTGGAGAATGCCGTTGATGCCGGTGCCAAGAACATCAATGTTTTGGTAGTGGATGCGGGACGCACATCCATTCAGGTGATAGACGATGGATGTGGCATGTCTGAGACCGACGCCCGTCTTTCTTTCGAGCGTCATGCCACATCCAAGATTCGGGAAGCCTCCGATCTCTTCGCGCTCCACACCATGGGGTTCCGTGGCGAGGCACTCGCTTCCATTGCAGCCGTGGCGCAAGTGGAATTGAAAACGCGGACCAAGGACGACGAGGTGGGCACTGCCCTGACCATTTCCGGCAGCAAGTTTATGGGGCAAGAACCTGTGTCCTGTCCTGTGGGCAGTAATTTCAATATCGAGAATCTCTTTTTCAATGTGCCAGCCCGCCGTAAGTTTCTCAAGTCCAACCAGACCGAACTGAACAACATCATCACTGCTTTCGAGCGCATCGTGTTGGTCTATCCGCAAATCTCTTTCACCCTTCACAGCAACAATGTGGAATTGATGAACCTCCGTGCCGGCAATTTGCGCCAGCGCATCATCGATGTTTTCGGCAAACGGCTCAATCAGAACTTATTGTCTGTCGGAGTGGAGACCTCTCTTTGCAAGATCAGGGGCTTTGTCGGCAAGCCTGAGTCCGCCCGCAAGAAAGCCCCCCATCAATATTTCTTTGTCAACGGCCGCTATATGAAGCATCCTTATTTCAACAAGGCGGTGATGACGGCTTTCGACCGGTTGATCATGGTGGGGGAGCAGGTACCCTATTTCATCTACTTTGAGGTGAACCCCGAGGACATCGATGTCAACATCCATCCCACCAAGACCGAAATCAAATTTGAGAACGAACAGGAAATATGGCAAATTCTCTCAGCCGCTGTCAAGGACGCTGTGGGTAAGTTCAACGACGTTCCGTCCATCGATTTCGACACCCAGGGATGCCCCGACATCCCAGTGTTTGATCCCAATAGTGGAACGGCGGCACCGAAGTTGGATTTCAATCCCCAATATAATCCTTTCAAGGAAACACCTTCCTCTTCGGCACGGTCGTCCATGCCAGCCCAGTCTTCGGCAGAAGGATGGGAACAACTCTATTCCGGACTGGGCACGCAGCAACAACCTCAGGAATCCGCCATATTTGACCTTCCTGAGGCTGAAGAGCCGGAAGAATCCGTGAATGCCGAACGTTCTCCTTCCCATTACCAATACAAAGGCACTTATATCATGACCTCGGTGAAGTCGGGATTGATGATTATCGACCAGCATCGTGCGCATGTACGTATATTATATGAACGCTACCTTCAACAGTTTGAGAAGCAATCCTCCTTGTCGCAAAGTGTAGCCTTCCCCGAGGTAGTACAGTTCTCTGCGGCAGATACCGTGAAATTGCAGACTGTGCTTCCCGAGATGGAGCAGATGGGCTTCGAGTTGACCGACCTTGGCGCTGGCAGCTATTCTATCACAGCCGTGCCGGTAGGTTTAGACGGACTGAACTTGGTGAAACTGGTAGAAGAGATGGTTTCCACAGCCTTGAGCGAGGGGACGAGTGTGATTGAGGACATCAACAAGTCGTTGGCCCTCACACTGGCGAGAAATGCCGCCATTCCTGCCGGGCAAGCTTTGTCCAACAAGGAGATGGAAGATATTGTCGACAAACTGTTCACTTGCTCGAATGTCAACTACACTCCCGATGGGAAAACCATCCTGTGCATCCTTCGTCAGCAAGAAATAGAACATTTATTTGGTTGATATCGTAAGGTTTAGCATCGCCCGTTAGTATTTTTTACACAAAAAAGATTTTTTTTTTTGTTATAAGAGGATAAATAAAAAAAAATATCGTAACTTTGTCCCGAAAATGCAAGATGACTTTCATCGTGAGATGAGAGGACGATAATAGAGAAGCAAACAAAATTTGATTATTTAAATAGTAAACTTATGAAAAAGTTATTTATCGCTTTGGCATTTGCCGGTATCTCATGCGCTGCAATGGCACAGGATACAGAAGCTGTACCTGCAAAGCAGTACAGTGTGGCAACAAACTCTTTTTGGAGTAATTGGTTTATTCAAGTAGGTGTAGATTGGAATGCTTGGTACTCTGGTGAAGAGCACGGTTTGGGCCTTTCCAAGAGCCCTATCAAGAAGTTCCGTTCAAACCCAGGCGCTTCTGTAGCTATTGGTAAGTGGTTTACTCCAGGTCTCGGTCTCCGCACAAAGTTGCAGGGTATTTGGGGCAAGACTGTTACAGACGGTGACAACTATGGCAACGGTAACAAATATTGGACCTTGAACGAGCAGGCTCTCTTCAACCTCAGCAACATGCTTTGCGGTTACAATCCTAACCGTGTATGGAATTTCATTCCATTCGCAGGTGCTGGCATCGCTCGTTCTTGCACATACAACAGATATTCTATGGGCTTGAACGTAGGTCTCTTGAACGAGTTCAAGGTAGCTAAGAAAGTGGCTATCAACTTTGAACTTGGTTGGAACTGCTTCGAGAACGACTATGATGGTGTTGCCTCTACTACTGGTGACCGCGGATGGGGAAGCCATGACAACCATCTGTATGCTGAGCTTGGCTTGACTTTCAATCTCGGCAAGGCTACATGGGAGAAGACTCCAGATGTTGACGCTATCAACGCTCAGCACCAGGCTGCTCTCGATGCTCTCAACGCTAAGTTGGCAGACGCTAACTCTGAGAACGATCGTCTCCGCAACATGCTCGCTAACCAGAAACCTGCACAGACTGTGAAGGAATTTGTTACAACTCCAGTATCTGTATTCTTCAACATCGGCAAGTCTGAGATTGCTTCTCAGAAGGATATGGTTAACGTTCAGGCTCTTGCTAAGTATGCACAGGACAACAACGCTAAGTTGCTCGTTACTGGTTACTGCGATAGCTCAACAGGTACTCCTGCTTACAACCAGAAGCTTTCTGAAACTCGTGCTCAGGTTGTTGCAGACGAGCTCGTTAAACTTGGTGTAGCCAAGGATAACATCAAGACTGTTGGTAATGGTGGTGTAGACTCTTTGTCTCCAGTATCTTACAACCGTCGTGCTACTGTTCAGGTTGCTGAATAATCTTAGTAGTAATATCGAAAATAATTAGGGCATCCTCTTCAAGAGGATGCCCTTTTATGTTTCTGCATTTCCCAGTTATTGTACTCAATATTCGTTGTCAGAGCAATGGCTGCTGATTTTGTCGTTAACATTCTTTTGTCGCCCGAATGCAATTTTAGAAAGGAAAATGCGATATATAGTTAGACAACTCTGGTTTTAAAATTGCAGTTGCTCCAACTGCAACAAATTCGGCTCCTGGTAGAGTATGTGACGTAATAAGAATATGTAAAATCGAGGCATCTGCAACTTAGGTGGTTGTGTGATGTCTCGATTTGTTTTTTGTTCCATAGAGGGTAGTCCTATCTGGCGATTTTTGTTTTTCTGTGTTTCATTATGGTCAGCACTGTTGCCAGCAAGCAGAGTCCTGCCACCCATGATATGACAGCACTTGCGGCGTAGCCCATTGATTGGGTGAATCCTGCTACCGCGAATGTGAGAAACGACACGCCAGCCACAGTCAGAGCATAGGGAAGTTGTGAAGACACATGGTGTACGTGCTTACATTCGGCACCAGCACTAGCCATAATGGTCGTGTCAGAGATGGGCGAGATGTGATCACCACATACGGCACCAGCCATACATGCCGAGATAGAGATAATGCGTAGTGGCGCAGTTTCAGGAAATACGGCTATGCAGATGGGAATGAGAATGCCAAATGTACCCCATGATGTGCCGGTGGCAAATGCCAGAAAAGCAGCTACCACAAAAATGATGGAAGGCAGCAACATCTGGAGTGATGCGGCGCTGCTCGCCACCACACCTGACACATATTCTGCAGCACCCAACGAGTCAGTCATGCTTTTCAGTGTCCATGCCAAGGTGAGAATGAGAATGGCTGGTACCATGGCTTCAAACCCTTTGATAAGGCTGCTCATCGCCTCGTCAAAGGGCAGAGTCTTCCTAATTGTAAACATGGTAAGAGTGAGAATCAGTGCCCCGATTGAGCCGATGACCAATCCAACGGAAGCGTTGCTTGCGGCAAAGGCTTTAATGAAGTCCAGATGGTTAGTGCTTGCCACATCGAAAAATCCCCCCGAATACACCATCCCTGCCATGCACAGTATAATGAGCAGTACGATGGGTACCACAAGGTCTGCTACGGTGCCTCGTGGCGAGTCGCCTTGACTGGCTCCTACGCCATGTTCCACGACATGCAACTTGGTGTCGCTCACCTCGTCAAGTTTTCCTCCGTTGGTGCGTTCATACCACTCTTTAAGTCGGACATCATATTTGCTCATTGCATTGAAATCGAAACCAATCATCACGATGCCGAACATGAAGATGATAGTAAAAAGGGCATAGAAGTTGAATGGGATGGCTTTGCAGAAAAGCGTCAGTCCATTCTCGCCGCTTGTGACAAATCCTGACACGGCGGCAGCCCAACTTGAGATGGGAGAGATGATACACACGGGGGCAGCGGTGGAGTCTATGAGATAGGCGAGTTTCTCTTTGGTGACACCATGGCGCATGGTGATGGGGCGCATCACGGAACCCACAGTGAGGCAGTTGAAATAATCGTCAATGAAAATCAGTATGCCCAGCAGTATGGTGGCTATCTGTGCACCGCGTTTACCTCTCACATGTCTTGCTGCCCACCGTCCGAAAGCCGCTGAGCCACCGGCCTTGTTCATCAGCGAAACAATGGAGCCGAGTACCACGAGAAACACCAGTATGCCTACATTCCACGGGTCCGACAGACAGTGAATCAGTCCGAATCCTTTGGCGTTGTCTCCCGTCCCCACGGTTTCGTTTGTCAGGTGAGTGATAAATCCCTCAAAGCCCGTCCCCATGGATAGGCAATAGAGTAGGGCACCGAGCACGATGCCGATAAATAGTGAAGAGTAAACCTCCTGTGTTGTCAGTGCCAAGGC
>CAKPTK010000017.1 GCA_934190685.1 uncultured Prevotella sp.
GCGTCAGAGCCATCAATATCGGTATAGTCAAAACCATCACTCGGTCTCATGTTATATGCTACAGATGCACCCGGTGTGGCATTTCCAATCCAAGCAATCTTGCGATTCTCGTCGAAGTTGTCTCCTTCATCCACCTTGATGAAGTAGCAGTGACAACCATTCGTGTTGTAAATGATGATGTTGTATGTACCATCTTCGTTTGGAGTTTCTGCAAGTCCTTCCTCTGGAACATACCAAGTCTGCTCTTGATAAGTTGTAGGCTGTGCAATGGCATTGCCATCAACATCCTTCAACTCCGTACCACGGGCGTTCTTATCATAAGTAGCATTTTTGGCGACAAACAACTTATAACCGCGGGGTTCCGTTGTCTTATGAGACTCCACACCCATGGTAATTTTGGCACCAGGAGCGACATTGGGAATCACAAAATACACTTTGTCCTTAGAACCAGTCCAAAGATAAGACGCGCCTTCATAATCATTATTGTAATCAACAGCAATGGCAAGTGAACGGTCTGCAGTATTTGTATAAAGCAGGCCCTCAAATTCCGTCATAGGTTGACCATCCGCACACAATTGTGCACCTGCGGTGGAACCTTGGTGTTTAACTTCCCAAAAGCATTTGCCATTGGTCTTGTTGTCTCCAGCGGCTTTTTCCACATCGGACCAACCATTAGCAGGATTCAAGTTTTCTCCACAATTGGCATACATACCCTTCTGAAGATTGGCAAGGGTCGCCGCACTCCAATGTGTGAAGTCCCATGTCCTACTCTTCGCACCGGCTGTCAACACAGTGACAAGCAGCAATGCAAGTGTAAAAATTTTCTTCATGATTGAATTGTTTTAAATTAATAGATAATTGAATGATTAATAAATAAAAATATCTTATAAGTTTCCTCCCTCTGTATCACCGCGAGGGAGGAAACTTGAAAAGTTTAAAGAGGATATTTCACCCAGTTGCCACCATTCATAATCTTGGCACGAACGGTAGCAGCCTTGCCGGAAGCCTCATATTTGGGGCAAACTTCATCAGCCACGATGCTGGCATCGTTATAGCGCACAGCCACACGGTTCATCCAAGGATAGGTCTTTCCCTCGCAAGAGAGTTCCAATTCACACTCTTTCAGCAATTGGATATCGTTGGCACGCTTGGCTTCAACAGTTTTCTGATCCTGAATAGGACGGGCGGTGAGTCCCGTGAAACATCCACGGACACCCAAGTCACTATTAGAGATGGTTCCCCATTCTGTATCCTGAGTCCAGTTACGGTTGAAGCCTTTCCATTCCTCAGGATTAGCGCCTTCGACAATCTCTGTCTGAACATCACCCTTGGTACCGGTGTTGAGCACAGCGTTCAAAGCGCGGAAACGATTCAACTGGTTGAGCGCCTCGCTGAGCATCAGGTGATACTGCATGGCACGATAGATGTAGATGTAGCAATCCTGTTCCCATGGGTTTGGACGGGCGGCAGCAGAACCTCCATCCAAACGGAACTTGGCGATATAACGCTTGGAACCGGTCTTGCCCACAACTGTCTTGTAACGTGTGTCAGACTCAGAGCCGCCAGGATTGTACTCAGGATTGGTGAAGTGTTCCATACCAATCTCAGAAGGTTTCAAGAGATAGCCGTCGGTCACATCAGTATTGAAGTGCTTGATAAGACCATTGGTCTGTCCCTGTGAATAGTCGTAGAGCAAGCAGCATACATTCTCTACAGGAGCGGGATCCTTGTCACGGAAGTAAGCGGAATACTTACCGTTGGTACCGTTGTTCGGGAACCAGTATTTCTGTGTTTTGCTATAGCTGTAGCCTTTGTTGTTGGCAGCCGTATTCAGTGCGGTGAAAAGAAGATCGGCAGCTTTCTCGTAATAAGCGCGTGCAGCCTCACTGCCCACACCATTGGCATTGTCAAGATAGGCGCCCTTCCACAGACAAAGTTCAGAATAGATAGCCTCGTAAGGAGGAATCAGATAGTTCCATTTACGGAAATCTGACTTGGCGATGTTGGTCACGTTTGAAGGATCGAGCCAGGCGATCCAATCCACGGTACGGTCGGAAGAAACGCCGTCGAAACCATTATCCAACAAATTCAGACACTTGTCAACGATATCCTTCATCGGGAGCACATTGGCACGAGCCTTGGCAAGATACTCATTGACACTGCCCACAGGATCGTCGCACCAAGCTGCCTCGCCATAGATTTCGCCAATGGTCTTGTAAGTCCAAGCCTTGATGCGGATGGTGGAAGAAATCAAGTTCTGGCACACCTCATCGTCAGCCTGAGGTTGCTTGCGGTATTCCTTGATTTTTGCCAGATAGTCGTTGCAGGCAATAAGCACCTCATAATAAGGAGCCGGTGTCGCATAACTATTATCCTTCAGATTGTCTGCATAGTCGTAGACATTGATCAGGTCTGTGCTGGCATTGGTGGTTGGCTCCAGCATCTCGGCACGCGTGTCGGTGAGCAGGATTTCCTTGTCACCGATTGCCTGCATCTTGGTGATGATGCCAATGAAGCCAGTGTACATCTCGGTATTTTCCGAGATATACTCTTTGTCGGCAATCTGGTCATCGGTCTCCGGGCTGAAGAAGTCGGAGCAGGATGTCAGAGAGAGGGAGAGTGCAGCAGCAGCCACTCCCATTCCCAGTTTGCATCTATTGAAAATATTGAATTTCATATTCTTTTAGATTTATATTTATGTTAGAACTTCAAGTTTACACCCAATTTCACGGAACGTGGAGCGTTCACCTTGCCATAGTCTACTCCTTGCATCAACGCATTGTAGTTGTAGGCGAACTCGGGATCAAGACCGAGATAGTTGGTGAAGGTGAGCAGATTCTCGCCTGTCACATAGATGGTTGCACCCTGGATGAAATTCCAGATCGGCTTGTTGTGTGTATAACTGAAGGTGACATTGCGCAACTTGATGAAGTCAGTCTTCTCGATCCAACGGTCTGAGAAGGCATTGTTGCCACGTGGATCACCCCACTCTGCACGAGGGATATCGGTCACCTGACCTTCCATGCTCCAGCGGCGAGTCATAGAGATGGCCTGGTTGGAGAAGTCCTTGCCCGACTCCGTGATGCGGCGCATAGCATTGTAAGCCTTGCCACCCCACTGGTAACCGAAGTCGAGGTCGAGTGCGAAGTTCTTATATTCAAAGCGTGTGAAGAAAGAGCCAAAAGCCTTCGGTGTGGCAGAGCCAAGCACCACACGGTCGTTGGCGTCAATCTTGCCATCGCCGTTCTGGTCGACAAAGCGCACGTCACCAGCCTCATAAGCCACGCCCTTTGCATTCACAAGGGCATTCTTGTTACCGTCAGCATCTGTGTAAGCGCTGTTTGCCTCAGCTGTGGTTGCATAGACGCCGTTAGTCTGATAGCCATAGAAAGAATATGGATTCTCATGAACACGGGTAATGAGGGTTGCATCGTCAGAGAGTGTATAGGTGAGATCACCCAAGCCCTTCATATCACGAACACGGTTGTGAACGGTGCTGAGGGTTCCACCCAAAGTCCAAATAAAGTCCTTGGCTACAACAGGAGTGCCGGATACTTTCAGCTCCACACCATTGGAAGCAATCTTGCCTCCGTTACGATAGTAAGTGCTGGTACCCAGCAAGGCGGAATTGCCGCCGGCGAAAATCACGCCTGTGGTCTTGCTGCGATAGTATTCAGCACCGAGCATCAAGCGGTTGTTGAGCAGCGAGGCGTCCACACCGATGTTCCATGTTCCAGTCTTTTCAGCCTTCAAATGGTCGGTGGTGCCCAAGTTGGCACGCACAATACCGGCAATGTTGAGGAAAGGAGTGGAAGTGTAATAGCTTCCGAAGTTCTTGGTACCGAAGCGGCTGTTGCCCGTCAAAGAGAAGTTGGTGTAGAGGTTCAACTTGTTCACCCAGTCTACCCGACGGAGCCAAGAGCTGTTTTTCAGCATCAACACGGCGTCAACGCCTGGATAAACGCGCATATCACCTAACTTGCCACAGACACTTGAAGCGCCGTCGTAAGCAGCGGTCAAGCCGAGACGCAACAAGTTGTTATAGGTATAGTCTACCTTGGCATACACGTCTACCCAGTTCCAATCGTTGTTGTAACCACTGAAGTAGCGCTTGTCCGATGTAGACGCACTACCCATAGAGGTCATGTGGTCGTTCTGGGTGTTGCGGCCAAAGGCTGCATCATACTCGTAGCTGGACATGAGCACCTGGGCACCCAACTGTGCCTTGAAATCGTGTTTCTCGGCAAAGGTCTTGTGGTAAATACCATTGAGTCCATAGAACCAGTTGACGGTATAGTTCGTACCGGCACGAACGGTGTTCTTGGCGATGCCATAACGGTCGGACATATACTTGATGGCGGCACCGTCGTCCACACCGGGAACGAACATCTCTTCCTGGTTGTAGTTGTAGTAGAGACCTACAAGCGCATTGAATGCGAGATGCTGGTTAGGGGTATAAACGAACTGCAACTTGGCATTCAAGTCATACTGTTTCTGCTTGGCGGTCACCTGGTTTACGATGGCAAGCGGATTAGAAACATACATGTCTTCATTGTCAATGGCACCATACTGGTAGGTGCTGTAGGATGAAATCAGTTTGCCGTAGATATCGGAACGATAAGGTGACAGCAATGGTGTGCGGCGATAAGCAGCCAACAACGGGTTGATCTCATAGTTCATGCCCTGCTCCATATAGTTACCCGTCAGGTAGGCGGTATTGACCGAAGCCAAGATTTCCACCTTGCGGCTCACAAGCACGGAAGCATTGATCTGCGCATTGTAGCGGTCGGTATTGGTCTCACGAATGGTACCGTCTGTTCCAGCGTACCCCAAAGAGATGTTGTACTTGGCGATAGCGTCACCACCCTCCACACGGAACAGGAAGTCCTTGGTAGAGGAGTTGTACATAATCTCGTCCTGCCAATTGGTGTTGAAGGTATAGAGATCGGCGTTGTTGGCATTGGGATTGGACAAGAAGGAGAAATCCTTGAAGAAAGACTCCTGATTGTCATAATAGGTAAGACCCATATCCGTCAAGTAGCTCTTGTACTGGGTGGAATTCATCAACGGCAGACGACTCTTGTTCCAATTGTAGCCATAGAGCGCATTGAACGAAATGCGGGTGTTCATGTTCTCCTTGGAAGCTTGATCGGTCTCGATGAGGATGACGCCATTGTTGGCCATAGAACCATAGATGGCGGCAGCACCGTCTTTGAGCACCGTGATGTTCTTGATGTCCTGTCCATTGAGTGCCTCGAATACAGAACGGCTCAAGCCGCCGATAACCTGTGACTCGTTCTTGTCAGGCAAATAGGGTACGCCATTGATGACAAAGAGCGGATTGGTATCACCGATGATGCTCTTGATGCCACGCATCTGGATGTTGGCTCCCTCACCCGGCATACCACTCTTGGTCGTCACCCGCACACCGGGAAGGTCGCGCATGGCATTCTCCACACTCTGTGAACCGAGTGCGAAATCCTTGCGGGTTACATTGTAACGACCCGATACTGTCGCATCGTTCTCCACCGTACCATCGGGGAGCACGGTCTCCTCGTTGTAACGAGTGGTCTTGGTAGAGACGAGGTGAACGGTGAAGGGTTTGCCTGCATCACGCTTGCTTACATACTCCACCTTATTATAATAGTTGTCATGGCGGAAGGTAAGGCGCGCCTTGTCGCCCTTGATTTCCTTGATGGAGAACTCACCGTTGGCATCGGTACGAACCACGGGATGACCCGGCACGGAGATAACCACATTTGCCACAGGCTTGCCGTCGTTGCCCACCACCTTGCCCTTGAATGCTTGGGCATGAACAGCAGTGGAAACCGAGAATGCAAGGCTGATGAGAAGCGAACTTCTCATACAGCCGTTGGTATATTTCGATATTTTACTTTTCATCGTTTTGTCTTTCATTTCGTGAAACTTGCATTAGTAGTTGTCTGCGGTTGGACGCAAACACCAATGGTGGAATGTCATAGTTGTCACTCCTGACCAAGATGCACACTCAATGCGGAGCGTCACCTGTACAGGAGAGCCATCGCCCTTCACATCAGGGATCACAACATCGTCCATAATCTTACCACCATCGGTATCATAGTTACCGGCCTTTTTGTTGGTAGAAAGATTTTCAGCCTTTGGATCGTATCCCTCTGGATATCCACTCGGATTACGGTCGTAGTGGAATGTGGTGGTGGAACCTAAGGTAATCACACTGGAAGTAGCCACAGCCTGACCATTCACAAGCACTGTAATCTTGATGTCCTGATTCTGGTTCTGCTTAGAACCGAAGAACAAGGTGTACTTGCCTGGTGGAATCAAGAATGGAGACACTTTGGTGTCCTGCAAGTCGAGGTCTGCTCTCTTCTTACCATTCTTCACCATCCAAGCACGAGAAGGATATTCGCCATTGGCACCCTGCTCCCACAGATAGTTGCGCTTGCAAGGGGTGAAATCGAGAGACCAGCCATCTGCCGGGCTATCACCTACAGACATTTCAAGAGCACGGTCTTCAACAATTGGCCATACGCCAGAGAGCGCTGTCCATGCCTCTACACCGACATTCGTTCTTCTATAGACGCCATTGAACATCTGGAAATAGTTGGTCTTCTGGTCTGCATCGCAAAGATCGTAAATCCAGAACTCTTCCTTCAAACGCCAGATAAGCACATTGTTAGGAATATGGAGTTTGGTCACCTTGTAAGCCACACCGTTGGACAACTCTATCGGCTCCGGATCAATCTGCTGAACAGATGTCTTCCAACTCTTGCTGAAAATGCTGCTGAGCATATTGTCGGGATCGGTATTCTGCAGTTCAAGGGCAGTGTACTTCTTATTGAAGAAAGAGGCATCCATAATCCAGTGGCGCATGGTGTATTCAAAATCATGCTGACGGTCCATGTTCCAACTGTCCCAAAGTCCCCATTTCTTCAGACGAGCCTTGGCATCTGCGATGGCCGCCTCGATTACATCGTTGCTGGAAACAAGAAGGGTTGCAGTCAGAGACTCAGAGTTGAGGTCGACATCCTTCTCAAGGAAGTGTGTGTTCTTGTAAATCCACACCGTATCGTAGACGGTGTTACCCTCGCTGTTCACACCGATAGGCTTACTGTTGGCCTTGTCAAACTCCTTGCCACCGCTTGCCTGTACGGAATCACGGAGAATGGAATAGTTGTCGTCAAGACTTGAGATATAGTCATTGATTGACTTCGGAGTGTTCAACAGGGAAGAGAGCACATAGATATAACCAGAATTGGTCTTCACCACCTTCTTGACAGAAGAAGTGCCGAACATGATGTGTCCTGCAATTTTTCCCTCGTTGCGGGCGGCATCGTCAAGATCCACATTCACATACTTGCCATGCCACATGAGCAGTCGCATGTCGTTTTTGTCAGTTTTCAAGTTGGCGGGCGACACTGCAGCATCGCTCACATGAGCCTTGACAGTGGTTTCGATATCGGCAGCGGAGCCTTCTGGAGCCACATAGTCATCATTGTCGGTCACTAACATGGTGCTCAGTTGGTTCTTTGCTTCCAACTGCGTATAGATACCATGCGTCTTGAAAAGTTCGTTCATGGAAGAGAACTCGGCATGTGAGGAGAGATATGCCTCACTGCTTTCGTTCACAACTTCCAGCTCGTCGGAGTTGATCTCCGAACCATGCTTGTAGTAGTCCTTGTCTTCCAACTCTGAACAAGCCGAGAAGAACAGTACTGCCGCAGCAGCCAACGAACCGAATATTCTGTTGTATTTCATACGTCTTGATAATATTAATGTTGTTTATGTTGCGCCAATTCCCGATTAGTCATCGATAGGCTCAAAGGTCATGGTGTCGAACTGGAGTGAGAAGTTACCATTGCTGGAAGCGGCTCCATCCTTAATCTTGAACGAGAAGGTGTGAGAAGAGGTGCTGTCAAACTCTATCTCGTCGTAGAGTACGGTGGTGTACACACCTGGAAGTGGAATCTTCAGAGTACTGCCCGGGGCAGGAATCACCGCCACCTGTGTATAAGGAGCGACGAATGTCTTGTTCTTTCCATCGAAAGTCACTTCAAGTGTTCCACCAGAACCATCAGACTTGGTACGCATAAAGTTCTGGGTAGAACTATAAACCACGTCAAGTTTCACTCTATATTTTCCACGCACAATGGTCGGGGTTTTCATGGTCGCTGTACCCGTATTACCAAGGTTGAACACAACACAGTCGTTGTTGTTTGCCTGATGGGCGCCATTGGCAAGTGCGAGATCTGTACATTGTCCTACCGTATAATATGTAACCACACCGAAAGAAGTGTTCTTGGTTTCTGTTTCTGTATGCTGGATGCAAGAAGCAGAGGAGATGGAAGTGCGGACCTGCTTCTTAGGTATCTCCACAGGCTGATAATCACTACCCGACTCCTCGACTATCGTCTTGATTTCGTTGTCATCAGCCAAGTCCCAAACCACAGTCTGCTGGGCAGGTTCCCATACGGGCATCCAATTGTCTACCTGATGAAGATAACCGTTGAGAGCCAGGATATTGCTACCCGACTCTACAAAGTGGATGGGGTTTCCACTGGCAGGATTGATGGCATAACGTTTAGCCATATCTTCCTCGTTGTCGTTAGCTGACAAAGTGAACACAAGGTTCTGAGCACCCGTTGACCACAGACGAGAAGTGCTCTCGCCCTGCACCGCACCGAGAGCGGCCACCGTGTTCTTGCTCTGCACGATGTGATAGCCCACATAGGCACGAAGCAATGAGTCGGCAGACAATCCAGCTTCAGTGTTGTTTGCAACAAGTTTCTGCTTCAATTGGTCAACAGAACTGATGCCGGCTTCACCGAATGTATTGTCGGTCACACCGAGCACACTGAAGTTTCGGTTGATAACCGTCTGTGTTCCATCTTCTGCCACCACCGTATCAGAGATGGTGTTGAGCATCTTATCCCATTTGGCGTCCTTGACAGCCTGCAAGAAGATGCTGTAGTTCTGGTCTTTGTTCAAACGGTCATATACCGTCTCTACCAATGGAGTCAACGCACTGGACAGCACATAAATTCTACCATTAGAAGCAGGTATACCCATCTCAACCACCTGTGCCTGACTGTTGCTGTTACTCAGTGTAGCCTCACCTGTATGCTCTGTGTCGACAGCCACATTGATTTTGTCACGCGTAAGGTTGGTGATGCTGGTCTTGGTGATGAAGGCATCGGGCAGGATAGAGTCCTTCATGGCGTGATAGAGCACGAAACTGCGGGCATACTCCGTCCCCATATCTGCTACCTTGCTGCCAAGTGCGGTTTCATATTTTGCCATTGCCTCGTCTGTCGGAGCGAAGACCGTATAGCTCACGCCATCGGAACTCTGGTTGAAGCCGCTGTAAAGCCCGGCAGCTTTGATGGTGTTGACGAATTCGCCAAAACGGCCATCATTGGCCAGCACATCGGAAATCGGAGAAGATTCGTCGGACTTGTAAGTAGTACCCTTGGCTGGGTCCTTTCCAATATCAAATACATCCATGTCGCACGATGTCATCGTGAAGAGGAGCATCAATGCTGAACATATATAAAATATTTTTTTCATAATCTTATTCTCAATTATTTGCTGTAATATGGATTCTGGACAAGCAACTGGTTGTTCTCCAACTCGCTTTCAGCCAACGGCATATACCAAGCATAGTCGTTAGTCAACGTAGACTTAATCCAGTCTGGATTCGTGGTGGTATTACCCGTGGCAACGATGTCAATCACCTTGTTCTTATATTTGTGATTGCCAATACGTGCCATCCACAACAGGTCGTACCAACGTTTTCCTTCCCCGACGAACTCCAATTCTTTTTGTTCAAGAATTTCATCCAAGGCAGTTTCCTCGGTATAAGTTTGCTTGGCAACGTCAGAGATGGCGGAGAGTCCTGCACGCACTCGAATCATGTTGTCGAGATCGAGGGCTGTAGAGATGTCGCCCGTCATGACTTCTGCCTGTGCCTTCATCAGAATAATCTCTGCCACACGATAGAGGATGAAGTTGGCGTCCTGGTTGGTAGAGGTACGAAGGCCACCTTCCACATCCGCCACGTCATTGCCACGATACTTCCAAAGGATGTATCCGTTAGACATGGCATAGGTGGCAAGATTCATACGTCCTGTACGCTCAGAACCAGAAGAATTAGCCTCAACAATGGCATTCTCAGTGAGCATCTTTTCCAGAAGAGAGGCTGAGATGTTCAGCGTTCCTGTACCTGTTGAAGGGAACAAGGTATTGAAGTTGTTATTCTTCTTCTCTGTGGTATAGTCCCAGTTCAACTCAAAAATGCTCTCATTTGAGTTGCCTGGATAGAACATGGTGTACCAGTCTTCCGTGCGGCTGAGGAACTTAGGATAGAATGCTTCTCCACTCTTGTCGGCATTGAGAATATAGTCGCAATACTTAATGCAACCATCATAGTCCTCGCTCCACAAGCAAGCGTCTGCCATCACAGCATAGAGTGCCCACTTGGTGGCACGACCCTTGGTCTCCCAATCATTTTCATAGGTAGACTTGGCGGAATTGGTTGCCAAAGCAGCCTCCACGTCCTTCTTCACCTGAGCGATAATCTGCTCTTCGGTAGACTTCGCAATATTGAAGTCGTGGGAGTCGTCCACGTATGGTTCTGTAACGAGAGGCACCTCCTTGAAGTTCTTGACGAGAATCATATAGCAATATGCACGGATAAAGTAAGCCTCACAGAGGTGTGACTTCATCTGGGCATCAGCGTAAGTCTCGTCTTCTGCCTGTACACCTGGAGCATACTTGATGACAGAGTTGGCAATGGCGATTGCCTGATAGAGCTTCTGGTAGTTGCAGATAGTATTAGAAGATGTCATGGTGAAATCCTGCAACTTCGCCAAGTTTGTCAAAGTGGAATACATGGCATCTCCTCGGAGTTCGCCCCATTCCAGAAGTGTAGGCACAGCTTCACGCAAGCGGTAGTAGCCCGAATTGACCACAGCCTCCACCTCTTCTTTCGACTTCCAATATTCTGTGGAAATCTGCTCATTCTTAGGTTTCACGTCCAACCATTCGTCGCAGGAGGTTGTCATGGACAACGTTGCCGCAGCAAAGAGTATGGTATATATAGTTTTTTTCATTGTTTATGCACTTAAAAGTTTACACTAAGACCGAACACGTAACGCTTCGAGATAGGTGTGGTAGAGCTGTCCTGCACCAACTTGGTAGCGGTAGGCATACCCACCTCGGGTTCCTGTCCTGAATAGCTTGTGAAAGTGAACAGGTCGTAGCCTGTAGCGAAGAGTTTACAACTTGTGATGCCCCAACCGAGTTTTGTCAAGAACTTCTTGGGCACGCTGTAGTTGAGGGTCAAGGTCTTCAGACGCACATAGGTGGCATCCTCCACGAAGCGGTCTGAACCGAGGTAGTTGTAACCCATGCCATAGAGTGCGCGAGGAATATCGGTCACGTCACCTTCAGCACGCCAACGGTGCAGCACGGCGGTAGACTGGTTGCCCTTGCCATACATATTCTCAAGGTTCATACGGGCGGCATTGATTACCTTCTGACCCAAACGTCCATAGATGACAGCGGTCAGGGTAAAGTCTTTCCATTTCAAGTTCAAGTTGCCACCGAAGATGAGTTTCGGGTTGGCATTGCCAAGATAGACAATATCCTTCTCGTTGATGACACCATCATGGTTGACATCCTCATACTTGGCATCGCCAGGATATACGAGTGTGGTACCGTTGCGCATGGTGATAGGCTTGCCGCTGATGTCATACATCACGTTGCCGGAAGCATCCTTGGCATAGGTCTCAGAGGTATTCTGGTAAACACCCTGGTAGCGGTAGCCATAGAAAGCGCCGATAGGCTGTCCCTCGACAATACGAAGAGCATATTTGCCATTTCCGAAGGAGTAGTTCTCCTGTACATAGGTAGAAGGAAGTTTCTCCACCTTATTAATATTACGAGAGGCATTGGCGCCGATACGCAATGACCATGGCCCTTTCTTGAGGACATCGTAGTCGAAGCGAATCTCAAAACCCTTGTTACTCAACTCACCAGAGTTGATCCATGCAATCTTGTCATAACCTGTTGTGGCAGGAATCGCAGTATTCTTGAGCAGCAAGTCTGTGGTTTTCTTGTCATAATAGTCGAAGGTCACGTTCAGTTTGTTGAACAGACGGAGATCAAGACCAAGGTCCCATTCACGGGTGGTCTCCCACTTCAGTTTGTTAAGCTGCATACGTGAAGGATAGATAGCAGGATTGCTCACATAGTCGCCCAAAGAGCTGTAAGCACCATAGTAGGCGGAAGAACCTGAAGGAGACTTACCTGCCCAACCCATGCTGGCACGGAACTTAGCCTCGTTCACAATCTTGAGGAATTTCTCTGACCAGAAATGCTCCTTGTCAATGTTCCAAGCAAAACCGAATGCTGGATAAGAACCGAAGCGGTGGTTGGAACCCATGGCGGAGTTACCCTCGTAGTTGATGGTACCCTTGAGCACATAACGGTTGTCAAAGCTATAAACTGCCTGACCGATGAAAGAGATGGAGCGAGCCTCGGAAGAACCTGAAGAGGTACTGGCCACAGCACTACCGATAACAGGGTCGGAAAGGCTGGCGGAAGCATTTCCATAAGTCACATTAGAAGTACTGGTGCTCTGAGCCTGCTTGGTACGAGCAATCAAGGTAGCGGTCAAGCCGTGAACCTTTGCGAAAGTATTGCTATAGAGCAACTTAGCTTCCGACTGCAAAGAATAGCTATCAGAAGTGGCGTCGGTGGCACGGTTAGAATAGACGCTGTTCCAAAGCACACCCGTAGCAGCCTGTGGCAAGAACTTGTTGTTCTTGTTGGTCTTCATATTCAGAGATACCCAACCATTGAAACGGAGATGGAAGGGGAAGTCGTATTCCAACGTAATGGTCATCTTCTCCTCACGGCTGTTGGTCTTGTTGTAGCCAAGTCTGGCCATAGCCACAGGATTGAAGTTCTTACCCTTGCTGTTGCTTTCAGAATATTCTCCCTCGTAATCAGAGTTCATGGAGAAATACTGGTCGGTAGGAAGACCTGTCACATCGTCAATCCAATAAGGTGACTTGTTTGGCATGGCAGACTGAGCCTGAGAACGGACATTCTCCACCACGTTGGCGTCTTTCTTGGTGTTGGTGAAAGAGAAGTCGGTGTGCACACGCAAACGGTCAGAGAAGTTGTAGGTCACCTTCAACTGGGTAGACAGACGGTTCATGCCTGTACCCACCGTGGTACCTTTCTCATCATAGTAACCCAACATCAAACGATAGCGAGTTTTCTCGCCACCACCCGACATAGAGAAGTTGTTATCGGTAACCCAAGCATTCTGCTTCACTTGGTCGAGCCAGTCTGTATTCTGGTTGTACTCGTCGTAGTATTTATAGTTCGGGTTATAGTTGATCGGGTCGGCATTGAACAGCATGTTCATTTCAGTGGAAGCGCTCTGCACACCCTTGGCGTTGGCAGCGTTCCAAAGAGCGTCCTGCATCATGGCTGTGTACTGACGGCCATCGAGCAAAGGAATAGAAGAAGGCTCCTGCTTGATGGTCCACTTGGTGGAGAAGTTGAACTGGGTCTTACCCATCGCACCTCTCTTGGTGTTGATCAAGAGCACACCGTTGGAACCTTTGGAACCATAGATAGCGGTAGCGGCGGCATCCTTGAGGACATCGATGCTCTCGATGTTGGCAGGAGCGATGTTCAGCAAGGCGCCGAAATCTTCAGAGTTGGCGGTGGCGAAATCGAAGTCGTCACCAATTTCTGTGTCGTATGGCACACCATCGACCACAATCAACGGGTTGGCATCACCATTCAAGGTATTGGCACCACGAATCTGCATGGTGTTCTTGGCACCCGGGTCACCACCCATGGTGATATCGAGACCGGAAATCTGTCCCTGCAAAGCCTCTTCAATAGAACCAACAGGAGAAGACTCCACAATCTGGTCCATCTTCAAGGACTGAACGGAACTGGTCTGTTCCAACTTGGAGATACCCATGTTGTCACGACGGCTACCCGTCACCACGACTTCATCCAAAGAAGTCTTGGAGTCATCACTCAAAGTGAAGTCAAGTTTGGTCTGACCTGTGTATTTCACTTTCTGGGTCTTCATACCAATGTAAGACACCTGAATGGTAACATTCTTCAAATTCTCGGGAACAGACAAACTGTAGTTACCGTCGATGTCGGTCGTTGTACCCTTGATATTACGGTTTTGGGAGTTGACCAAAACCACGTTGGCACCAATGATGGGTTCCTTCAGGTCCGCATCAATCACGGTACCCGTCACCACCTGCTGTGCCACTGCCGTGACGGTGCAAGCCACCAGCAGAAGGATCATGAGAGCGAGCCTCTTCACCTTATTATATATATATACATTATTATTCATATCGATTGTTATTTCAGAATTCCGTCAATGAAGTGCATACATCCGTCGGCAAAAGCGAATGGGAAGTAAGAATACTTGGCATCCACGGGAACTACATTGTTTGAGCCGGCAAGCTTCACGCTGAGCGAACTGCCGTTGTCAATGATGTCGAGCTTGGTGGTGAGGTTCTTGGTGATAAACTCACCCTTGCAAGACGAGCCGATGAATGGGTAGTCTGTAATTTGGTTCTCCTCATTGCTCACGAAATAGTCCTGCAACCATGACTGGAGCTGAGACTTCTGAGTAGCATTCAGTTTGCCTGTAGGTTTGTAGTTGCCGTCCGCATCAAAGAGTGGAGAAGCACCGGCAATAGAATTCTTATCTGCCTTCATGGCCTTCTTGATGGCCTCATTGGTAGGAACGAACACCAGCAAACGGCGTGAAACACCAGCCTCGTCGGTTGGGAACTTGATATCTGTACCCGAAACGAAACCAGCCTTGTTCAGCAACTGGGCGAAGAGATAGTATTCATAGTTGGCATCGTTGCAGACAGCCAGGGAATGAAGAAGACCGTCGCCCTCCACAGACTTGAAGACAGAAGAAGCATCGTAAGTGTAAGCCTTACCATTGCTCCAAGCCTCATTGCCGTTCTTCAGTTCGTGGAAAGCGACAAAAGGACTGCCGGAATAGGCAGGATTCAACTGCTGGTTGAAAAGCGCATTGGTCGTAATCTTACCATCTTTCACAAACCAATAGTTGAAGGAAGAATAGGTAGGAACAATCTGAATGCCAGAGGTCTTCAAGGAAGACACATTATCAGAAATGTGGATATTCACCAACGGAGTCATGTGGCTGGCAGACATGGTGCCATACACACCGTCCACATCATTGAATTCCTGGAGCACCTTTCCATCCACTGCTGTGTAAAGACGCATAGAAGGTTCGGCAGCCAAATACTGGTCGTTTGTAGGAATCAAAGCCACATATTCAGCATTGTCCGCAGCCAAAGAAGAGGTCAGCCCTGAACCATCCAATGTGTAAAGGAAGCAACCGTATTTGGAATCACGGAAAGCAGGAGCCACAACGGACGAGAAAATAGCCGGAGCCGTCATCTGGTCCATACCATAGAGGACACCGTTCTCACAAATCTTTCTGCGGTTCTGTGCGATGTCGTCAGGGTTCAAGTTCACAGTTGTGCCGTAAGGAGTCTTCACCTTGCCGCTCTTGATTTCTGCCGGGAACACAGGATAGTCTGATTGTGCGAACATCTGCTGCACGAAATACTGCTTGATCAGCGGATCCAGCTCGTCAAGGTTAGGATAGCCACTCTCCGCAGTCCAAAATGTTCTAAAGAAATTGTCAAGAGCTGCATTCGTCGGTGCGAAAATGGTGTAGCCATTGGATTCCAGCCAAGCAGTCATCGAATAAGCCAAACCAGCCTTATTACCCGTTGTCCACTCATGAGCGATATCGGGCAGAGGGGTATGGTTGCGGACATAGGCAGTATAACCCAACGAGGTGTTGGTCTCAGAAAGTGCCTCACCATACTGCATATAGGAATCATAGAGTTTGAAGAACTCGGAATAGTCGGCATTGTTCTTCAACTCGTCATAGATGGTGTTGACAGGTTCAATCACACGGTCTATGTGATAAAGATAACCGTTGTCCGTAATGACATTGTTCTCGTCGTCAACGGCGGCATTGGCAATATTGAAGCCATCGCCACTGTGCGCGCTGCCATACCAAGTTGTATTAGGATAGAAATAGTTGTAGTCTGTGGCAGCGTCTGCAATGCCTTTCGTCTGGAAAAATTTGGTGGAGAAGACGGGCAAATAGCGCTCGTAGTGATAGACCTTCACATCCTTCTGCACACCGTCAATCATCGCATTCACATCTTCAGCGGCATCCTGACTGTGTGTGCGGTGCTTGTAATACATACCCGCCATTTTAGCTTTGTCTTCCTCTGTTGCAGCATCACCATCCGTCGGGCGGAAGTTCACCAACTTGTTCCAATCGTATGCATAATACATCAAATGCATACCGATGAGATTTTTCACTGCTTGAGGGTCTTTCTGATACATCTCGTCAATAGAGCTGTATCCCTTTTCACTGAGATAACGGCTGAAGGCGTCATCATTGGGGGCAGCCACCGTGAGGATACTCTTGCCTCCAACAATACCGCTGTTGCCGGTGAGGTCGATGCCTCGCAGGAAGGTTTTGTAGTTGCCTTCCTTTTGCAACACTTCATAGGCATTACCCTTGAGCCAGCTTGGCACCTTGTAGTGTTCGTCTTCCGACAGGTTGTCGGAGCACGAAACAGCCACAAAGGCCGTAGCGAGGGCTACCACGAAATTACGACAATTGATTTTCATTTTTTACTTATAGAGTTTTGATTTTATTAAGCAATGTTTCGTTTAAAATTCCAGCGTGTCTTCAATGGTCATCCTATAAAGATTAAAACAGGTTTGTTATCGTCTTCGATTTTAGTGCGACAAAGATATATATAATAAGATGTGCACCTATTATAATATAATACGTAAGCATACAAATCCGTACATCCATTCATATCCGTACATCAAGCATCATCGTGTCAAAACGAGGATTCCTCTGTTACAAAGCACTAATAATCAAGTGTTTAAATTTATATATTTTATAAAAAGTTATCTTGATTGGCAGTGTACGGCTTTATATCACCCCTCGCTGAGCAGCCGCCGGCTCATATAGCGCACGGGATACCAAACAGCCAGCCAACTGACCGCCACCACCGTGACAAAAATCACCGCCACATCCGTATAATGGACGCTCACGGGATAGGCGTCGACTACAAACGAACCAGCACTGTCTCCGAGCGCTACGATGCCGTATTCCTGTTGCAGCCAACAAAGCAGCAAGCCGATACCGATGCCTATGATTGCACCGATGACGGAAATCATTCTACCCTCAAAAAGGAATATATGGGTGATTTGCTTGTCGGTAGCGCCAAGATTGCGCAGGGTCACCACGTCGTTTCGTTTGTCGATGATAAGCATGGAGAGAGAACCGATGATGTTGAAACAAGCCACCACCAATATAAAGGTAAGGAAGATATAGGCGATAAACTTCTCAATATTCATGATGTTGAATGTTTCCGCCTGTTGCTCATACCTGTCCTTGACAAGGTATTTTTGCCCGCAGATTTTCTGCATCTCCTTTTTCACGGTTTCCAAGTCACTGCCCGGTTTCAGCCGTAGCTCCAACGAGGTGAGCTGCCCCTCCCGATGGAAAAGACGGCGGGCAAAAGCGATGGGGGACAGGATATAGCCCTTGTCGTATTTGGTCTGCTTCACTTGGAACACCACACCCGGCGAAAGCAGGGAGTCAACCACAAAGCCGCTCGTCGGGTCACTCATGTCCAACTGGCCTTCCCGCTGCGGGGCAAAGATTTTCAAGTATCCATCCCAACGTGCTCCCGTTCCCAGGATTTGGGCAAGACGGATGCCGATGACGCCAAATTCAAGGTCTGCGGCATGCAGGTCGAAAGCGCCGTCACCCACCAAAATGTCGTTGATATGAGTAAGTTGCTCAAAATTGTCATCCACACCCTTGACGGTCACCATCGCTTGCTTGTCGCCGTAAATGGCGAGTGCCTGGTCTTCCACACACTCGGTCGCCACATCCACCTGCGGCATTCGCCGGATTTGCGTGAGCAACGGGTCGTTGGCGACGCTGGCTTTGCCTTGCGCCGGCACCACCTCGAGCTGTGGATCAAACTGGGTGAAAAACGAAGCCACCAAATCCTGGAAACCATTGAACACGCTGAGCACGATGACCAACGCCATCGTAGCCACGGCAATGCCCATCATCGAGATGAAACTGATGATGTTGATGGCGTGCGTGCTCTTCTTGGAGAACAGGTAGCGACGGGATACGAAAAGGGGGAAATTCATTTCTTCAGCAGTTCGTCGATATGTTCGATATAGTCGAGAGAATCGTCAATGAAGAATCTGAGTTCGGGAATGATGCGCAACTGATTGCGAACACGCGTGCCGAGGTCATAGCGGATCGTCTTCTCGTTGGCATTGATATTCTTCAATATCTCTTCTCCTTTTTCCGAAGGGAACACGCTGAGATAGGCGGTACAGATGCTCAAGTCCGGGCTGATTTTCACACGGGTTACTGAGACCATCACACCATGCATGGCGCGGGTCTGGCTTTGGAAAATGAGGCTGAGTTCCTTTTGAAGGAGTCTGGATATTCGATTTTGTCTTGTTTCTTGCATTCTTTTAATATTATATAATGTATGCAAAGGTAGCAAGTTTTGGGGATAACGCCAAGAAAAGCCGAGTTTTTCTCCTTTTCTTGCAATTTGTTCGGGATTATTGGTAACTTTGTCTTCCCAAAATCAAACATTCATGAACACCAAGCGCACAATTTCGCCTTTCGCCCATCCACTCTACGTGATGCTCAAACCTGCCGGCGCCGCCTGCAACCTGCATTGCGACTACTGTTATTATTTGGAGAAAAACAGGCTGTACAACAATACCCCGCACAACATGGATGACCAGACCCTGGAACTGTTCACCCGAAGCTATATCTCGGCACAAATCCAGCAGGATGTGCTCTTCACCTGGCATGGCGGCGAGCCGCTCTTGCGCCCCATCTCGTTCTATGAGCACGCGCTCCAACTGCAACGGAAATATGCCGGGAACCACCAGATTGACAATTGCATCCAGACAAACGGAACGCTCATCACAGATGAATGGGCACAGTTCTTCCACGACAATGGATTTTTAGTGGGTGTGTCCATCGACGGACCGCAAGCCGTTCATGACCAGTTCCGCAAGGACAACAACGGCAAGGGTTCGTTTGAACGGGTGCTGAAAGGCATAGAATGCCTCAACAAGCACGAGGTGATGTGGAACGCCATGGCGGTGGTCAACAGTCAGAATGTAGAGCATCCGGTGGAGTTCTACCGCTTTTTCAAATCCATCGGCTGCCATTATCTGCAGTTTACGCCCATTGTGGAACGCACCATCAACGGCCGGCTCGCCAACATCAACGACAATCCCGAAGACTGCCGGCTCACGGCGATGTCGGTCACGCCCGAACAATGGGGCAACTTCACTTGCGCCGTCTTCGACGAATGGAGGAAGCATGACATCGGCGAATATTTCGTGCAACTCTTTGACGCTACGCTCGCCAACTGGTGCGGGGTGGAGCCAGGCGTCTGTTCCTTGTCCCGCAACTGTGGCAATGCCCTGGCTCTGGAGCGTAATGGCGACCTGTATGCTTGCGACCACTTTGTCTTCCCTGAATACAAGTTGGGCAACATCCATCAGCAGCCGATTGCAGCCATGGGATTCAGCGACATGCAAAACCGTTTCCGACACATGAAGGTCACCCTGCCCCAACAGTGCATGAAATGCTCCTGGCGCTTTGCCTGCCACGGTGAATGTCCCAAAAACCGTTTCGCCACCACGTCCGACGGCGAGTATGGCCTCAACTATCTGTGTCAAGGCTATCGCCAATTCTTCGCCCATGTAGCCCCTTATATGGAACAGATGAAGGATGCCATTGCTGCAGGAGGCTCTGCCGCAGACATCATGTAGAACCACCTGGACGGGACGCTATTTGACCCGCTTGGCAAAATATCCCGCCAAGAAACCGACTTATCTCTCAAAAAAATAGTACTTTTGCAGTCAGATAATAAAAACAACAATATAAATGGAACAGAAGAAATTCAAACGCACCACCGTGACGGCGGCTCTCCCCTATGCCAACGGTGGTGTCCATATCGGCCATTTGGCTGGTGTCTATGTGCCTGCCGACATCTATGTGCGCTATCTTCGTCTGAAGAAGCAGGACGTGATTTTCATCGGCGGCTCCGACGAGCACGGTGTGCCCATCACCATCCGTGCCAAGAAAGAGGGATGCACTCCACAGGACATCGTGGACCGCTATCACAACATGATCAAGAAGAGCTTTGAGGAGTTCGGCATCAGTTTCGATATCTACAGCCGCACCACCTCGAAGATTCACAACAAGTTTGCCTCCGACTTCTTCAAGAAACTTTATGACGACGGCAAACTCATCGAGAAAACCAGCAAGCAGTATTATGACGAGGAGGCACATCAGTTCCTCGCCGACCGCTATATCATGGGCGAATGTCCCCACTGCCACAACCCACATGCCTATGGCGACCAATGCGAAAAGTGCGGACAGGACCTTGACCCTACAGAGCTCATCAATCCCCACAGCACCATCAGCGGCTCACAGCCTGTGCTCAAGGAGACCAAGAACTGGTATCTGCCTCTGAATGAATACCAGGAATGGTTGAAAGAATGGATTTTGAAAGACCATAAAGAGTGGCGTCCCAATGTCTACGGACAGTGCAAGAGTTGGCTCGACATGGACCTCCAGCCCCGCGCCATGACCCGCGACCTCGACTGGGGTATTCCAGTGCCTGTGGAAGGCGCCGACGGCAAGGTGCTCTACGTGTGGTTCGACGCTCCTATCGGCTATATCTCCAACACCAAGGAACTGCTGCCCGACTCTTGGGAGAAATGGTGGAAAGATCCAGAAACTCGCCTTGTCCACTTCATCGGCAAGGACAACATCGTCTTCCACTGCATCGTCTTCCCGACCATGCTCAAGGCGCACGGCGACTATATCCTGCCCGACAATGTGCCTGCCAACGAGTTCCTGAACCTGGAGAACGACAAGATTTCCACTTCACGCAACTGGGCTGTATGGCTCCACGAATATCTCGTTGACTTCCCCGGCAAGCAGGATGTGCTGCGCTATGTGCTCACCGCCAACGCACCGGAGACCAAGGACAACAACTTCACTTGGAAGGATTTCCAGGATCGCAACAACAATGAACTGGTGGCTGTCTACGGCAACTTTGTCAACCGTGCGCTCCAGCTCACCAAGAAATATTGGAACGGCGTGGTGCCTGCCTGCGGCGAACTGCAGGATGTGGACCGTCAAGCACTTGAGGAGTTCAAGGACGTGAAGAAGAAGGTGGAAGACCTGCTCGACATCTTCAAGTTCCGCGACGCACAGAAAGAGGCCATGAACCTCGCCCGTATCGGCAACAAATACATCACAGAATGCGAACCTTGGAAGGTTTGGAAGACAGACCCGAAGCGCGTGGAGACCATCCTCAACATCTCGCTTCAATTGGTCGCCAATCTTGCCATCGCCTTTGAACCATTCCTACCCTTCAGCAGCGACAAGCTCCGCAAGATGCTCAACATCAAGGAGTTCGACTGGAACCAACTTGGCTCCACCGACCTGCTTCAGCCCGGCCATCAGTTGGCAGAACCTTCACTGCTCTTCGAGAAGATTGAAGACGACGCCATCAATGCCCAGCTCAAGAAACTGGAGGACACCAAGAAGGCCAACGAGGCTGCCAACTACAAGGCTGAGCCTGTCAAGGAGACTTGCAGCTTTGAGGATTTCGAAAAGCTCGACATCCGTGTCGGCCATATCAAGGATTGCCAAAAGGTGAAGAAATCGAAGAAACTGCTTCAATTCACCATCGACGACGGCAGCGGAACCGACCGCACCATCCTCAGCGGCATCGCCGCCTACTATGAGCCAGAACAGCTCATCGGCAAGGATGTGCTCTTCGTTGCCAATTTCGCTCCTCGCAAGATGATGGGCATCGAGAGTCAAGGCATGATTCTCTCGGCTGTCAATTTCGACGGTTCGCTCAACGTCACCTCTGTTTTGGGCAACGTGAAGCCAGGAAGTCAAGTAGGATAATAAATTTTCACGATTATATTACGAAGGAGCGGAAGAACCATGCAGTTCTTCCGCTCTTTACTTTTTTCAAGAGATTTTATTCTGATTTTATTTTACAAATCTTCCCAGCGATTTTCCAATGACCGATTCTGCAAAAGTCACCAAGGAGGTTGTTTGCAGAGAACAGGCGGACTAATGAATTTTTCACCATGGTGAAAATTCCGTTAGTGGCACACTAACGCCTCGTTAATGGCACACTAACGATATGCAAGAGGGCGAGTAAGAATTATCAAGTATGAATTTATTTTACATAACATCCATAGCTTTTGGTTTTCTGACACGGCAAAAAACCATAAAATTCCCATGTAGGCTATGTAGGGTTTGTGTATGATTTGTGTATGATAAATGCAGGAACATACATGGTTCTTACCATTTAAATATCAGAGAGTTACAAATATTTTTATGATAGAATGTATGATTTCTCTACAAAAACACTCATACGCGTACGCGCGTGCGCGCGTATGAGCAATAAATAGCTTACTTGTCCGAGAACACCTTGTCGAGATATTCATAGAAAGCAGGATCCTCCCCTACTACGACCTTGGCAATCTTTCCCTGCGGATCGATGACTATCTTGGTGGGGAAACCTTGCACACCATAATCGTCTGCCACGTTTTGTGTTTCATTGCTTTGACGGACATGTTTCCACGGCAATTGATGCTTCTCCACAGCAGCCTTCCAGCGCTCGTGTGTATCATTGCAATCAACACCGAGAACCTCGAATTTGCCGTTATATTTCTCATAATACTTCTTCATGTCAGGCATGCCCTTGATGCACCAAAAACACCAAGAACCCCAGAAGTCAAGAATCACGTATTTACCACGAAGCGAAGACAGCTTCAGAGGTTTGCCTTGAAGGTCGGGAAGCGTGAAATCGGGAGCGACAGTGCCCTCCACCACCTTCTTGGCGGCAGCCTCACGATGGGCTTGGTCTTCAAACGCCTTCAAGACTGGCTTCCAAAATCCCGCCATTCTCCCGTCACGCACTGCCGGAGAGAAAAGGCTTACCGCTTTCTTGGCGTTTTCATAGTCCAGGCCTTCCACAAGCATCACGGCAGCCTCCTGATCGGGATGTGCCTTGATATAGGCAAGTACCTTGTCCGTGTAGACCTTTTTCAGGGAGTCTTGATTTTCCCGCGTAGCTCCTTTAAAAACATCGCCAACCTGGTTTTGCACATCACGCATCTCCTGGTAAATCTTGGAACCGCCCAATTTGTAGTCGTCCAATGTGCCGTTAAGCGTCAAATCCTCACCAGGCACAAGCACACAATAGGCCACCTTGGTATCGGTAGGGTCACCGGCAAGGATTTTCTTCAAATCCATGATGGCAAAAGTACCGGGATGTTCTGCTTTGACGGTAAACTCAAACTTGCCGTCTTTCACTGGGAAGGATCCCTTCTGACGAGGGCTGTCCAAATTCAAATCGATAAAATTGTAAAGCAAGGAGTCGCCCAGTCCGATGAGCTGACCGCTCACCTTGGTTTCCTTGGGTTGTGCACAGACAGAGAGTGTCACTGCCATGCACGTAAACAGGGTTGTCAGTTTTTTCATTTTCACTTAACTTATTTATAATTCCACTTTAATCGTTTTCGTCTTCGGCATCAGGCAGGCATGGTCGTCGCAAGCCTGATAGTTGATATCGCAGGTGATTGTTCCCCGATTACCCGTGAATTTCTGGCGGAGCACCACCTCGTTTTCATAGACAACGGAACCTTCCCGGTCAAACATTCTGCCATTGGGCTTTTGTAACTCGCCAACCAACTTAACGCCACCGTCAGTCTTGAATGTATAAGAGGTTTGGATATAGGGGTCCTTGTCAGAAACGACAGAATAGATGTGATAGCCCGGATGTATCTTGATGCGGATAATCAGTTCGTTCACATCCTGGTTCATCACGGTGGCGGAAGAGACAACTACAGGGTCACTCTTGGTCGTCTTGGCTTTTGACTGTCCTACCGCATTTTCGTCAATTTCATTGACTTTCAGCACACTATAGTCATTGCCCGGAGTATTGGTGGCAAAATCGTTGACCAGCCAAAGCCAACCACCGCTCTCGGTGAAGAATAGCTTGCGCTGATATTGATTATACCAGTCACGCCATTGTCTCGGGTTGTCATAGCGCAAGTCTGCCCACAGTCTCGCTTTCATCGGCAATCGTGATGACAGGACAGTCAAAGTTGTCCGGGAAATAGCGTGCCGCCACCATCTTGCTGAACTCACCGTTCTCCATCAGTGTACGACGCTCTTCCAAAGGTTGGGGATCGCCATCAATGATTGTCACATCATAGTCATACGACATTTTATAGTTGTAATCCTTCCCCTGTACCGTCTTCACGGCCGTGAAATACTGTTCCAAGAAACGCTTCCAAGCAGCTGTGCACTCCTCAATGCTGCGTTGGTTGGCTGCACGGTCATAATTTCGCTCTCCGAAAGTCTCCATGTTGGAGTGTCCTCCCACATAGAGTACACGAAGATTGGTCTTCTTGATGCTCGCCATTGTCATGCCGCACACCAACATTGCCAGACACATTGTCAATAGTCTTTTCATATCTCTCTTAGTTTATATTTAATTGAATTTCTTATCTTCTTATATCTTTTTATACACACTTAAAGACAGAATGGTGACATTATCACGCACAAAAATTAAGTTAAAATAACAATGTGAACAAATTCCGGCCCGAATCTTTTCAAGTTTGTACAAGCTTATCCGCCAATCGTTATCAAAACTCTTTTTATGTGAAAAAGAAATAAAGAGCGTACCCCAAAAGCCAACTAAGGAGTCTTATATATAGAGCGTAGCCACGATAGGCTGCGCCAGAAAAGAGAATTCAATCAACAAAACAGAACAATGAAAAAGGGAATTTATTCCGTTGCTGTTGCTGCAGCCATGATGCTGGCAGCCGGCAGTGCCAACGCACAAGTCAAAATCTCGGGCAAGTTCGACAATTTCAAGGGCAACAAGATTGTGGTTGCCTCCAGAACAGCCAATGGTATGAAGCAAGACACCATCGCCGTAAACAATGGCGCTTTTGAATATGCCAATGCCAACAAAAAGGATTTGGCCAACTATTATCTGCTCGACCCGAGCAACAAAGGAGCCTACATACAGGTTTTCGTGATGCCCAATCAGCCTTTGCAGTTGACCGGAAGCATGGAAAACTATCACATCAGTGGCTCTCCTCTTTATAATAAAGTGGACAAGATTTGCGACCAGCTCGACCCCATTGAAGTCAAGAGAAATGCCGTGATGGACGAATATCGCAGTCAGATTGGGAATATGAAGACCGATGCCCAGAAGGACTCTTTGGTAAAAGTGTGCCAAGGGAAACTGGATGTGGCCGACAAGGAACTCAAGGATTTTGTGATGAGCTATATCAAGGCTCATGGCAATGAAGAGGCAACTTGCTACCTCGTTCCAATGTGTGAAGATGTCAACGCCGCTATCAACATGCTGACCCCTGCAGTTCAGAAGAGCGCTTTCGCAGCCTACTACAAGCCCGCCAAGGATATGGCTGACATGCAGGCCAAGCAGCGTGAGATGGAGAAGAAGACAGCTGTGGGCACCATGGCACCCGATTTCACCCTCAAAGACCTCAACGGCAAGGACTTCAAACTCTCAAGTCTTCGCGGCAAATATGTGCTGCTCGACTTCTGGGGTTCATGGTGCGGATGGTGCATCAAGG
>CAKPTK010000018.1 GCA_934190685.1 uncultured Prevotella sp.
GGCAAAGAGGACGGAAAAGAGGATGGAAAAGAAACCTTCGTCGACACGCCTGTCTCTGACATCATCAAAACAATGTCCACCCTAGACCCTGCATTTTATTTCGACAACGCAGACATCTTCTACGAGAAGGACAACACCGAATACACAGATATTTTCGTGATGCCTACTGGAAAGATTGACTTCGCCAACGGCAAGATGACCTTCTCATTCCCCTGGTATCTCGATTCCACATACGGATGCCAACGCGTGGACGCCACCTATACCTTCGGAAAATAAAAACAAATGAGAAAATAAATCTAATTTTATGTTTAGACACATCAAAGTGCTTTTGTTGTTGGTCGCATTGGCAGACTACAGTCTGGCAATGCGCGCCAACAACGACTCAAAGATAAACCTTCCGCGGGGTACCGTGGAAGGCTTTCTTGATAATGGACTACACTACATCATCATGCCTAATGCACTTCCCCGACATGGTGTGGAGATGCGCCTTGTCATGCGTGTGGGTTCGCTTCAGGAGAGCGACAGACAGAAAGGTGGAGCCCATTTCCTGGAACACATGTCGTTTGCCGGCACCACCCACTACCCCGGAGACTCATGGGTGGACTACTTTGAGCGCCTCGGCATGAAATATGGACGAGACATCAACGCCTTCACAGGTTTTGACCGCACCATCTACTGGCTATCATTGCCTGTGGCAGATATGGGAAGCCAGATCATGGACAATACATTGCTTGCCCTACGCGACATTCTCGACGGCATCACTTTCGACCCCAAGCGCATCGAAAAAGAGCGCGGAGTAATCAAGGAAGAACTACGCGGTTACAACACAGGCGATGAGTTCTACAACTTGAAAATCGGTTCCGGACGCTATGTAGAACATATGCCCCTCGGCGCTGAGCACGATATCGAGACCATCTCTCGTGAAGAACTGCTAAAGTACTACAACAAATGGTATCTGCCGTCTAATGCCTGTTTGGTGGTGGTAGGCAATGTCAACCCCAAAGACCTGCAAAAGCGCATACATGATATATTCAACGAAGTAGAGCCCGGACATCCCCTACAACTCAACAATGGCACACTTCATTACGCCAAAGGTATCACCCTTATGGAGGTGAGCGATACCGTGGGAACATCATCAAAACTGGAATTCATTATCCCACACACCTGTGTAGTGGGCAACACTATCGGCACCACGGCACGCAAGGAGCAATACAGAATGCTCGTCACCGCATTGACCAAACGTATGGCTGCACAAGGTGTGAGATGCGACATCAACGACGCTTGGTACCTCGCCGACAAGAACCACTTCTCCATCACCGTGGAGGGCAAGGACAAGATGGAACTGGAAAAAAGGATGATCCGTAGCATCAGCATACTAAACCACATTGCCAACAAGGGCTTTGACACGCAGGAACTGTCAGACTATGTGAATGAAAAAGTGTCGAGAATGCGCACCGACACAGTCGGTTTCCAATCGAGCAAGTGGTGCGATGATTTTGTAGACTACATCATCTCTGGTGACCGGTATGTGACTTCGAATGAAGACATGAAGCAAATCAAGCAGATTGTCAGCAAGACTGACAACGAATTAATGCGAAAATTGCTCAAGTCTATTCTCGGCGAAGCACGACAGACTTTGCTTGTTGCTTATCAAAATAATAGAGGTATTACAGAGTCGTTCAACGAGAAAGAATTGGAAAAGATCTGGAACCGCGGACTGAAGACACATATGCCTGCCTACAAATACAAGCCCAAGGAAACGGTCTCTCCTCCAAAAGTGTCTTTGCCCACTTGTCTGGCAACCGAACATCCTGACGCCTCAACCCTCATCAGCGACAAACATGAGTATAAAGATATGGGAGTAACGGCATACACCCTCAACTCAGGACTGAGAATTGTGCTCCGCCCTACTACAGACAAAGACAGCACCATCTATATGGCTCTGCTCGGACGTGGTGGACTCAACGATCTCGACAGACATTCTTATCCCATGCTGAAAGACGCAGCAAGTTATGTGGACATGGGCGGATTGGCACATGTAAGTCCTGACTCACTCACCGAAGTGATGCAGGCGGAAGACTTGTCCATGAGCATCGGAATCGACGACTATTGGCATCAAGTGCTGGCTTCGGCACCAGCCAACAAGTTCCAAGAGTTGATGAACCTCGTGTATGAGAAAATAACCGCTCCTGGCAAAGCCTATAAAGACTTTGAGGAAGTAAAACGCAGCGAACGTGAAACCTTCGGACAGGAATCGTTGCTTGACCGTCTGCTTAAGCGCGACGTGGACCGCATGCTCACACGCAAGATTGATTCGCTCACTTGCAACATTCCAACTTATGATGGCATGCAGATAAAAAAGGAAGACATCGACAAGTTGAGCCTTGACGATATGACCGACTACTATACCACCCTATTTTCCAATCCGAAGCAAACCACTCTGATATTCACAGGAAACTTCAACCTTGAAAGGGTGCTCCACACCGCCGTCAACACCTTTGCACGCCTCAAGGTGACACAGGAGAGGAACTATACAAACACACCCTGCAAAATGCCTACGACCAACTATTATGAGGCGTTTGACAACGATGTGCAGTCACAAACGGTGCTCAACTACATTTTCCCCGGCAATTACAAGCCCGGACTTCGCCAGTCACTCATTTTGAAACTGATGCGTGACGTGATGCAAGCCCGTTTGCTCAGCATTCTGCGTGAACAACAGAACATCGTTTATTCACCCTATTCCGACCTCTACTACAATGGAGTTCCACAAGCCAAATACTATTTTTGGCTCACCATTGCTGTACAAAACGAGAACCGTGAACTTGCCGACAAAACCATTAGGAAAATAGTCTCGGACTTGCAGGACACCTGTGTCAGCGAAGAAGAACTGCAGAAACTGAAAATGTCGTTCCTCGTAACCAAGCGGAAGGCTCTCTCTGACGATGTACCGACGGAATGGAAAAACTTGCTCACCTCACTCGTACGCAATGGGGAGAGTATGGAGGAATACGATAAATACACGGAGTGCATACAAAGTATCACTCCTGAAGACATACGTCAAGGATTCAAGGAATATGTCCGTCCTGAGCGCATGGCATTATTATATAAAGGAAAACCTTTTTAACACGTAGACAACAATGAAATTGAAAAGACTATTAGCTGGCGCACTGATGATGCTCGGCATCACCGCAAACGCCCAAAAAGCTCCGGAAGCCTATCGTCTGTATGATGCACAGGGGAAGGCAGTGAGCTATGAGAAGATGATTCAAACTGTCAGCGCGGCTGACGTGGTGTTCTTTGGCGAAATACACAACTGTGTGATAAGCCATTGGATGGAAGCCAGGGTTCTCGATGCATTGGCTGAGAAGAACAAGCATATCAAGGTGGGCATGGAAATGTTGGAGGCCGACAACCAACTTATCATAAATGAATATACGAGTGGAATCATCTCGTCAGACCGTTTTGAGGATGAATGCCGTCTGTGGCCCAATTACAGCACTGACTATGAGCCTTTGGTGTATTTTGCCAAAAGCCACAAGCTCCCTCTCATCGCCACCAACGTACCTCGCCGGTATGCCGCTGTGGTGAAAGAGAAGGGACTCTCCTTTCTCGACTCGCTCTCCAACGAGGCCAAACAATATCTGCCCAAACTCCCCATACACTATGTGGAAAACGAGAACGCACAGGCAGGTTTCGCCCTCATGGGGATGATGGGTAAAGGCAAGAACAGCAAGCCTGAGTTCATGGCACAGGCACAAGCCATCAAGGATGCCACCATGGGATGGTTCATTGCCCAAAATCTCGGCAAAGGCGAGCAGATGATACATTTCAACGGAACCTACCACTCTGATGCACAAAACGGCATCATCCCTTACCTGCGCGAATATCGTCCCACCACAAAGGTCAGCACAATCCGTGCCGTGAGACAAGAAGACATCAGTCATCTCGATGAGGAATATCAAGGACTGGCAGATTTCTATATCTGTATCCCTGAGGATATGTCCATGTCTTACTAATCAACAGCTATAAGACTAAACGACATAAAAGAATTTCCCTCAGACAAGCATTCGATGCAAGTCTGAGGGAACCTATTTGTATAACGATGGAATTATGTTTATTCCCACTCGATGGTTGCTGGTGGTTTTGAAGAGATGTCATAGCAAACGCGGTTGACACCCTTCACCTTATTTATAATCTCATTGCTCACCTTGGCCATGAAATCATAAGGAAGATGCGCCCAATCGGCTGTCATGGCATCCGTGGAGGTTACGGCACGAAGAGCTACAGGATGCTCATAAGTACGCTCGTCTCCCATCACACCTACAGAGCGAACAGTAGAGAGAAGCACGGTGCCAGCCTGCCAAATCTGGTCATAGAGCGAAACTTCGATTTCTCCATTCTGCATATTGGCTGGCACTCCTGCTGCCAATACCCGACGAGCCTCCTCGCCACTCAGTTTCACCTTATATTCACGAAGTCCGCGGATATAAATATCGTCGGCATCCTGAAGGATACGCACTTTTTCAGGAGTGATATCGCCCAAAATACGGACAGCCAAACCTGGACCCGGGAATGGATGACGAGTGATGAGATGTTCCGGCATTCCCAAAGAACGACCCACACGACGAACCTCGTCCTTGAAGAGCCATTTAAGGGGCTCACACAACTGAAGATTCATCTCTTTGGGCAGACCACCCACATTGTGGTGACTCTTGATGACCTTGCCTGTAATATTGAGGGACTCAATGCGGTCAGGATAGATGGTGCCTTGGGCAAGCCATTTGGCTCCCGTCTGCTTTTTTGCCTCAGCATTGAAAACCTCGACAAAGTCGCGACCGATGATTTTGCGTTTCTGCTCAGGGTCGCTCACTCCTGCAAGGTCTGCGAAGAATTTCGCTGAAGCATCCACACCGATGACGTTGAGGCCCAAGCCTTCATAGTCTTTCATCACATCACGGAACTCATTCTTGCGAAGCATGCCATGGTCGACAAAGATACAAGTGAGATTTTTGCCGATGGCCCGATGAAGCAACACAGCAGCAACACTGGAATCCACACCACCGGAAAGTCCAAGGATAACCTTGTCGTCTCCCAATTGGGCTTTCAATTCAGCCACAGTGGTATCGACAAATGAGTCCGCACTCCAGTTCTGCTTACTTCCACAGATGTCCACCACGAAATTCTTGAGGAGTTGTGTACCCTGAAGAGAGTGGAAGACCTCTGGATGGAACTGAACAGCCCAAACAGGTTGCTTGGTGGATGCAAAGGCGGCAAACTTGACATTGGCAGTCGAAGCAATACACTTGTAGTCTTCAGGAATAGCGGTGATTGTATCACCATGACTCATCCACACTTGCGAATTTTCCACAAATCCCTTGAAGAGCGGATTCTCAGCATCAAAATGCTCGAGGTTGGCACGTCCATACTCACGAGAGTCTGCAGCTTCCACTTTTCCGCCATTGGCATAAGAGAGATATTGCGCACCATAGCAGATGCCCAACACTGGAATGCGACCTATGAACTGGGTCAAATCCACCTTGAACGCCTCCTTGTCATGAACGGAATAAGGAGAACCGCTGAGGATGACTCCAATAACGGAAGAATCGTCCTTAGGGAACTTGTTGTAAGGAAGAATTTCGCAGAAGGTGTCGAGTTCACGCACACGACGACCTATGAGCTGTGTGGTCTGCGAACCGAAATCGAGGATTATAATCTTCTGTTGCATTACTTTTAATATTAATGATTATGATTAATGTTTATTTCATTCAAAAAGGTCTCCGCCTGAGCCAATGTGTCCAACTTCCCCACATCCATCAGCTTAAGATCTGATTTCAAATACCCACGGATATCCGCATGGGCACAAGCATTGAGATAGAAATCAATGATGCCGAATTTATCGGGGAAATCATCCATCAAAGGAAACAAACGAGGAGAGAAAAGATGAATGCCGGAAAAAGCATAGCGACGGCATCGCGATACATTTATATCAGGGAACGGGCCACGCACCTCGCCGGTTTCCGTATTGGTCCAACCGACCAGACGCATATCGTCATCAAAGAGCAGATAACGCTTGGTTTTCCGCTCGCTGACAAGGAGAGTGGCGTCATGGTTGACATGCAAGTCATAGAAAGTGCGCAAGTTGACATTGCTCAGAATGTCCACATTGTGTATCAGAATGGGGTAGTCGGATAAGAAAAGAGATTGTGCTTTCCTTAAACCACCTCCCGTATCAAGCAACGTGTCTGACTCGTCGGAGATGCGGATATCCATTCCGAAATTGTCATTTTCAGAAAGATAACTCTTTATCTGACCGGCGAAATGATGCACATTGACCACAATCCTTCCTGCCTGGGCCGCCTTGAGAAGTTCTATCACATGTCGAAGCAGGGGTTCACCGCCCACAGGAACAAGCGCCTTGGGCATTGTTTCGGTCAAAGGTCTTAAACGGGTGCCGAGTCCCGCCGCAAATATCATTGCTTGCATAGCATTTTCTTGTATGTGTGACATAACCGACCACAAAGTTACGACAATTATTTGAGAAACTACTATAAACAGAATAAAAACATTTTGAATGGGAAAATTTGACCCAAGTCAAAAAATGATAGTGCATTTGGCAAGTTCAATAAATATTCGTAATTTTGCAGCCGTTTACAGGATAGAATTAAAGTACAAATAGCTATGTTGAAAGAAAAAGCAGGTGAAGTGGCAGGCAAAGTTTGGAATTACTTGCACGAAAACGAAAATCAAGATTTGAAAACACTCAAGAACGCCATCGGCGAAAACGACGCCGACCTCTTTATGGCCATCGGATGGTTGCTTAGAGAAAACAAGATTGTAGGCGATAACGGCAAATTCAACTTGAGATAAGTATTTAAAATTAATTAAAAAAAGTACGTCATAAGCCGCAAAGAAGACTTATAACGTACTTTTTTCGTATCTTTGTGCTTATATATTTTCGATTATAAGTACATAACAAGTAAACTACAGATGGACCATATTAGAAATTTCTGTATCATCGCACATATTGACCATGGCAAGAGTACCCTTGCCGACCGAATGTTGGAATATACTAAAACCATAAAAATCACAGAAGGACAAATGCTCGATGACATGGACCTGGAACGCGAACGCGGTATCACCATTAAAAGCCATGCCATCCAAATGGAATACACCTCTGACGGAGAAAAGTATATTCTCAACCTCATCGACACTCCAGGACACGTAGACTTCTCCTATGAAGTGTCCCGCAGCATCGCCGCTTGTGAGGGAGCACTGCTCGTAGTGGATGCCACACAAGGTGTGCAGGCACAGACCATATCCAATCTCTATATGGCCATTGACCACGACCTGGAAATCATCCCTGTCATCAACAAGATTGACATGCCAAGTGCCATGCCCGACGAAGTGGAGGACGAAATCATAGACCTCATTGGTTGTGACCGATCCGAAATCATTCGTGCTTCGGGCAAGACAGGTGAAGGTGTGGACGAAATTCTCGAGGCTGTAGTGAAGAGAATTCCCCATCCGAAAGGTGATGACAAAGCTCCTTTGCAGGCCCTCATCTTCGACAGTGTGTTCAACTCGTTCCGAGGCATCATCGCCTATTTCAAGATTGAGAATGGTTGCATTCGCCAGGGTGACAAAGTGAAATTCATCAACACCGGAATGGAATACACCGCTGACGAAGTGGGGGTGCTCAAAATGGACATGGTGCCTAAAAAGGAGTTGCACACTGGCGAAGTAGGCTACATCATCAGTGGTATCAAGGATGCCACTGAAGTCAAGGTGGGTGACACCATCACGCATACCGCACGCCCTGCAGAAAAAGCCATCGAAGGTTTCCAGGAAGTGAAGCCCATGGTGTTCGCCGGTGTCTATCCCATCGATCCATCAGACTATGAGAATCTGAGAGCTTCGCTTGAAAAATTGCAACTCAACGATGCTTCGCTGACCTTTTCTCCCGAGTCTTCTGTAGCTCTGGGCTTCGGATTCCGATGCGGATTCCTCGGACTGCTCCACATGGAAATCATCCAGGAGCGGTTGGATCGCGAGTTCAATATGGACGTGATTACTACCGTCCCCAATGTTTCCTACAAGGTCTACGACAAGCATGGCAATGTGAAAGAGGTGCACAATCCATCCGGACTGCCCGACCCAACCATGATTGACCACATCGAAGAGCCATACATTAAGGCATCTATTATCACCACAGCCAATTTCATCGGTCCGATCATGACACTTTGCCTTGACAAACGTGGGGAATTGATTGACCAGCAATATGTGAGTGGGAACCGAGTGGAGTTGCATTTCATGTTGCCGTTGGGAGAAATCGTGATAGACTTCTATGACAAATTAAAATCTATCTCTAAAGGGTATGCTTCATTCGACTACCATATCGATAGTTTCCGTCCCTCCAAATTGGCAAAACTGGACATTCTGCTCAATGGAGAACCTGTGGACGCTCTGTCTACCCTCACACATCAGGACAATGCCGTGACCTTTGGCCGACGTATGTGTGAGAAATTGAAAGATCTCATTCCCCGCCAACAGTTTGACATTGCCATCCAAGCCGCCATCGGTGCAAAGATCGTGGCACGCGAAACCATCAAGTGCGTACGCAAGGATGTGACAGCCAAATGCTACGGTGGTGACGTGAGCCGAAAGCGCAAACTCCTTGAAAAGCAGAAGAAGGGAAAGAAGCGCATGAAGCAAATCGGCAATGTAGAAGTGCCACAAAAGGCTTTCCTCGCCGTGCTGAAACTTGACTAACCGTTTGAAAAAGATAATATTATGAAAGAGATGCAGAACACAACTCGCGACATAGCCCGCGAGTTGGCACGCAAGTACAGCACCATGACACATGACGAACTTGACATTCTCGAAAGTGTGTTGGTACCCATGAAATTCTCCAAAAACGAGATGATTCTCAAGACGGGCGAAGTGTGTCGCAATATCTATTATATAGATCGAGGACTGATTCGCCAGTTTTATTTCAAGAACGGCAAAGAAGTCACCGAACATTTGGGTGTTGACCATACCATCTTCATGTGCATCGAGAGTCTGTTCAGGGAAGAGCCTACCCGACTGCAAGTAGAGGCGCTCGAACAAACTATCATCTATGCACTGCCCAAAGAAAAGCTCGAGGAGGTGGCACTACACAACGTGAACATTCAGATTCTGTATCGTAAGATTCTTGAAGAGAGTCTCATCCTGTCACAAATCCATGCCGACTTGGTGCGGTTTGAGAGTGCGCAGGATAAGTATAAGAAGCTCTGCAAAAGTTCACCACAAATTGTGCTCCGTGCACCTTTGGTCTACATCGCCAGCTACTTGCAAATGACTCCCGAGACACTCAGCCGGGTACGCTCGGCTACACTTATAGAATAAGTTAGGAAAGGAACATAGAATGAAAAAGATTTTGCTCTTGGCGCTTGCCGTGACGACGCTTGCCGCCTGCAAGCATGAGTCCATTGAAGACCGGGCTGCAAGAGAAGCAAGAGAATACACGTTGAAGAATTGCCCCACTCCTGTTCGCGACTACTCCAGAACAGACAGTATGGCTTTCGACAAGTCTACTCGGACTCTCTCTTATTATTACTCATTGGTCAACGAAGCGGACAACGAGAAAGTCATCAGCCTCAACAAGGACAAGATGCATCAAAGTCTGCTCAACGCCATTATCAACGCCACCAACATGAAAGCCTATAAGGATGCGGCCTTTACATTCAGATATGTGTATCATTCAGGCTCCAACCCTTCAAAAGTTTTATACGAAGCAACATTTACAAAAAAGGATTACGGCATCTAACCGTAATCCTTTTCATTTTTATTCTTTTGTCAAACCTGACAATTCACGAATTCTGTTAATGGAACTTGACTTCAATAATACATTATCCCTTTCTCATTTACTCAAATCAATTTCCTTGTACGCCACTCGTTGTCTGCGCCAAGTGTAGACGATGTGCAAATTCCCGTTTTTTCCCTGAATGATTGAAGGATAACTATACTGACTGATGGGACTGTCTTCAAGATTCATCAACTTAGTCCAGTGTACACCATCACGACTCTCGGCAAGACTTAATGGCGTGCGCACACCTTTTGAGGTGCCAGGAAGGATGCCAAAATCGTTGTAGACTAAAACATGACGACCATCTTTCAAGGTCACGGCATCTGTACCCGAGTTGTTGTTGGGCAGTTCGGTCAATTCCACATCACTCCATGTGTTGCCATTGTCATTGCTCCAAGAAGTGGCGAGCTTACCGTTACGAGTGCGGCAGAGAACTTGTAGACGGCCATCTCTGTGTTTCAAAATAGACGGTTGGATGCAAATGATGTCTTTCTTCTTGGCATCAGGATTCAAGAGATCTACACTTGGAATCTCCAGCTTTGATTTGATTGGTCCCACATATTTCCATGCTTTCGTCTTCAAGTCCAATATTTCAAAATGGATGCGCCAACCACCACTCTCCGTACTTGACGGACATATCAATTGGTCACCGACCAACTCAGGTTTATTTTTCACAGGGCCAAGAAAACCTTTGGGCAATGGTTTTCGTTCAGTCCATGTCTTGCCATTGTCTGTAGAGGAGACATACCAACCTGTCCAGTCTTTCACATTGAGACCTATCTTATAAAAAAGATAAAGCGTCCCATCTGGCATCTGATAGAGTACAGGATTCCAACAAGCCTTTCGCTTCAGATTCTTTCCTTTCATCGATACAACGAGACCTACCTCTGCCGAGGTTGTCGTAGAATCCACACCTGCCAACAAGGCGTCGGAAGAACCCAAACGGAATACACCATCCGCAGCAAGTTGTGGTGCCGTCCACACCTTCTGTCCCTTGGGTTTGCGACTAACCCATATACATACATCAGGATGCCGCTCGTAGGTTCCACCAAAATAGGCCACCACCAAATCTCCGTTTTTCAATTCAGAAATGGTTGAGGCATGGCAAGAGGGGAAACTGGCATGCTCATAGAGAAACTCATCCTTGACAATACGCTTGTCCAAAGCAGGGATTTCAGAACTGAAGTGATAGGCACCCGAACCGATAGTCTTTGCATGCCCATCAGGGAAAAACACTTGCGCTGTAGTATTCACCGGGACTTCCACATCCCATTCCACATGCTGCAGATTCTTCTGCCAACGACTCACAATTTTTCCATATGGAGTATTGTAAGAGACATCCGCCCAGCTTGCCTCTTCAATGTCAAATGCTGGCTTCAACAAAAAATGTTTATAAGCCACAGACCCGGGAGCGTTGCGAATGCCTCCTAAGTATTGGTAGCACCAAGTGACCAAGTCTCCCAAAAGCATCACATGGTTTCCACTATTCATACTCGGATTGGCTTTGTCTCCATTCCACAACTCCCAAATAGTTGTCGCGCCATTCTCCGCCATATAGCCCCAAGACGGATAATTTTTGTTGGTGGCCAACAAATAGGCAACATCGGCAAAACCATTGTCTGACAAACCACGCATCAAGAAACTGCTGCCAATGACTCCCGTTGATATGACTCCACCATTCTTGAGGATAATATTAGCAACCACATTTTTCGTCACCTCTGACCGAAGTGAGTCTGGCACAATGCCGAAAGCGATTGCCAAAAGATTGGCTGTCGCTGTGTTGTTGGAATAATAGACGCTGTCTGGATAAAGCGGATGTCCGGGAACAGGAGACGTTCCCGGCTTACAATGCAACCATTTTTCATTGAATCGGTCGACCATTTGTGCTCGCTGTTCTGCCCAGTTTCCGGCATCGTCAGTTTTGCCTTGAATCTCGGCAAACTTAGAAAGCAACTGCAAACAACGAATGGTATAAGCTGTGGCAATCAACGATCCGTCCGTTTTTCGCTGCGGATCCTGACTATGGATGAAATTCAAATCTTCTGGAGGCATGCACCAGTCTCCATATTTGTCTTTAGTAATGAGTCCATCCTTGCGGTAACGGTCAAGGATATGCAACATCCAGCGACTGATGTTGGGGTAACATTGGGCAATCACTCGTTCATCTCCGTACTGCTCATAAAGCATGTCGCAAATGAAAGGAAAAGCTGCCGGCCAAGAGACATCATCCGTAAAATAGTTCCAAAAGGATGGAGCGACATCGGGGATACAACCATCCGATCGTTGTGACTCACTAATGTCGCGCATCCACTTGGCATAAAGCGTACTGTTTTCCACTATAAAACTTTCACCCAATGCTCCTACGGTGCGGTCGCCCAACCAAGGTTGGCGTTCATTGCGTTGCGGACAGTCTATTGGCATGCCCTTGTAATTGGCGACAATACCTCTTACGGCATTTTGATACACCTTATTTAATATCGTATCATTACAAGAGAAAGTGCCAGACTGTTGCATCTCGTCACTGATCTTCTCACCCATGAAATCTGAGAGTTGTGCATTCTTCAGTCCTGTCACCTCAACATAACGAAAGCCATGAGTTACAAAGACTGGATGCCATTGGCAATCTTTCTCTGTTCCATTGCATATATAGAGGTCTGTAACACGGGCATTGCGCAAGTTGGCAGTATAGAGAGAATCGCCACAAGGCGTTAATTTCTCGGCGAAAAGCAATTGAATCTTATGCCCTTCTGAACCACGAACAGAAGTGCGCAGCCATCCCGAGAAATTCTCTCCCATATCAATGATGCATCGATCAGCCGTTTGCACAACCATCCTTTGGGGCTTCACCTTGCCGATGACCTTCATTCCTGGTGTCAGCGTACCACAAAGCGTTCCTGTTGGAATTGCCACTCGCTGAACTCTGTTCCATTTTGTGTCATCATAATGAGGGCAAGTCCATTTCCCCAATTCTTTGCGGGCATCATACGTCTCACCATCATATTCATTGTTGGCACGGATTGGACCATCCATGCATATCTTCCATGTTTCGTCTGTACTGATAATACTCCGTTTATTATCCTCATATTCTATCAAAATATTCACCCTACATTTGGGCAAACCGAAAGTATTGTTTTTATGAGGTTTGTCCTGACGCGGCGCAAAAAAACGTCCATTTCCCAACACCAAACCACCGGCGTTGACCGAATCTAGCAACGAAGTAATATCATAAGTGTTGTAAATCACGGTGCGTCGATAGTCTGTTGGAACGGGTGTCAATACCCTATCCCCCACTCTTTTGCCATTGACATACATCTCATAGAGTCCCAATCCTGCCACATAAGCCATGGCACGTTTCACACGTTCACATGTTTTAAACTCCTTACGAACATAGCGGGCACAGAGTTTGCTGTGCGTGATATTAGCGGAATCCCCCGGTGCCAAATGATCCCAACCTATCCATTGACCACTCCAATAGCTTTCATCCTTTATGCCCACACTGAACATGGTAGGCTCACTCCATTCGCTCTGGCCGACTGAAGTGTTGACACGCACCATCCAAAATACTTGTTGGTTGCTGGTCAAAGGCTTTCCACCATATACGATGTTCAGTTGAGCATCCGATGTAACCACTCCTGAATTCCACAAGTCCGCTTGTTTCTCATTCAACCGTTCCATGGAGGATGCCGCCAAAATCTGATATTGCCTCAACTTCACATTTTGCTGTTTAGAAACCATCTTCCAAGATAAACGGGGTAGCAGAGTGTTCACACCCAAAGGATTGCACATGCCTTCTGTTCTTAATTCTGTGACCTCAACTTTTGCTGCCCACAATAGGTTGGGAATCAAGATCAATAGAATCACCAATAGCCTATACATTATTCTTCTAAGTTTTGTTTTTCTTCCTGCTGTTTAAATCCGAGTGCTTGCTCATAATGTTTTGATGCATCCATGATGATGATCACGTAGTCGTGGGAGAGCAACTGTGCCGGGATGTCCCAACGTTTTCGTTTTCCATCCACACGTTCCATGCCTTTCACCTGCTGCACTTTTCCATCCACAGGATCATAAACCAAGACCTTTTTCTTGTCACCCGATATTTTGGTCAAGTCAACAGAAATCTTGCGTCTTGTATAATTGTAAAGCAGCATATAATCCTTGCCACGAGTAGCGCAAATACGGTCATACTTTTCCCCATTTTCAAGCAACACACTTTGATCACCTACACGCTCAAAATATGGGAAGGCGAGCATCAGCGTCTTGAGATGTTTCATCTGTTGGAAGCCCGGCGATTTCAAGGCTTCATACCAAGGTTTAATGGAATCCAATGCACTGTAGGCTGGATTGAAACCGTTCTTATAAAATTGCATAATAGAGCAATGTCCATAGGTGTGTCCACAAGAACCGGCAAAAACAGACCAATAGGCATAGCGACGCACATCATTGGCACGCCAATAGGGGCCATTGGGTTCATGCAGTCCTTGCGGAATGTCCTCATAGCTTGGCTCGTCATCAAGGGTCGGTTTGATGGGCTTATAGCTGAAACTTGAATCCACATACATCCAACTATCTTCTTCCGTATTGTCTGGAATTGGATAGTCTTTATTGTTCATCCGCTGACCATAACGACGATGACCGCTTTGGAACATATTGAAATCGAGCCATTCACGATTGTTGAACCAGCGGGCTGAGGTATACCGTCCACGTGGATGATAACTCATCAGATGGTTGTGGTCTATCGACTTGATGGTTCGAGCAAGCGCATCCCATACTTCCGGATGAATATCTCCCTGTATGTCGCCACCCATAATCCAAATAATGTTGGGATGGTTCTTGTAGCGCTCTGCCAAAAATCGTCCGTAAGCCTGAGCTTGCTCCACATTCATGTTGCCGGCCTTGACGTTTCCGCCCCAGATAGTAACCATACCCACATAGACGCCAAAGCGTTCGGCTGTCGAGATGATATAGTCCATATGGTCCCAATAGGTATAGCGGTATGTCATCTTACTGAAAGGTTCAAAGTTGAAACCATCAACCAAAGATTTTTCCCCGTATACATTGAAGGAGGGTGTCGTGTTCATCACTTGCACCTGCACCATGTTGTAACCATTCTTAGCCGCCTCTTGCAAGTAAAATCCAGCCTCGTCCCTGTTCAGGCGTTCGGGCAACAGCCAAGCGGTCTCTCCCAACCAAAAGAATGGCTTTCCATTCTCATGTTGCAAATAGCGTCCATTGTCCGACACCTTCAAATTTCCATTCTTCCAAGGTATCTCAAAACCTCCCTTGGCGCTCATCGCTAAGGTCAAGCCCAACAAGAGGGCCACCATTTGTATTTTTCTGAACATATTGATTGTTTATTTGATTTTGCTCTTCAACACTTCCTCCGGCACTATGACCACCTTACTTTCATCCCATTTGCTTCTGTCCAATCCGAACACTTTTATAAAGAATTCGTAGACTGCCTTACGCTTGTTGGGACCGAAATCGTGACGTTCTCCTGGCAGATGGATGTTCATGACCTTGTCCTTCGCTCCATAGAAGCCATAAATGCGCTGCAGAAAAGGATATTCCATGTAAGGTACTGTGTGTGTCCAATCACCATCGTCGCTCACCACCATCATGGGCTTAGGGGCAAAGGTAGCTGCCAACTCAGGATTGCAGGTGCCACCACACGCCAAATGAATAGGCTTTCCACTTTCACACGGACAACCGCCATCAAAGTGACTGGCAAGGTTTACCGTAGGACAGGCGGCGGTAAAACGATCGTCGATGGTTGCCAAAAGAACCGTATGTGTGCCACCACCAGAACCACCGTTCACACCGATGCGTTGACGGTCAATGTCCTTACGGTTGGCCAACATCCAATCCAGCAACACGATACCGTTCATGGCTTGCACCACATGGGCACGACTGGTTTCGTGAGCAGCCTTCCCCACTTCCTTTTCGGACTGTCCCCAACCATACAAATCGAAGTCTACACAAATGGCTCCCATACGAGCCAATGTTCCAAGACGTTGTTGTTGGTCTTCGCGATAGCGACCATTTTTGAAATGTCCTCCAGGACAGATAATCAATGGATGCTTGCCCTTGCCTTTCGGACTATAAATGGATCCAAACACATGTTGGCCCGGCAACGTCTCTATGCAAATATTCTGTACGGTATAGCCGTCATAGTTGCGAACAGAGGACAAGATGGCTTTCTTGTGCACAAGGCTGTCCATCAACGAGTCTATTCCCAACAGACGGCGAACCTCATGACGCAGGCTGTCTCGTCTCGGTGTCCATTCTGCCACATTATGATATTTCGCACTCAACCAGTCAAGCATCCGCTTTCCCTCCTCGTCTCGCCGACGAGGATAGTCATAATGCTTGATGCGGTAAAGGTTTCCGTTGATGGGCCAATAGTTGAGATCGAGAACGGTCAACACATTGCGCAAAGTCTCGTCTAAAGAATAGGGGCGGATACGAAAATCAGCATAACTGATTTTCATACCCGTAGTATCCACCCCTGTATAACGGAACTTCACGTTGAAACGTTTCTCGATTCCTTTCATCACGTCACTAAGAGACTTCACATAGTGTGTCTCATAAGTGCATTGTGCCTGTGCCGACAGAGGTAACAAGACACAGAGGAACACAGCCTTAATTTTCATAGTTTTTTCTGTTTATCAGTCACCAATACCGAAGTCAGCTTGCTGCTGTTCCACTTCACGCAACAATTTCTGCTTCTCTTGTTCTGACATTTTGTTTTGTTGAGATTGTTCTTCTTTTGATGCGTTCAAAGGCTTTCCGACAAGTTTCTGCTCATGCTCATCATAGCACAAACGGTCGGAAGAAGGCACACTGTTGATGGTCAATTCTGTGGCAGCCGGGGCATGCACACCAGGATAGAGCACATGAGCATGAATCTTGATAGGACCAGCCTTACAAGTGGAACGGACAAGAACGGGAGCTGACCCCCACTCCACCGCTCTCGGATTGGCGCTATTGGAGTCATCTCCAATAATCTCGCCCTCTCCTTCTACAGAGAACACCACATCTTCCTTAGCCAAACGACGAACATTGCCGCTATCGTCTGTCACTTCAGCCACCACAACGACGAAATCTGAGCCATCAGCTACCAAAGGCTGTCCCATAGTATCTGCATAGAGACGGAGTTTTGTACTTCGACGAGACGGCATGCGTTTGTCCGTGCAAACAACTTTTCCATTAATGATTCCTTCCGCCACCATGTTCACTTTCTGCCATGCTTTCTTGCGATAGCTATAGTCCCGGGCATCCATAAAATGCCACACATCCTTAAAGACTACAGGTTTGTTGGGCATGTGTCCAACTTGGTGTTCCACTGGCAATATCCAAGTCTTAGCGCCATCATAGATGCTCAAGCGCACTGAATCGCAATTACTGTATACGGTCACATCCGGTTCCGAAGATGGTGTCATCTCATGCATGATATACACCATGGGGCCATTCTCCACCACTTCACTTTTGAAAGAGGCAGGCATCTGGCTGCGGAACATGTAATAGGCGTATTTTTTCTGACGGAAGGCATCATAGATTCCTCCCCAAAATGGATCGGGATGATAACCTCGCTGATGGTCAAAAGGATGCCATTGGCAGCCACCGATAAACTGTCCCTTGGTGTGATACATCAAATCCACGGTCTCGGTCAGCGCTTCGGCTTGCACCTTCATAGCACGTTCCCCCCAACTGCGACTGGCACGATTCATCGCATTGTGGGCATACCAGTCATCCACATACTCGCCAAACTCTCGAGTGAAGATGCATTGCTTGGGGGCATTTTTCCTCTCCTCATCTGCCGGCCAACCATACACAAGGTCATAATTTTCCTTCACACCTGCCGAATTGAGATCGGCTGCGGTGACAGGCCGATAGGAATAGGGATACTCTTCTTTGGTCACCTGCAAAGCGTCAAGGGCAAACTGCTTTGGAAAATGGGTTTCGTTGAGGATAGGTTCCCACATCAGCACTGAGGGATGATTGCGGTCGCGTCGAATCAGATCACGTGTATTCTGCTGAACCATCTCGGAAAACTTCGGATCTTTATTCCAGAATTGCCATCCGGGAGTAGCCACGATTACAAAGAGACCTAATTCATCGCAAGCATCCATAAATGCTGGATCTTGAGGGTAATGGGCTGTACGGATAATCGTAAAACCGGCATTGCGAAGACGCAAGGCATCACGCCATTGCTGACTGTTGGGCATGGCATTGCCCACATAAGCAAAATCCTGGTGGCGATTGCCGCCGATAAACTGATGATAACGCTTTCCGTTCAACCAAAAACCGTCTTTTCCTTTAAATTCAAAAGAACGGATTCCAAGGCGGGTCACACCTCCATCAAGGCATTGTTTGCCTTGGGTGACACGAGACTGTAGTTTATATAAATAAGGAGTTTCAGGAGACCAAAGGTGCGGACGGGATACCTTGAAATGTTGCACCACAGTCTTTGAGGTTCCACTTTCAAGCAACACAGACGTTGTGGCATAAGCCACACGCTTGCCTGTCGCATCCAATAGAGAGTTGACAACCTTCACAGCGGAAGCCTTGGGGTTGTCATTGCGGATTTCCGTATTCACATAAACATCGGCACTGCGGTCTGTGATATTCTCATAATGCACGAACACACCACCGCCAGCCACTTTGCCAGCATCTATATTGTCAGTAATGGCCACTTTGGATTTGGCTATCATCCAAACGTCACGATAGACACCACCATGATAGGCGAAATCGAGCGCCACCTGTGGTTTGCCTGGAGGAAAACTGCTGTCATCACTATTATCGGTCATCACAGCCACGACACACTTGTCGCCAGGTTTCACTCCACAGTCTGTCAAAGAAATATTGATGGGAAGGAATCCTCCCAAATGTTCTTTCACTTTCGTACCATTCACATAGAAAACCTGTTTGCCCATGATAGCCTCAAAATGCAGCGAAACATTTTTCCCAGCAGTTTCCTTGGGTAAGACAAAATGCTTGCGATACCAAGCCTTACCTTGATAGTTGCGTCCGCCACTCGCCTCAGCCGGTTCCAGTTTCACACAGTGGGGTGTTGCCACCACTTGCCATTTCGAATCATCAAAGTCGGATTTCTCGGCATCTTTCACATCTCCGAGAAAGAAGCGCCAACCAGGATTAAAGTTCCACACTTGTCGTCCGCTACCTTCCAATGTACCGAATCCTGCCACCGACGTGTAGAGATTGGCATGCGCCACCATTCCCGTCAGACATAATATTATGATTGCAAAAAATTTTTTCATTTTCCTTTTTTATTTATGGTTGACCATCACTTTTTTCCCTTTCATGACTACAATGCCCCGATAGTCACTACCGGCATTCTTGCCATCAAGTCTGTACATTCTGTTTTGACCGTTCTTGTTGGCTGTTGCGTTGACTGAAGATATTCCGGTAGCCACACCTTCACTGTCGAAATAGGAATTCTCACCCGTCAAGAACAGTTTGATATTGGAAGGCTTGCCTGTAATGGAACAGGTGTAGGAATAATTGTACACCTTTTTATTCTTCGTCGTGATGACAGATGTCATGGTCAAAGTACCATCCTCGTCATAAGACAAAGTCATATCCACCAAAGCGTCATTCATGTCTGTCTTGAATGTGCTCCAATCGAAATCATGCTTCAATCCTTCCGCATTGTAGTCCGTTCCCCATCCAAAGGCATCATTGCGCAACACGAAGTATTCGCTGTATCCATAATTGGCACGCTCATAGCTGCTGTTGCATGCCACAAGAATCCAGTTCTTGTAGTTTTCCTGCATATTGCTGTGGTTGCAGAATTTCAACTTCATCTTTTCTCCTTTGGCTATCCGATAATATCTCTTGGAGAAATTTTGCCAAAAGCCAAGGTCTGTAGTGGCAATCTGTGACTCTGGGTAAAAGACAGGCATTGCCTCGGTGTCCGCCTTGTCTACTTTTAACGAATATACTTTCCGGTATGTTTCATTGTCCTTCGTGATAGTGAGTGTCATGGCCACATTGCCGTTGTTCTTCACACCTCCAACATTCGAAAGGATATTGGTGTTACTGCTTTTCCATGTCATTTGAGTCCCCAGATAAGGCTTTTGAAGCAGAGACACATTGTTGTTTATCGTCGCCCCATCATTGAAGGGCACTTCCTGACGGTCTAATGTATAGGCGATAGCTGCTTTGGCATCCGCTTTGCTTGCCCAGATTTCCTGCTGGTAAGTGAAAGAATTTTGTCCCACGGTTGTCTTGCCGCTTGACGAAGAGACTGCAGCGATACAGAGTGTGGGAATGTCTGTATAATCCACGGTCTGACGAACAAGCACTCCACGATACTCCACATTGGTAAGTTTCAAGGTAATGAAATCCGTGCCGGCCGTACGTGTCCAAGTGCCAGTTTTGGTGCCAGACACCTTGCCGTCTGCTTTCAACTCTATATTGACAGGCTTCTCGTAAGAGCGACTTGCTGTGCTTTGATTATACTGATGGATTATCAATTGATAAGTGCCTGGTATATCCTCATTGCTGATAGATGCCTGCTGGGCTATTTGATTGTTTGTCACTGTCTCTCCATCAAACTCATAAGGAGCGGCCACGAGCCATCCCTCATCATTGAGGAAGAGTTGGTGAACGCGCACCTCATGCCCTTCGGTTCCATCGTTGAAGCGAGTGTGGTAGACCACAAACGAGCGGCCTTCCGTGTCAGTGAAAGCCGAGTTGTGTCCTTGCGCTATTTCCGGCGAGGGCATGGTCTGCCAGCTGTAACCGCCAAAGAGAAGCATACCACGGTTGTCCGTAGCGGCAGTGCCCTTGGGACTTTGGTAATTTAAAGCGTATTTATTATAAATAGCGGATGTGCCATAAGGATCAACAAAGGGACCTGTAGGAGACTCTGAACGGAAGATGCGCATCTGATAGCCACCCGTACTGGTCAACTCTCCATAACTGAGGAACAGAAAGTAGAATTTCCCTATTTTCTCGATATAGCTGGCCTCTCCTGAGCAATAATAGCCACCGGCGATTTTCTTTCCGAAATAAGGATCGCTGGTACCGTTGGCATTGGCATTTCCTGGAGTGGTCTTGACTCCGTTGACTTCATAATCAAATGTATAACCATAATCACGCAGTCCGTTTTCCTTGTTCAACCGTATCATAAAGATACCACCCGACCAAGAGCCATAAGACATCCACAAGTTGTCCTCCTCATCGTAAAACACACAAGGGTCTATGCAGTTAGGCCAGTATTGTCCCCAAGAACTTTCCACCTTATAGCGTGCAGGAAGCGTAGTCTCTCCCGTGGCAATGGCGAAATCCGTCTGCTTCCAGTCATCGGTCTTCGTGAAACTGTTGTGGTCATAGGCACCTTGAAATCCAGAGAATACCACTGGACCTTGATACACCCAAGGACCTTCGATATGGTCGGAAGTGAAACATACGATACTTGAAGCCCACTTGTCCCCATTCAAACTCATATACATGCACCATTTCTTCATGGTCTTATTCCAAATGACATCTGGAGCCCACTGGTTGCCTTTCACCGTATAGTCTTTATATTGCCATCCATGAGCGTCAAAATTGCCGAACGCCACTTCTTCTCCTTTGCTGTTTTTCACTTGTTTCACCGCATGGGTGGAATAGGCATCCGCAAAGTTCACAAGATTGCCCTTGATATCCGCAAACAAGCTATTGTCGGCAGTTGTGGATTCCTCTCCCGCCCCAAAGACAGTCCATTTCTGATAATGGTCTGCACTTGTCGTCTTTCCTCTTCCAAGATGAGAGCCATAGATGTAATACACAGGATGGGAAGGATTGGTAATGGTGTCAATGACTATTGAAGGGTCATGACAAGAAACGCGCTGGGTATAAACCCGTGCATGATAAGCGTCCTTCAAATCGTTGTCAATAAGTTTTGTTTGTGCCAAGGCCGGCAAAGCGGCCATACACATAGATAGAAAAGTAAATTTCATTGTATTGGATTGATTTTATTGTTTCAGTTCCACAAAGGTAACGCTTTTCCGTCAAACGGCAAGCGGAAAAAGACACAAAAAAATCCGCATCCTTTAAAGATGCGGATTTTATCTATTCTTGTAATATACAATTACTTATATTCTTCCCAACTCTTGATGTCAATATCCTCGAGTTTCACCGTACAGAAGGCAGTGATGAAAGCACTGGCCAAACGGGGATTGGTGATTAAAGGCACTTTGAGGTCGATGGCGGCACGACGAATCTTGTAGCCATTGGACAACTCGGATGCTGTCAAGTTCTTCGGTATGTTCACCACCATATCAATTTCATGGTTGTGGAGCATTTCCAAAGCTTTGGGTGCACCACCCTGTGCTTCTTCTGAAGGCCAAAGCACTCGGGTATTCTCTATGTTGTTCTCTGTGAAATATTTGCTGGTTCCGGCAGTAGCGTAGAGTTTGTATCCATGGTTCACAAGCATACGTGCGGCATCGAGCATGTCAGCCTTTTGCTTGGCGCTACCTGTAGAAAGCAAGATGGTCTTGGCAGGAATACGTTGTCCCACACTGAGCATACTCTTCAACAGGGCTGTGTTCGTATCGTCACCCAAACAACCAACCTCACCGGTAGAACTCATATCCACACCGAGCACAGGGTCAGCTTTCTGCAAACGGTTGAAAGAGAACTGGCTGGCCTTGATACCGACATAGTCGAGATCGAAGAGGTTTTTCTCCGGCTTCTCCACTGGCAGACCGAGCATCACTCGGGTAGCCAACTCAATGAGATTGATTTTCAACACCTTGCTCACAAATGGGAAGGAACGGCTGGCACGGAGGTTACACTCAATCACGAGGATATCGTTGTCACGAGCCATAAATTGGATGTTGAAAGGTCCATTGATATGCAGTTCCTTGGCAATCTGGCGACCCACACGTTTCACTCGACGCACGGTCTCGACATAAAGTTTCTGTGGTGGGAACTGTATGGTAGCGTCTCCTGAGTGCACACCGGCAAACTCAATGTGCTCGGAAATGGCATAGGCAATCACATCGCCATTCTTTGCCACGGCGTCCATCTCGATTTCCTTGGCATGCTCGATAAACTTGCTCACAACTACAGGATGGTCTTCACTGACATTGGCTGCCAACTGAAGGAAACGTTTCAATTCGTCTTCATTGGAGCAGACATTCATGGCCGCACCAGAGAGCACATAACTTGGTCGAACCAAAACAGGGAAACCTACACGGTCGATGAAACGGTCGATGTCATCCATGCTGGTCAATGCGCTCCACTCAGGCTGGTTGATACCGTTGTTGGTGAGCATCTGAGAGAATTTGGCACGGTCTTCGGCGTTGTCGATATCCACAGCCTTTGTACCCAAGATAGGCACATGCTGCTCGTCAAGACGCATGGCAAGGTTGTTTGGAATCTGACCACCTGTAGACACGATGACTCCGTGAGGCTGTTCAAAATCGATGATGTCAAGCACACGCTCAAAGGTCAACTCATCGAAATAGAGTCGGTCGCACATATCATAGTCCGTACTTACGGTTTCTGGATTATAGTTGATCATTACCGAGCGCCAACCTTCCCGACGAATGGTGTTCAAGGCCTGTACGCCACACCAGTCGAACTCAACGGAAGAGCCAATGCGATAGGCTCCGGACCCCAGTACGATGATGGAACGGTGGTCGTTCTCAAAAGTAATGTCGCTCTTCACACCGGCATAGGTGACATAGAGGTAGTTGGTCTGTGCCGGATATTCGGCAGCGAGGGTATCAATTTGCTTCACCACAGGCACAATGCCATAGTTCTTGCGGAGATTTCTCACCACGAGTCCTGCCTTGGCCATGCTGTGCAATTCCTGTTCCAAACCTACCGCACGGGCTATCTGGAAATCGGTGAAGCCATAAACCTTGGCTGTGCGGAGCAACTCCTTGTCGAGGGTGTTGATATTGCATTTCTTCATCGCCTCGTCGATGTCAATGATATGCTTGAGTTTCTCAAGGAACCATTTGTCAATCTTGGTCAAGTTGTGGATGTCGTCCACAGTATAGCCTTTGTGCATGGCCTTGGAAATGACAAACACACGCTTATCGGTCGGCTCACGGAGAGCAGCGTCGATATCTTCAATTTCCAATTCTTTGTTCTCCACAAAGCCGTGCATACCCTGGCCTATCATACGAAGACCTTTTTGGATGGCCTCTTCAAAGTTGCGGCCGATAGCCATCACCTCACCCACAGATTTCATGGATGAGCCAAGTTCCTTGTCCACACCGCGGAACTTGCTGAGGTCCCAACGTGGAATCTTGCACACCACGTAGTCGAGGGCAGGCTCGAAGAAAGCACTGGTGGTCTTGGTCACGGAATTCTTCAGTTCGAACAAGCCGTAACCCATACCCAACTTGGCTGCCACGAAAGCCAAAGGATAACCTGTAGCTTTGGAAGCCAAAGCGGAAGAACGGCTCAGACGGGCATTCACCTCAATGACACGGTAATCCTCGCTCTTCGGGTCAAAAGCATACTGCACATTACACTCACCCACAATTCCGATGTGACGGATAATCTTGATGGAGAGTGCACGGAGCTTATGATATTCACTGTTGGTTAAAGTCTGTGATGGAGCGATGACGATACTCTCACCGGTATGGATACCCAGTGGGTCGAAATTCTCCATGTTGCAGACTGTGATACAGTTGTCGTAGCGGTCACGAACCACCTCATATTCTATTTCCTTCCAACCCTTCAAACTCTTTTCCACCAGCACCTGGGGAGAGAAAGAGAAGGCCTTCTCAGCCAACTTGTTGAGTTCTTCCTCATTGTCGGCAAAGCCGGAGCCAAGACCACCCAATGCATAAGCCGCACGGATGATGACAGGATAGCCGAGATCTGCAGCAGCCTTGCGGGCATCTTCAATGTTCTCGCAAGCCTCGCTCTTGATGGTCTTCACGTTGATTTCGTCGAGTTTCTCAACGAAGAGTTCACGGTCTTCTGTGTCCATGATGGCCTGAACAGGTGTTCCGAGCACTTTCACGCCATATTTCTCCAGCACACCACTCTTGTAGAGTTCCACGCCACAGTTGAGGGCCGTCTGTCCACCGAAGGACAGCAGGATGCCGTCGGGGCGTTCTTTTTCGATGACGCGCTCAACAAAATAGGGTTGTACAGGCAAGAAATAGATTTGGTCCGCCACACCTTCAGAGGTCTGCACGGTTGCGATGTTCGGGTTGATAAGCACCGTGTTCACGCCCTCTTCACGCAAAGCCTTGAGGGCCTGTGAACCAGAGTAGTCGAACTCGCCGGCCTCGCCAATCTTCAATGCGCCAGAACCGAGGAGCAATACTTTCTTTATATTTGGGTCTTTCATCTTCTCTTTACTTTAATGTTTCAACAAACTTATCAAACATAAACTCTGTGTCTACCGGACCTGAGCAAGCCTCGGGGTGGAACTGTGACGAGAACCAAGGATTGGTCTTGTGCTTGATACCCTCGTTGGATCCATCGTTCATGTTGACAAACAACTCTTCCCATTCGTTGCCAAGAGTCTTGGCATCCACGGCATAACCATGGTTCTGGCTGGTGATATAACAGTGGTCTGTGCCGACCATGCGCACCGGCTGGTTGTGCGAGCGGTGTCCGTATTTCAGTTTGTAGATTTGTGCGCCGCCTGCCTTGGCAAGCAGCTGATTGCCCATACAGATACCGCAGATAGGTTTGTTGCTCTGGCTCATCTGTTTGCGGATGATGTTCACGGCGTCTTCACACATATCCGGGTCGCCGGGACCATTGGCGAGGAAAAGACCATCAAATTCCATGTTGGTATAGTCATAATTCCAAGGCACACGGATGACCTCCACACCTCGGTTGATGAGACAACGTATGATATTGTTCTTGACTCCACAGTCTACGAG
>CAKPTK010000019.1 GCA_934190685.1 uncultured Prevotella sp.
ATGCCGACAAGGAAATCGTCGGAGTGAACATTGATTCGCGCCGTATAGAGAAAGGTCATCTGTTTGTCGCAATGAAAGGAACACAGGTAGACGGACACAAATTTATCTGTAAGGCAATAGGTCAAGGCGCTGTTGCCATCTTGTGTGAGAATCTTCCAGATGACAAAAAGGAAGGTGTGTGCTATGTACAGGTGGCTTCCACAGAAGATGCAGTCGGTAAAGTGGCCACCTTATTCTATGGTAATCCGTCACGCAAACTGAAGTTGGTCGGTGTGACAGGAACCAACGGGAAGACGACGATTGCCACCTTATTATATAATATGTTTACCAAGATGGGGCATAAGTGTGGTCTTCTTTCCACGGTGTGCAACTATGTGGTGGACGAGGCCATTCCCGCAGACCATACCACTCCTGACCCGATAGAGTTGAACGAGTTGCTCCATAAAATGGTGGTAGCCGGTTGCGAGTATGCTTTCATGGAATGCAGCTCCCATGCTATTGCGCAGAAACGTATTGGCGGACTGAACTTCACTGGCGGAATTTTCACCAACCTCACCCGTGATCATCTGGATTATCACAAGACCTTTGAAAACTACCGGAATGCCAAGAAAGCATTTTTTGATGGACTTCCCAAGACTGCTTTTGCCATTACAAACGCTGACGACAAGAACGGAATGATCATGGTGCAGAATACCAAGGCTGCGGTCAAGACCTATTCTGTACGTAGTATGGCAGACTTTAAGGCACGTATCATTGAGTGTCATTTTGGTGGCATGTATTTGGATATTGACGGACATGAAGTCGGAGTGCAATTTATCGGCAAATTCAATGTGAGCAACCTGCTCGCTGTCTATGGTGCAGCCCGTATGCTCGGCAAACAACCAGAAGAAATCCTGGTGGTGATGAGCACGCTGCATAGTGTGAACGGCCGTTTGGACCCCGTACAGTCACCTGATGGCATAACCGCCATCGTGGACTATGCCCATACACCTGACGCATTGGAGAATGTGTTGAATGCTATTCATGAAGTACTCAACGGTAAGGGGCATGTCATTACAGTTTGTGGCGCAGGCGGTAATCGGGACAAGGGGAAACGACCTTTGATGGCTCAGGAAGCCGTGAAGCAGAGCGACAAGGTCATCATTACTAGTGACAACCCTCGCTTTGAGGAGCCTCAAGACATCATCAATGACATGCTGGCGGGTCTCAATGCTCAACAGATGAAGAAGGTTGTCAGCATTGTTGACCGCAAGGAGGCCATCCGCACGGCGTGTATGATGGCTCAGAAAGGTGATGTGGTTTTGGTTGCCGGCAAGGGTCACGAGAACTATCAGGAAATTAAGGGCGTGAAGCATCACTTCGATGACAAGGAGGTACTCCACGATATATTCGGAACGAAATAAAAAGAATGCAAGATGTTATACTACTTATTCAGATTTCTTGAGCAATTCGGTATTCCAGGTTCACACATGTGGGGCTACATTTCCTTCCGTGCATTGTTGGCCTTGGTCCTGTCGCTTATTATTTCGGCATGGTTTGGTGAGAAATTTATCAAATACTTGAAGAACAAGCAGATTACCGAGACACAGAGAGACGCCTCTATCGATCCCTTTGGCGTCAAGAAAATAGGTGTGCCTTCTATGGGCGGTGTCATCATCATTCTTGCCATTTTGCTTCCAGTGCTTTTGCTGGGACGTATGCGCAATATCTATTTGATTCTGATGATTATTACCACCGTTTGGCTCGGATTCCTGGGTGGCATGGACGACTTTATCAAAATCTTCCATCATGACAAGGAAGGCTTAAAGGGCCGCTATAAGATTGTCGGTCAAGTGGGAATCGGACTGATTGTGGGTATTGTCCTGTGGGCAAGTCCCGATGTCAAGATGAATGAGAATCTGGCGATTGAGAAACAAGGGCATGAAGTGGTGGTGAAGCATCGCAGTGAAGCCACGAAGTCTCTGAAGACGACGATTCCTTTTGTCAAGGGACATAATCTGGATTATTCCCGTCTCATGTCCTTCATGGGAAAATATAAGACTGCGGCAGGATGGATATTGTTTGTCATCATGACGATTATTGTTGTGACGGCTGTGTCCAATGGCGCCAATCTGAATGACGGTATGGATGGAATGTGTGCGGGCAACTCCGCGATTATCGGTGTGGTGTTGGGCATTTTTGCCTACGTCAGTTCTCACATAGAATATGCCGCCTATCTGAACATTATGTATATCCCAGGAACTCAAGAACTTGTGGTGTTTTTCTGCGCATTTGTAGGAGCGTTGATAGGTTTCCTGTGGTATAATGCCTATCCAGCACAAGTATTCATGGGTGATACCGGCTCGTTGACCATTGGTGGAATTATTGGTGTGGGTGCAATTATCATCCACAAGGAATTGATGTTGCCCATCCTTTGCGGCATCTTCTTTGTGGAGAGTTTGAGCGTCATCATGCAGGTGTGGTATTATAAGATCGGAAAACGTCATGGTGTGAAGCAACGCATCTTCAAGCGCACGCCAATTCATGACAATTTCAGAACTCAACAGAGTCAACTCGATCCAGAATGCAAATATTTGATCAAGAAACCTAAGGGAGCTATTCATGAATCGAAAATCACCATTCGTTTCTGGATTGTCACCATCATATTGGCGGCGTTGACGATTATTACATTGAAAATAAGATAAGCTGTAAAGCGAAATAAATAAGGAGAATAATGATGAAAAGAATAGTAGTATTGGGAGCAGGCGAAAGTGGTGCGGGAGCCGCGGTGCTTGCTAAGGCAAAAGGATTTGACGTCTTCGTTTCGGACATGTCGTCTATCAAGGACAAGTACAAGGCTTTGCTCGACCAACATCAGATAGAATGGGAAGAAGGACACCACACGGAAGAGAAAATTCTCAATGCGGACGAGATTATCAAGAGTCCTGGCATTCCCAAGGAAGCTCCGATGATTCAGAAGGTGATGGCCAAAGGTATTCATATCATTAGCGAGATAGAATTCGCCGGTCGCTACACCCATTCCAAAATGGTGTGCATCACCGGAAGTAATGGTAAGACAACCACGACTTCCCTCATCTATCATATCTTCAAGTCTGCAGGCTATGATGTAGGTTTGGCCGGCAACATCGGCAAGAGTCTTGCTTTGCAAGTGGCGGAAGATCCACATGAGTATTATGTGATAGAGTTGAGCTCGTTCCAGTTGGATAACATGTATGATTTTCATGCCAACATCGCCATCCTGCTGAATATTACTCCCGACCATTTGGATCGGTATGATTTCAGTATGCAGAACTATGTGAATGCCAAGATGCGCATCATTCAGAACCAGACGGCTTCCGACAGTTTCATTTATTGGAATGACGACCCGATTGTCCGCAAGGAACTTGAGAAGTATGACATTCATGCCATCCAATATCCGTTCTCAGAATTGAAAGAGAAGGGCTCCATCGGATATATTGAGGAAGGACAGTATAAAATAGAGAAACCTACTCCGTTCAATATGGAACAGGAAGAACTGAGCTTGACAGGTAAACATAACATCTACAACTCTCTGGCTGCAGGCATAGCCTCCAATATTTCCGGTATAAAGAAAGAAGTAATCCGTAAGAGCTTGAGCGACTTTCCCGGAGTAGAACACCGATTGGAGAAAGTAGCAAAGGTCAAGGGCGTGCAGTATGTCAATGACTCTAAAGCTACAAATGTGGATGCTTGTTGGTATGCGCTTGAGAGCATGAAGACCCCGACAATCCTCATTCTTGGTGGCAAGGACAAAGGAAATGATTATAACCATATTAAAGAACTTGTCAAGCAAAAATGCAAAGGACTTGTCTATTTAGGCGCAGACAATACTAAACTGCACAATTTCTTCGACGGTTTTGGTATACCTGTCCGTGACACCAACAATATGAAGGATTGTGTGTCTGCTTGTTATGAGATGGCGGAACCCGGAGACACGGTGCTGCTCAGCCCTTGTTGCGCCAGCTTCGACCTCTTTAAGAATATGGAAGACAGAGGTGAGCAGTTTAAGGCGCGTGTGAGAGAACTTTAATAAGGAATGCAAAAATGGCTATAGACAAAACATTAGGAAATATATTCAAGGGAGACAAGGTCATCTGGATGGTCTTCTTCTTCCTTTGTATTATCAGTGTCATAGAGGTGTTCAGCGCCTCTTCGTCGCTCACATACAAAGGTGGAAGTTATTGGGCTCCAATCATAAAGCATGGAGGAATTCTTGCCGTGGGCATTTTCTTCATGGTGGTGACACTGAACATCAAGTGCCGTTACTTCAAGATTGTCACGCCTTTTATACTGATTCTCGCTTTCCTTTTGCTTATAGCCGTTCATGTTGTAGGACAGTCCATCAATGGTGGTGCCCGTTGGATTTCCATTTTGGGCATACAGTTCCAACCTTCAGAGATTGCAAAAGGGGCAATTGTGCTTGCTACAGCACAGATACTCAGTGCTATGCAGACGGAAAAAGGTGCTGATCGTAAGGCGATAAACTACATATTGATAACGTCAAGTTTCTTGATTGTGCCAATAGCTACAGAGAATTTGTCTACAGCAATGCTCATCTTTGCAGTTATTTGCATCATGATGTTTATAGGAAGAGTGCCCATGAGTCAGTTGGGAAAGCTGATAGGGGTAATAATGCTGATAGGGGTCTTTTTGATTTCTCTTGTGATGATAGCAGGAAATACAGACAATCAGCAACAACTGAAAAATGGCGTGAAGGTAGAGCAAGTGGCGCAGTCTCAAGAGAAAAAGGACAAGGGAGGCGCTATAAAGATATTGCACAGAATGGATACTTGGAAAACTCGAATTCTCAAGTTCTTTGACCATACGGAGGTTCCTCCTGAGAAATTCGACCTTGACAAGGATGCTCAGGTGGGACATGCCAACATTGCCATTGCGTCTTCCAACGTTGTGGGAAAGGGACCGGGCAATTCTGTTGAACGGGATTTCCTCTCACAAGCCTTTTCTGATTTCATCTATGCCATAGTGATAGAGGAAACGGGTATTGAGGGTGCCATAGCTGTTGCCATGCTTTACATCATTCTTCTGTTCAGAACAGGTCGCATAGCCAGTCGGTGCGAGAATAATTTCCCTGCACTATTAGCGATGGGACTGGCCATCCTACTTGTGGTACAGGCTCTTTTTAATATGCTTGTAGCAGTAGGTTTATTCCCAGTTACAGGTCAGCCACTCCCCTTGATAAGTAAGGGTGGTACTTCAACCATCATCAATTGTATCTATGTCGGAGTGATCTTGAGTGTGAGCCGCTCGGCCAAGAAGCGGAAGCCGATGGAAGACAATTTGCCAAAAGAAATGCATGTTGCGGCTTGATAAGTGATGTCCAAACATAAAAAAGTAATGTAAAATGACGGAAAGAGCATTTTTTTTTGCTACTTTTGCGAAATAAATAACCAACGAATATGGACAAGGATTTAAGAATCATCATCAGTGGAGGCGGTACAGGAGGTCATATCTTTCCTGCTGTGTCTATAGCCAATGCCATCAAGGCAAAACACCCTGATGCCAAAATATTGTTCGTAGGAGCACTTGGCCGTATGGAAATGCAACGTGTTCCTGCTGCAGGATATGAAATCAAAGGTTTGCCGATTTGTGGCTTTGACCGTAAACATTTGTTGAAGAACATCGCTGTGCTTTTCAAAATATGGAAGAGTCAGCGCATGGCCAAGAAAATCATACGGGAGTTCAAGCCCATGGCGGCTGTTGGAGTTGGAGGTTATGCCAGTGGACCTACATTGAATGAATGTACGTCTATGGGTATACCTTGCTTGATACAAGAACAGAACTCTTATGCCGGTGTGACCAACAAACTATTGGCTAAAAAGGCTGATAAAATATGTGTGGCTTATGATGGTATGGAACGTTTCTTTCCGGCAGACAAGATTATAAAAACAGGTAATCCCGTACGTCAAGCGCTTTTAGAAACGACCATCAGCCACGAGGAGGCCATCAAGTCTTTTGGATTGGATCCCGAGAAGAAAACCATCTTGCTTGTTGGAGGTAGTCTTGGTGCGAGGACAATCAATGAGAGCGTGATGCAACATCTCGATTTGGTGGAGACTTCTGGTGTTCAGTTTATTTGGCAGACAGGCAAATATTACAATGCCGCCATTATGGACCAATTGAGTAAGCACAAATCGTTACCCATGCTGAAAGTGTTGGATTTCATCAGTGATATGGGTGCAGCCTACAAGGCGGCAGACTTGGTTATCAGCCGAGCTGGAGCAAGTTCTATTTCCGAGTTCTGTCTTATCGGAAAACCGGTGATTCTTGTGCCTTCACCCAATGTTGCCGAAGATCATCAAACCAAGAATGCTTTGGCATTGGTCAACAAAGACTCCGCCCTTTATGTAAAAGATGCGGAAGCACCGGACGTTCTGTTGAAAACAGCAGTCAAAACAGTGACCAATGATGAAGAACTTAAGAAACTGAGTGAGAATATAAAGAAACTGGGGCTGTACAATTCAGCTGACGTGATAGCCGATGAGGTTATTAAACTTGCAACAAAAGGAAAATAAAATGGAAATCAAAGATATAAAGGCTGTCTATTTTGTTGGTGCCGGCGGCATCGGCATGAGTGCCATCGCTCGCTATTTCCTTCACAAAGGTGTAGTCGTGGCAGGATATGACAAAACTCCTTCAGCACTTACTCATGAACTGGAAAAGGAAGGCGCTAATATCCATTATGAGGAAAATGTGGAGAAGATACCTGTGGCCTGTAAGGACAAATCCTCTTGCTTGGTTGTTTATACACCAGCCATTCCTGCAGAACATAAAGAACTTGTCTATTTCAGAGAAAATGACTTTGAGATAGAAAAACGTGCTCAGGTATTGGGCACCTTGACCCGTACCCATAAGGGACTTTGTGTGGCAGGAACGCATGGAAAGACCACGACTTCAACAATGTGCGCTCATATCATGCATCAAAGCCATGTCGATTGCAATGCGTTCCTTGGTGGCATTTCCAAAAACTACGGCACAAACTATATCCTTTCAGATCATAGTGATTATGTGGTCATTGAGGCGGATGAGTTTGACCGTTCTTTCCATTGGCTTCGCCCGTGGATGAGTGTAATCACCGCCACAGATCCTGATCATTTGGATATCTATGGGACAAAAGAGGCTTATCTTGAAAGTTTCCATCACTATACAACTTTGATACAACCTGGTGGCGCTTTGATTATCCATAAGAATTTGGAGATGAAAGCGGATGTACAGCCGGGCGTGAGAGTCTATGAGTACAGCCGTGATGAAGGCGATTTCCATGCGGAGAACATTCGCATAGAGAATGGCGAGATTACTATCGATTTCGTTTCTCCTGTTGAAAACATCAAAGACGTGATGCTTGGACAACCTATTCCTATCAACATAGAGAATGGAGTGGCAGCCATGGCCATGGCACAATTAAATGGTTGTACAGCGGAGGAAATAAAAAAGGGTATGGCCACTTATGGTGGCGTAGACCGTCGCTTTGATTTCAAAATCAAGAATGACAAAATCGTGTTCTTGAGTGATTACGCCCATCACCCCAAGGAAATTTATCAGAGTGCCAAGAGCTTGCGTGAACTGTATAAAAATCGTAAGATTACAGCGATATTCCAACCTCATCTCTATACTCGTACTCGCGATTTCTACCATGATTTTGCGGATGCTTTGAGTCAACTTGATGAAGTCATTCTTTGTGACATTTATCCAGCTCGTGAACAGCCGATTCCAGGTGTGACCTCTAAACTCATCTATGATGATCTCAAGCCTGGAATAATCAAGCAGATGATTCATAAGGAGGAAGTTCTTCCTCTCGTGAAAAGTCGTGATTTCGATGTACTGGTAGTACTTGGAGCTGGAGACTTGGATAATTTCGTGCCTCAGATAACAGATATATTGAAAGAAAAAACAGGAAGCAAATAAAGGAAGTCAGACCTGATATGCATATAAATTGGAAGAAGACTATAATTGTCACCCTTGACGTGGTGCTTGGCATCTATGTGGCTGTAGCGATGACTACATTCAATAGTGCCGAGGCAGAGTCTTCTGTATGCACTAAGGTGACGATAGACATCAGTGACGGCAATACGAATGGATTCTTGAGCAGCAATGAAATCAAGGCTATTTTGCAGCGCCATAATCTGTATCCGTTATCGTGGAAAATGTCATCCGTGACCCCCAGAAAGATAGAAGACCTGCTGAAAGTGAGTCCTTTCGTCAAGACGGCAGAATGCTATAAAACAGTGGACGGACATGTGAATATTGTTGTGACACAGCGGATGCCGATTGTTCGAATCAAAAGCGATAACAATGGCGACTATTACTTGGATGAGAAGGGCGGCATTATGCCCAATTCGAAATATACGTCAGACCTGATTATTGCTACAGGAAACATCAACAAGACTTTTGCAACAAATTATGTGGCTTATCTGGCGGGGGCTCTAATGGAAAATGATATGTGGCGCAATTTAGTGGAACAGATTAATGTGTTGCCTGACAAGGCGATAGAAATTGTTCCCCGTGTGGGTGACCATATTGTCAATATAGGTTATCTTCCCTATCACCACAACAAGACAGAACGGCAAGATTCCATCGTTTCTTACGTGAACAGACAGATGAATCGGTTGGAGAAGTTCTATAAATATGGACTCTCTCAGGCCGGTTGGAACAAATATTCTTACATTAACTTGGAGTTTAGCAACCAAATCATTTGTAAGAAAAAATCGGCCTCTCATCCTATAGTGTCACAACCGGAACCTGTTGTTCAGAAAGAGACAACATCAGGGGAGGCCACTGCTTCAGCACCAACTTCAACAAAGGAAGAAAACAACCAAAAGAAGGAGAATCAGAACGACGCAAAAAAGTCTTCAGACACAAACAAATTTGAGGAGAAAGAGAAAACTTCAAGTACGAAGAAATCCACAGATACGAAGAAAACAAAAGAAGTGAAACAATATAAGAATTAGAAATCGGAAATAATAATACGTGTATGGCTGAATTTATTGTAGCTATTGAACTGGGATCTTCCAAGATTACCGGAATAGCAGGCAGGAAAAACCTCGACGGCAGCATCAAGATTTTGGCTGTTGTCAAGGAAGACTCTACCCAATGCATCCGCAATGGTGTGGTCTACAACATTGACAGAACCTGCCAATGCTTGACCAACATTGTCAATAAACTGAAGAATTTGCTCAAGACCAACATTGCCCATGTATATGTAGGAGTGGGCGGACAATCTATTCGAAGTGTCAAGAATGTCATTGTTAAGGATTTGTCTACAGATACCATCATCACCAAAGATATGATTGATGAGTTGATGGACGGTAATCGCAACATGACCTATCCAGACCAGGAGATTCTTGATGCTGTGACGCAGGAATATAAGGTCGACGCTCAATTGCAGATTGACCCCATCGGTATTCCTGCCACCCGTTTGGAGGGAAACTTCCTCAATATTCTGTGGCGTAAGAATTTCTACCGCAATCTCAATAAATGTTTCGACAATGCGGGTATAGCCATTGCTGAAATGTATTTGGCACCCTTGGCGCTTGCCGATAGCGTGTTGAGCGAAGCAGAGAAGCGTGGCGGATGTGTGCTCATAGACTTGGGTGCAGATACGACAACCGTTTCTGTCTATTATAAGAATATTCTCCGTCATCTTGCTGTCATACCACTTGGCGGTGCCAATATCACTCGAGATATCGCTTCTCTCCAGATGGAAGAAAGTGAAGCTGAGCGCATGAAACTCAAATATGCCAGTGCCTTTACCGAAGGCAAGGATATCGACGACACGCTCCGCTATCCGATAGACAAGGATCGTGAAGTAGTCGCTCGGCAGTTTATTGAGATTGTCGAGGCTCGTGTTGAGGAAATTGTAGAGAATGCATGGTTCCAGGTTCCGTCTGAATATGCTGACAAACTTTTGGGTGGTATTGTTCTGACCGGTGGAGGTGCCAATATGAAGAATATAGATCGTGCGTTCCGTAACCATACACGTGTGGAGAAAATCCGCATCGCCAAATTTGTTACCCAGACAGTGGATTCAACGGATCAGACAATCAATGCCAAGAATGGTACGATGAATACAGTTCTCGGTCTGCTTGCGAAGGGAAATATGAATTGTGCAGGACCGGAGATAGATTCCTCGTTGGGCCTTTTCAGTGATCCGGTAGGAACGACAACTGGTTCAACTGTGGAGAATCATCAGAAACCACGCAAACCCGGTGAAATTACGGGCACAGGTGTGGTGCTGACCGAAGCCGAGAAAAATGCCCTGGAGGAGGAAAAACGCAAGAAAGAAATGGAGGCCGCGGCTGAACGCAAACGTCAAGAGGAAGAAGCTGAAGTTGAGCGTAAACGTCAGGAAGACAAGAAAAAAAACAGCTTCTCACATAAATTCTTCCGGGGAGTGAAAGATTTCTTCAACAAGATGACAGAGCCAGACGACGCGGATTGAGTATTTGATTAGACGAAAGAACTTCTTAAAAGAAACATTATGCCAAACGAAAATAGAGAAAACAACATTGTTGATTTCGGAGAACCCGAAAAAGGCAACAGCATCATCAAGGTGATAGGTGTCGGTGGCGGCGGAGGCAACGCTGTCAACCACATGTATCGCGAAGGTATTCATGACGTGAGCTTTGTTCTCTGCAACACGGATAACCAGGCTCTCAACGATTCTCCTGTGCCTATTCATCTTCAGTTGGGCAAGGAGGGCTTGGGTGCTGGAAACCGTCCGGCCAAGGCCCGTCAGGCTGCAGAAGAGAGTATCGACGATGTGCGTCGTATGCTCAATGACGGTACGAAAATGGCATTCATCACAGCAGGTATGGGTGGTGGAACCGGTACTGGTGCTGCCCCTGTCATAGCCCGAGTGTCGAAGGAATTGGGTATCCTCACAGTAGGTATTGTGACGATTCCGTTCCGTTTCGAGGGACCTAAAAAGATAGACCAAGCCCTTGATGGTGTGGAGGAAATGGCTAAGCATGTGGATGCGCTGCTTGTCATCAATAATGAACGGCTGCGCGAGATTTATCCTGAGCTTACGGTTCTTGACGCTTTTGCCAAGGCCGATGATACCTTGAGCGTTGCGGCAAAGAGTATAGCCGAGATTATTACAGTTCATGGTTTGGTCAACCTCGACTTCAATGACGTGAAGACCGTCTTGAAAGATGGTGGCGTGGCTATCATGAGTACGGGCTATGGTGAAGGTGATGGGCGTGTGAAAAAGGCAATAGACGATGCGCTCAATTCTCCATTACTCAATGATAATGACGTGTTCAACTCCAAGAAAATCCTGCTCAACATCTCATTCAGTAGCGAGAAGAAAGAAAATGCTGGACTGATGATGGAGGAGATGAACGATGTCAACGACTTCATGGCTAAGTTTGGCGCCGATTTTGAAATCAAGTGGGGACTTGCCCTTGATCCTGAATTGGGAAAGAAGGTGAAGATTACCATTTTGGCCACAGGCTTTGGCATTGACAATGTCGATGGCATGAACGGTCACTTGAAAAAGCATACTCAGGAGGAGGCTACTCGTCTTGCAGAAGAGGAGGAAAAGGCGGCAGAACGCCAAGAGCGTCGCAGCCATTATTACGGCTCGCAAGACAATAAGGTGAACTACAAGCGACGTCCTCATATCTTCCTGTTCCGTCCAGAAGACTTGGACAATGAAGATGTGATTCTCGCCGTTGAAAACACACCGACCTATAAGCGCACCCGTCAAATGTTGGAGGACATTCGTCGTCAAGGTCAGTCTACAGACAAGGTGGAAGACGAGAAAAAAGACAATGAACCAGTACAAGGCGGTACAATCCTGTTTGAATAACACATTTAAAACACAATAATTATGGCACTTTATGATCAAGTAAGCAATGACATTAAAGAGGCTATGAAAGCCCGCGACAAAGTGAGATTGGAAACTTTGCGCAACATCAAGAAAGTATTCATTGAGGCAAAGACAGCTCCAGGTTCCAATGACACATTGGACGATGCTGAGGCCCTGAAGATATTGCAAAAATTGGCCAAGCAAGGCAATGAATCGGCTGAAACATATAAGCAGCAGAATCGTGAAGACCTTGCCGCCGAAGAATTGGCACAAGTAAAGGTTATCGAGGAATATCTGCCCAAACCACTGAGCGAGGCTGAAATTGAGTCGGCAGTGAAAGCTATTGTCGAGCAGACTGGTGCATCCAGCATGAAGGACATGGGTAAGGTGATGGGCTTGGCAAGTAAACAGTTGGCTGGTAGGGCTGACGGCAAAGTCATCTCCACCATTGTGAAGAAACTCCTTGCCTAATTCTTTTGACTCATGGCAAATAAAAATCGCGAGATAGAGGCCTCAGACTATGGCTTTGGCGCTTCGAATTTGAGTGGCAACGACGAGTACCGTCGTCATACGCTTATTCGAAGTATAGAGCATTCGGTCGAGCACATGACACTCAAGGAATTGGAAGCTTTGAGCTATGACATGTTTACCAAAGGCTATATCGACTATCCCGACCTTTAAACCAGATTATACAACAGGCAACGTGATTGTGACAATCGAATGTCGCAACTCTGCGTTGCCTGTTTTTCTTCGATTTAAAATAAATGTCAATATGGTAGGTCTTTGGCTGCGGAGATTTTTGGATTTGATAGCTCCTCGTTATTGCGAGATGTGCGGGAAAAGATTAATTGTTCAAGAGCAGATTATTTGCATTGAATGTCTCTTGACCATACCCCGTACCGACTTCGAACGCCAACCCTATGATAATCCGATGGCACGCCTCTTTTGGGGGCTGATACCCGTGGAGAAGTGTGCGGCATTGGCTTTCTATCAGAAACACTTGAACTGGAGCCATCTTATTCACCGTATGAAATATGGCAATAGACCGGACATAGGTGTCTTCTTGGGCAGAATCACAGCCCGTCAGTTCCAATCCTTTCACTTTTTTGATGGAATAGATGCGATTATTCCTGTTCCGTTAGCCAAAAATCGACAGCGTTCGCGAGGCTACAATCAATGTGAATGCATTGGGCAGGGTTTGTCTGAGGTCACGGGTATTCCCATGATTACAGGTGCTGTCATTCGTACAACATTTAAAAGTAGTCAGACGACAAAAGGTGTCGAAGCCCGGCGTAAGAATGTAGAGAATGTGTTCAAACTGCGTAATGGCAAATCAATAGAAAACAAGCATGTTCTTCTTGTTGATGATGTCGTGACAACGGGATCCACGACAATGGCTTGCGCCAGACCATTGCTTGATGTGTCCGGTCTGAAACTTAGCATCCTTTCTCTTAGTTTTGTTTCCGATCCATTCATTCGCGTGAATAGAGATACGCCGGATGAATACAGGGAGAAGATGAATATTTGGTGAAATAAAGATTGCCCGTATGCTGACTCCAATAAATATACATTTGTGGCTCAAAAGTAATATGCAAATAGGGTGCCATAAGAAAACAAGGCCTTCTTCTGTTGCTTTTATACCACAACGATGTGACATCGGCTACCACAGTTGTGCGATGCATTTTACCGATTTTTAGGTATTGCAAAAAGGACATTTTGTGCTTAATTTTGCAAACTCAAAAACAATAACATCAGCGATAATTGGAAAAGACAAAGCTGAGATGTAAAAGAGAAAAATACAACTGAGGAAGGTACAAAAAATACATGGAGTTTAATTTCAGAACAATAGCAGCATCGTTCTTCATTGTTCTCACCACGTCGGCCAACGCGCAGACACAGACATTCAAGGTGTCGGGAACGGTGAAGAATAGCCGCGGTGAGGCTGTAGAGCTTGCCACCGTGAGTCTCAACAACGACCTTGTTACCAGTACAGTGGCGGGCGGAAGGTTTGTGCTTGGCAAAGTGCCAAAGGGTACCTACACCTACAAGGTAACGTTCGTGGGTTACCTGACGGTCACGGGCACATTGACCGTGGATGCCGACCGCACCGTCAACGTGACGCTTGACGAGTTGGGCTTGCAACTTAACGATGTGGTCGTGACGGCCAAACAAGTGCAGATGGGGTCGAAGTCGCTTGTGGGCGAGGATGCCATTCGTCACATTCAGCCCAAGAGCGTGAGCGACATCCTTCAGCTTGTGCCGGGTAACCTCACCGAGAATCCTAACCTCAACAAACTGTCGCAGGCTCACATACGCGAGATTGACGATGACGACAAGAATAATGCCCTCGGCACGGGAGTGGTGGTTGACGGCACGCCTTTGAGCAACAATGCCAACCTTCAGGCCCTCTCGCCCACACGTTACGGCTCCAACTCGGGAGCGCAGAGCGATGGCATGAGCGACCAGACAACGGCCGGACAGGGAGCAGACCTGCGCACGGTGAGCGCCGGCAACATTGAGTCTGTGGAGGTGGTGCGCGGCATTCCGGGAGTGGAATATGGCAACCTTACGTCGGGCCTGGTGGTGGTGAAGACCAAGTCGGGCCGTACGCCGTGGGAGGCCAAGGTGCAGGCTGACCCGTTCTCCAAGCTTGTGTTTGCCGGCAAGGGCTTTGCGCTGAAGGGCGGCGGAGCAATGAACTTCAGCGTGGACTGGTCGCAGTCGTGGGGTGACACGCGCCGCCACTATCTCGGCTATGACCGCATCACGGCGACGGCCGGATACAGCAACCGCTGGGGCGGGCTGTCGTTCAACCTCAAAGGCTCGTTTTACTCCAACATAAACAACCGCAAGCAAGATGCCCAATATCAGGAGCAGGACTTGCACTACAAGAACAAGAACATAGGTGCCCGCTTGTCCGCCAACGGCAGCTGGACATCGAGCGAGAGCTTCATCACACGCATTGATTACAATCTGTCGGCACAGGTGTCGAAGACCAGCGACGAGCACTATGACCTCATCTCCAACCCCGACGGCGTGATTACCGACGTGCGCGAGCCGGGTATCCACGAGGCCGTGTTCAAGAACAAGAGCTACCACTCCGAATACCGCATTGACGGTCTGCCCGTCAATGTCTATGCCCAGCTGGTGGCCAACAAGTATATAGGTCTGGGCGGCAGCAGCCACACCGCCTTCAAGCTTGGCGCCGAATACACCTACGATGCCAACAAGGGCGACGGACTGACTTTCGACATGGCCAACCCACCGCAGGCCATGGGAGCGCAGACCCTTCGTCCGCGTGCCTTCAAGGACATTCCGGCCCTGCACACCCTCTCTGGCTTCTTCAGCGAAAAACTTTCGCTGTCCATCGGCACGACACGCGCCGACGTTGAGGCCGGAGTGCGCGTGAGCAACCTCTTCCTCAACTCCGGCAAGAGCGGCGGCAACAACGGCATGTTTGTGGCCGAGCCGCGTGTCAATGCCTCCGTGAGCCTGCTCAACAAGCGCAACAACAGACTGTTCGACGACTTGTCGCTCACCGGTGGCTTCGGCATCAGCAACAAGATGCCCACGCTCCTCTACCTCTATCCCGACAACGTCTATTACGATAATGTCAGTCTTGCCAAGTATGGCGACGCCGAGAAAGACCGCCTGGCTCTGGTGACGACCGACGTGATAAGCAACACTACCAACCCTGCCCTCCGTCCGGCCCATTCGTGCAAGTGGGAGGCCGGGCTGTCGTTCAGGCTGGGGCAGGTGAGCGGTTTCGTCACCTACTTCAACGAACGCCACACACACGAGTTCGGATTCTCGTCACAACTCTACTGGGCCAACTACATCCAGTATGAAGTGCCGCCAACGGCCACCGATCCCAAGTATGACGCTGCAACAGGCAACGTGACCTACACCTATAACAATGTGAACACGACGGCCACGAAAACCCCTACTACTGAAATGTACACCTGGAGCCGCCCCACCAACAACTCGCGCTCCCTGAAACACGGCATTGAGTACGGTCTCGACCTCGGCACGTTCAAGCCCCTGTGCACCTCGTTGAGCATCAATGGTGCGTGGTTCCATGTGGCGCGCACGGAGGAGGTCACCTCGCTCAACTATATCAACCGCAACTACGACTATGTGGCCGTCATGCCATCGGGCTACGGCACGGTGAAGGACCGCGTGAACACCACGTTCCGTTTCATCACCCACCTTCCGGCGGTGAGGATGATTTTCACCACCTCGGTGCAGGTGGTGTGGTACGAGGGTGATCGCATGGTCTACAACGACAACTCGGGCAACGCCCGCACACGCACTGTCAACTACCAGGGCCGCGACTATCTGGCTGTCGCCCCCATAGGCTATTACGACCGTGCAGGACAGTACACCGAGTGGCAACCGCAGATGGCCGACGACGCAACGCTCGGATTGATGATGCAGCGCTATCAGACCTATGCCTTCGAGAAGGATGTGGTGAAGCCGTGGGCATTGCTCAATTTCCGTTTCACGAAGGAAATCGGACGCATTGCCGAGCTGTCGTTCACGGCAAACAACTTCACCAATACCCGCAAGTGGCATACCAACAAGCACACACTCGGAAAGCGACAGCTCTATTCCGACATGTATTTCGGAGCCGAGCTGAAACTGAAACTTTGAGCTTCGAGTCACTGCGGACGCAGTAATTTTTAATGAGTAACTAATATACAATAATCATAATATTTAGTATTGGACAATGAAAAAAGCATTTTTTAAGATCCTTTGGGCACTGCTCGCCATTGTGGCAATTGTGCCCTTCGTTTCATGCTCTGACGACGATGAGCCAGGAATTAAGTCGTATGAGGTGACAGTGAACCTCACAATGCCCGAGGGCGTTGACGCAGCTTCGGTGCAGAACCTGCAGATCGTTGCCACCAAGGGTACGGTGAGCGACACCATCAACCTCAGCTCTGCCACAGCAGAGAAGATAACCCTCGCACAGGGACAGTACACCTTCACCGTGACCGGAAAGATCATGGACGACGCCACAGCTCATGTAGTTGGCACAGGCTCTGCCGACGTTTATGCCGACCAGACCGTGACGCTGGCCCTGCAGACTGTCTACCAGTCGCCCCTCGTGTTCAAGGCAATCTTCAACGCAGGCGGCAAGCAATACTATATGAAGGACTCTTATTTTGAGATCGTCAACAACTCCGACGAGGTGCAGTATCTTGACGGACTTATCTTGTCGGCACCCACAGGCAACCAACAAAAGCCTAACGCATGGCAGGCAGCCGGCATCACCGACCTCTATGAGTGCGGACAAGGAACGGTGGTTGCCTTCCCCGGAACAAGCGGCGGCAAGGAGTATCCTCTGCAGCCCGGTGAGAGCGTGGTGGTAGCCAATGATGCCGCCAACCATAGCGAACTCGCTGGTGAAGGAAACCAATGTCCAGACTTGTCGGGTGCCGACTGGGAAATTCAAATCACCAACTCTGGCGACCCCTCATACATCGACAAGACCCTTACCGTCATCTTCCAGAGCAACAAATATATGAAGGCGTTTGGATTGGGAGTCTTCGCACGTGCCTACATTCTGGCCAAACTGCCCGACGGTATGAGTCCTGAGGCTTTCGCCGCTGATCCTGCCAATCTTATGACAACACCCAACACCACATCCACAATGCAGTATCTGATGATTCCGAGCAAATATGTGCTTGACGCAGTAGACATCTGGAACCCCGAAACCGAAACGCATTATCCTACATTCCTCCCGAAGGACGACGCACAGGGCGTTCTCGGCTCTGGGGGATATAGTGGAAAGTGTGTAAGAAGAAAGGTGACAAAGATTGTGAACGGTCGCGCCTACTATCAGGACACCAACAACTCTTCAAACGACTTCCTCAACAACCAACCCCTCACTCCGGGTGTGAAGCCCACTGAGGTAGATAAGTAATCTCCATTAGCTGACGAGGAGACAAGGAGCTATGCCTGCGCAAGTCGACGAAACGTTGATGACGCAAGCATATTTCCTCGTCTCCTCATCACTTTAATAAAAAGGAAAAACATCCTCGTCAACTTGTATTCATGTCACTTTTATAACAATGAACAAATATCTGATGTTATGTGTCATGGCTGCCCTCACGGCACAGGCCAAGGCACAAACCGAATTTGCCAATGCCGCAGACCTGTGGCATGATGGTGCTGTGAACGAACTCTTCAACATTCGTTACCATAGCATCAACCCCACACGCTTAGCCTACAACCGCCTTCTGACCACGGGCGAGGCTCTTGTCAGCTACGATCTCTCGCGAGGCGATTTCCACAACGCCGGGACATCAGGTCATGTGAACAACCTCAACGTGCAGCTCGGCGGACTGAAACACTTTGAGCGTGTTGACGTGTCGGGCTATCTGTGCTACACAAACACAAATTATAAAAAACAGGAGTGGAACTCAACACTTTTCCTTAACACGAACAACCCGTTTGTGATTGCCGACTCTGTGGCCAGCGACGGCAACACAGAGACATTCGCCATGGGCGCGGCACTCTCTTACCGATTCACCCAGAAGATAAAGGGCGGACTTGGAGCAGGCTTGACTGTGGGCAGCCTCAGCGACCAGGTTGACCCGCGCCCCAAGACCAACACCTCACGGTTCAACCTCACGGCAGGTGCCGACGCCATGCTTTCCACGGCGTGGACACTCGGACTGGCAGCCCGCGTGGAGCTGCTTAGCAGCAATCTCTCCTACATCAACGTGAATCCGCTCAACAACCACCGCTATTTCCTCATGAAGGGAATGGGCGACTATTACCGCCGCTCCAGCAACGAAGACTCGAACTATCAGCGCGAATACAAGGGCACAACCTTCTCGAGTGAACTGTCGGCCACATTCAAACCCTCCGGTTCTCCCTTCCAGAATGTAGTGTTGCTGTCGGCTGCAGCCGGCGACGAGAAGGCTACTGACGGCGGCTCGGCATATACGTTCAAGGGCGGCGACTACCGTTTCAGCCGCTTCTCCCTCAAAGACCGCCTCATGTTCTCCAATAACGAGCGTGTGCTCCACAACATTATTGTGGGTGCAGAGATGGGCAGCGGCAACTCCGACTGGTACGACCAAAAGAAACGCACCGACACAGAGCACGGCAACATCTCTTACTATGAGATACTGAACAAGTCACGCATACAGAAGCAACAGGACATGACCGCTACAGCCGAATATCGTTTCGACCGTCTCACCGACGGACACTGTGACTTCTACGCCTCACTGCTCGCCACGCTCGCCAACACCACCATAAAGCACTACAACGACAACGGACAGCAGAAGCAGCAGTGGAATAACCTTGGCCTATACCTGACCGTAGGCAAGCATTTCACCCTCGGTAAGGGGGTGTTGAGCGCTCAGCTCGCTGCCGGATATGTCATGCCGATGAAAGACCGTCTGTTTGCCACCGGTACCAACGTGTCGGGCCGCGACGACATCACAGGAGTGTATGTGACACGACAGTTCGAGTATGCCTCTGCCAAGCGTGTGCGCCTCGGCGGTTCCGCCGACTACAATTTCCCCGTGGCCAAGGCCGTGCGCCTGGGTTTGTTCGGAAAGATCCACTCCACGCTCTATGAGGACGACGCGCAGTATTGCACTGCGCTGAAGTCAACCTCGTTCACACGGGGCGAATTTGGAGTGTATGCAAACTTTTAAAAGGTTAATGAATCAAGAAGTTCAGCCCAATGCATCATGCGGCTGATTCCCATTATGAATAAGGTTTTAAATTATTTACTATTGTCCACGGCAAGACTCCGATTGTCGTATCTTTGCGCTGTCCTTTTGCTGGCGGCCACTGTTGCCAGTGCCAAGGAAGGAGTGGCGGTGGTGGTTGACGCGGTGAGCTATGGCAAGGCACGCGCCGAACTTGACGGCTACGTGAAGGCGCTTGAACAGAAGCAGGGCTACAAGGTGTATGTCGTGGTGGACCGCTGGCAGGTGCCCGACAGTCTGCGCGCCCGACTCATGGAACTGCACTCGCAGCGACGCGATGCCATAGTAGGCGCGGTACTCATCGGCGACATACCTGTGCCGATGGTACGCGACGCACAGTATCTCACGTCGGCCTTTAAGATGGACCAGACACGCGACCGGCGTGAGTCGTCCGTGCCCAGCGACCGATTCTACGACGACTTCAGCCTGCGCTTCACCCCACTCGGCAAGGACGAATCGCTGCCATACTATTATTATTCGCTTTCCGCCGAAGGCTCGCAACGGCTATCGCCCGACATCTTCAGCGGACGCATCCGCCCTACTGATGCAGGAGGTACTTCGCGCTATGACAAGCTGCGTGCCTATCTGCGCAAGGCCACAGCGGCCAAGCTCAATCCAGAACGGTTCGGCTCTGTGTTCGTGTTCACCGGCGACGGCAGCATATCGGAGTCGAAGCCTGCCCACATTGACGAGTTCCGAGGGCTGGTGGAGCATTTCCCCCAGCTCTCTGCCCAACCCGGAGCTTTCAGCTACATGGACTACGACGATGCCGCCCCAATACGTTTCCGCATGATGGACGAGCTTACGCGTCCCGACTTGAGTTTGGCGGTGCTTCACCATCATGGCGACTGGGATACCCAGTATCTCAACATGCGCACAAACGACAACCTCACGCTTGACGAGATAAACAAGTATAATTTCCGTCCCAACGCCCGTTGCGTGGTGTTCGACGCCTGTTTCAACGGTTCGTTCCACCGTGACGACTGCATTGCCGATGAGTATATCTTCCGTGACGGCAAGACGGTGGCCACACTGGCAGGGAGTGTGAACATCATCCAGGACAAGTGGTACGACCGTTACCTTGGTCTGTTGGCCTGTGGTGTGAACATAGGCTACATAAACCAGCACACCGCCTACCTTGAGTCCCACGTCATCGGCGACCCTACGTTCACCTTTCTGCCCACGCCCCCGGCCAAAGGCTCTGCCGACCTCCTGTGCCGCGACATGCTTGAGCACGCTTCAAGCTACTCTGATCAGTCTCTCCTGCACACGCTCCGCACGTCACCTCTGGCCACTGTGCGCCTCCAGGCTTTCACCATGCTCACCGACCGCCGCTCAAGTCTTCTCGACGAAGCCATAGCAACGGCTCTTGATGACAACTACGAGATGTTGCAGCGGTTTGCCGTGAACGTGATGGCCAAGCGCGGTAGCGACAGCCTTGTTCCGGCCTTCGCCCGGCTGCTCACTCGCACAAACCTCTCCAAGCGCGTGGCCTTCAATGCCGACCAGGCCATACAGTTCTTCAACAAGCGGCTGCTTGCCGTGGCGGTTGACAGCTGTCTGGCACAGATAGAGGGACGGCTCGTGAAGCCTGACTCGTTCTGCGCCGCCGTGCGTGGACAGATAGAAAAGATGGGGGCACGTTGGGACAACGACATCATGCGGTTGCTCAACGACAGTCTCGACCACAAGCACGCCCTGCGTCAGGCCGGGTACATGCGCATTTACTGTCCGGCTTACCTGTTGCCGAAGGTGGCCGAATACACCCTACGTTGTTCCGACAACGATGTGCGCAAGGCTCTCCTCGATGTTATGGGGTGGCACTGTTTGGCCTATACATCAGGTGTGTGTCTTGAAGTGGCACGCCAGATGGAAGCCGACCAGTTGCTGTCGCAGGATGTAAGGGACGAGGCAAGACGGTGCGTATCGCGCATCGCAAATGAGAATTTCTGAATTTTAAAGTTTTGATTTATGAGCTATAACTATAAGAAAATATTTTTAGCGTTTGTGACTGCCGTTTCATTCCTGTCGGCACAGGCACGCGACGGCTTTGCCATCGTCATTGACCAAAAGAGCTACAATGAGGCAAAAACACAGGTTGACGCCTATGCCTCGGCTGTGGAACAACTTCACGGCATGAAATCCTACATCGTGATTGACCGCTGGCAGGTGCCCGACAGCATTCGCGCCACACTCATCCGCATGCACTCGCAGAAGCAGGACCCCGTGATTGGGGCCGTGTTCGTGGGCGACATTCCCGTGGCCATGGTGCGCGACGCGCAGCACATGACGAGTGCCTTCAAGATGGACCAGCGGCGCGACCGCCGCGAGTCCTCTGTGCCGAGTGATCGCTATTATGACGACTTCGGACTGAAGTTTCGTCCGCTGGGCAAGGATGAAGCTAAGCCTTATTTCTACTACTCGCTCACTGCCGATAGCCGCCAGAATCTGCAACCCACCATTTTCAGTGGGCGCATACGACCAACCGATGCGGGAGGCACCTCGCGTTATGAGAAGTTGCGCGCCTACCTCACCAAACTGGTGGAGGAGAAGCGTGGCCAACATCGTCTACAACAGATGTTCTATTTCAGCGGACACGGCTACATCAGTGAGTCAAAGGTGGCACGCATTGACGAGAAAAACTCTTATCTGGAGCATTTTCCCGAGCTGCGCGGACGTGTCAACCGCATTGGCTATCTTGACCACAGCGACCGCAACCCCATCAAGACCATGCTCATGGACGAACTGATGCGCACCGACCTCGACCTCGCCGTGCTCCACCACCACGGCTACTGGGACACCCAGTATCTCAACAACCTCGTGAAACCGCAGACGGTGCGTGCCGCCAAGGATTTCATCATGCGCTACTGCCGCGAGCACATCTACGAGGCCAAGCAGCGCGGCAAGAACACCGATTCGCTGCGCGTTGCTTTGGAGAAGAAATTTGACCTGCCGGCATCATGGCTTGCCGATGCCCTCGACCCCAAACTCACGGAGCAGGACTCGCTGGCTGAGGCTGCTGCAGACCTCCATCTGGAGGATTTCAAGGGCTACGGCTTCCGTCCCAACGTTCCGGTGGTGGTGATTGACGCCTGCTTCTGCGGCTCGTTCCACAAGGACGACTGCATAGCCAACGAGTATCTGTTTCAGCCGGGACATACCGTGGTGTGCATTGCCAACACGGTGAACGTGCTTCAGGACAAGTGGAGTGACCGTCTGCTCGGACTGTTGAGCAACGGCGGCTGCGCGGGCGACATCGCGCGTTACAGCACATATTTGGAGTCCCACGTCATCGGCGACCCCACCTTCCGCTTCGCTTCCGCCGACGGCAAGGCTCTCGACCTCGACCACATCATCAACGAGGACAAACCCTCGGTGTGGAAGAAGCTGCTCAACAACGACCATCCTGACATTCAGTCTCTGACCATCGAGCACCTTTTCCGCCACGGACTCATCTCGTCAGCCAAGCTGCGCTCCATCTATGAGTCTTCACCCTATGCCACAGTGCGCCTTCAAGCTCTGGAAAAACTTGCGCTTGCGGGCGATGACAATTTCATTGAGGTGCTGAAGGAGGCGTCGCAGGATAGTCATGAGCTGGTGCAACGACAGGCCCTTCGTCTTATCGGCAAGAGTGGTGACGAGCGTCTCATTCCGGTACTGATGAAGGTGTGCATAAGCAACAACACGTCAGACCGCTGTAACTTCAACGCTATGGCCGACCTCAGCGTGTTCCCCAAGGACAAGCTGCTGGCCGAGTTCGACCGCCAGTTTAGTTCGCCCTCCGTGTGCTACATGCAGAAGGATAGCGTGTGCGCAAAGATTCGCCGCACCATTGAGCGCAGTGCCGACAAGTGGACTGAGGACACTGAGTTGATTGTCAACCCCTCGACCATGGCCAAGAGACGCATTCAGCTAATCCGACAGCGCCGCAACTACATGGTGCATGACCTCATTCCGATGCTCATCGACTATCTGCCCAAGGCCGACACCGACTCGCAGAGGGCTCTGCTTGAGGCTTTCGGCTGGCACAACTATTCGTTCATGGCACCGCGCATGATTGAGGCTGCCAAGGCCATCGCTGCCGACACCAACTGTGACGAGACTGTGCGCGAGGAGGCCGTCAAGACCATTGTGCGACTGGAACACAAGTAGTATTGGTTTCTAACATTATGACAATATGAAACTCAGACAATCACTGCTCCTTTTTTTCATGATGGTTTCGGCAGTTGCTGGAGCGCAGACCATCGTGCGCAAGGCTTATCCCGCGCCCGAGGTTACGCCCGAGGTGAGGCACATACGCTCCACCATGCGTTCCATGTGCGTGGATGCGTCGGAGGTGACGCTGCCTGAGGCCGTTGACAACTCCAGGAACAAGTATTTTCCGCCCATCATCAACCAGGACGGCGGCTCTTGCGCACAGGCTTCGAGCATAGGCTATGTGTTCACCTACGAGGTGAACCGTCTGCTCGACCGCGACGCCTCGGTATCGGCCGACAACCGTTTCTCCTACAAGTTCTCATGGAACATGCTCAACGATGGCGAGGACCAGGGCGGTTTTGCCGAGCAGGGCTTCTTCCTTGCGCAGCGGTACGGCATGATGACCGAGGCCGACTACGGTGATTCTGGGCTGTACCAGTTTCGTTGGGCCTCGGGCTATGACAAGTACTTGAAGGCCATGCGCTACCGCGTGAAGGAAATTCTCTCTTTCGATGCCTCCAACCTCGTCTCGCTCAAGCGGTGGCTCTACGATGCTGCTGACGGCAGCAGCGTAGGCGGTCTGCTCACATTCTCCACGCAGTCGAGCGGATGGGCCATCAACGACCGCTACGAAGGCCCCTCAAAGACGGGCTATCACTCGTTGCTCACGCGTCTGGCTACAAGCGGGGCGCATGCTATGACCATCGTGGGCTATGATGACCTCGTTGAGTTCACGGACCCTGACGGTGCGACGCACAAGGGGGCGTTCATCGTGGCCAACACCTGGGGTACCTTCTCCCATGACAACGGTCGTTTCTACCTGCCCTACTGGTTCTTCACAGACCACCAACACACCGACCTCGTGCTGTCGAGCAAGATGCAAGCCGTGCGCGTTGCAACCTACGAACCGAAGGCGGTGTTCAAGATACGGCTGAAGTACAGCTCGCGCAACGACCTGTCCTTCGGTACTACTTTCCGTAACGACGGCAATACCACCTCCACACCACAATATGCCTACGCCCAGGCCTTCTTCAATGCTGGTGGCGACTACCCCATGCAGGGGCAGTATCTCGGCGACGAGATTGAGATTGCCATCGACGCATCCGACAAGGTTGAAACCTCTGCTACCGATGACGATGTGTTCTTCCTTGCCGTGAAGAAGGCTGCCATTGGCAAGACCGTGGGTGACGGAATGGTGGAAACCGTGTCGCTCATCGACTATCGCGGTCCGGAGCCTGTGGAGCACGAGTGTGTGGCGACAAGCCTTCCAACGGCTGTGAAGGCGGGTGTCACAGCGTTCTATGTCAAATTGTCCGACAATCGCAAGAGACGCTACATAGTGTCGGCTTCGCCCTACAGGTATGAGGAGAACGGCGTCGTGTCGCCGCGCACATTTGTGGTGCGCACCGCCGACGGCAAGGCCATGAAGATTGGCTTCGGCAACATGACGGCGGACGGCCAGCAGGTGGACATCAGAAGTGGTGACTAAAAGGTTCTTCTAGAATTTCGGAAGAACCCGAAAAAAGAGTGGAAAAACAAAAAACAGATTGTTATGCGAAAAACAAAAAACTTGTTGTTTGCCGCCCTCTTGGCCATTGGCCTCACGGCATGCAGTTCAAACAATGGCAGCGACAGTCCATCATCCAACGAAATGGTGATGCACGTGCAGTTGCATCCCGACACATGGACTTACATCTCCCTGTCCAAGGGTACAACCGTGGGCACGAGTGAACTCGGCGATGCCGAGACTGACAAGTTGTGGTATGACCGCACCGACTGGGACGTGGCTCTCTGCAACGGGGCCATACGCACCAATGGTGGTACTTCGGGCAAGGGGAAGGGTGCGATAATGTCAATGCCCCAGAGCTTTGACAACGTTGCCCCGTCGGCCATTACGTCGTTCCACGCCGATGTCGACACGGTGACGATTGCCATTCAAAA